>BQJT01000287.1 GCA_021604845.1 Cyclobacteriaceae bacterium
ATCCAAGTAAAATCACCACAAGGCAAATCCAATACGGATTTTATATCAAATTCCTTAATTAGGAAATCGATGGACTGTATTACAATTTTAGTTTGTGAATTATCAGATCCAGTACCTGATACGCTGGTAACTCCTTTCCAATGGTTTGACTTATAAATATTATTAAAGATTTCTTTTGGAGTGTTTCCCATTAATCCTGGCTTTAAAAAAAGCGACTTAAGTTTCCTAACATATTCCAATACAAATCTTGGAGTAACTTTTTTAAGTGCGTTCTTCATATTACTTATTTCACTTATTATCTGGTATTCCCCAATCAATAGCTCGAAAGAATACCATTTTACTGTACAAATTTTGAACCATTTTCAGGGTGAATTTCTTCGGCAGCTGAATATTCCGAACCTTGCTCTGCAATCCGCTAAGTAGCAGATTTCCAAAACCAGGCCACTGTTTGATCAAGCCCCTGATTAATTCGGAATTCCGGATGGTATCCCAGTTGCGTGCCTATTTTTGAAATATCTGCCAGGGAATGCCTTACATCTCCGTCTCTGAAATCCTGATATGCTACTTTGGCTTCACTCATAACATTGTTATAGGTTGCCAATCTTGCTTTGATCTTTTCAAACAATTGATTTAACGTAGTTTGGTCACCAACTGCAACGTTGTATACTGGTGAAATGGTTTTTATGGGTTGGGTTGCGGCCAGCAAATTTGCCTGCACAGCATTTGCTACATAGCAAAAGTCCCTGCTGGTTTCCCCATCTCCATTGATATATACCTGTTCTCCGGATATAAGGGATCCGATCCATTTTGGTATCACTGCTGCGTAGGCTCCGTTGGGATCCTGACGGGGGCCAAAAACATTAAAATAGCGTAGTCCTACACTTTGAACCTGGTAACATTTACCAAATACTGACGCATAGAGCTCATTGACGTATTTGGTTACCGCATATGGGGATAATGGATTTCCAATGGCTTCCTCCACCTTGGGAAGGCCGGGATGATCTCCGTAGGTAGAGCTGGAAGCCGCATATACAAAGCGCTTAACCTTAGCCTGTCTGGACGCCTCCAACATATTCAGGAATCCGGTAATATTTGATGCATTGGTAATCAGTGGTGTTTCCAATGACCTGGGTACCGAACCCAACGCCGCCTGATGAAGCACATAATCCACATTTTTAACCACCTGCTGGCAGGTTGAAAACTCTTGTATATCCCCCTCTAGAAACTCGAATCCATCCCACTGCTCGGAACTTACTGCCTGTTGTACCAATGTCAGATTATTCCTGTTGCCTGTGGAGAAATTATCCAAACCAACCACTTTCTGACCGAGTTTCAACAGTTGCTCGAGTAAATGTGAACCAATGAACCCGGCAACTCCTGTGACCAGCCAGGTGCTGCTATTTTCCTTCAATTCATTTTGCAATTTGTGAAATTCACTCATGTTTTAATTTTAAAAAAATTCAGATTAGCTGGTTTTTCTTTGCAACTCCCAGAACTCCTTAATCATCCTTAAAAATCCCTCCATCTCAGCCAGCGGTATCATGTTGGGTCCGTCACTTCTTGCTTTATCCGGCTCGGGATGGGTTTCAATAAAAAAGCCGTCTACCCCTACCGCTGCTGCTGCCCGGGCCAGGTATGGTGCAAATTCTCTCTGACCTCCTGAACTGCCTCCTGCTCCTCCTGGCTGCTGCACACTATGGGTCACGTCAAAAATTACCGGGGCAAACCGGCGCATGGTGGGCAACGCCCTCATATCCACCACCAGGTTGTGATACCCGAATGATACCCCTCTTTCGGTAAGACAGGCGTTCTGATTGCCGGTTCCATGGATCTTTGCCACCGCGTACTGCATGTCCTCCGGTGCCATAAATTGCCCCCGCTTGATATTAACCGCTTTACCGGAATTTCCGGCGGCCACCAGTAAATCGGTTTGCCGGCAAAGGAATGCCGGGATCTGCAACACATCAACTACCTCCGCCACCAACGGTACCTGGTAAGATTCGTGGATATCAGTGACAATCGGCAGGTTTAGTTCTTCTTTTAATCTCCTGAAAATATCCAGAGATTCGTTCACTCCGATACTCCTGAAGGAACCGGCTGATGTGCGGTTGGCCTTATCGAATGAGGCTTTGAATATATATTTGATGTCCAGTTTTTCACAGGTCTGCTTTAAGCTACTGGCAACTTCATAACAGATCTCATAGTCTTCAACGGCACAGGGGCCTGACAGTAATACCAGGTTCTCTGCCCCGATCCTAATTCCAGATGTTAGCGCTGCGGTTTTTTCAGCCATATTCTCACATTCCGCTGTGTGCCCTCAATAATACAAAGAATTTATTTTAATAGCTCCCAATCCATAAATGTCCTCAACCACCGTTTTCGTATTAGTGCATCCCACCCGGTGACCATCACTTTCACCCACTGCAAAGAAGGTTGCATGGTGCTGTCCGGTTGTCCGGTCAAAAGACCGATACCCGCTGCTGCTTTATTTTTTTTGGAGTTTATGGCCAGCCAATTTCCGTGCTTATGAATTTCCTTTGTTATGCTCATGATTTCATGGGCCGGAACCTGCTGTTTACGGATTATACTCCGGGTCGGTGGTCATGATCCACTGGTCCATTTCAAATCCATCTTCTCGCATGCTGAACTGGATGTCGTGCGCTCCCGGGCTCTTAACATCGAGATAGATTAAACCAGGTACTCCGCAATGCTGCTCCCGGGTACGTTGTTTGCTGGCCCATTTCCATGAATTTTTCACCTCACACCATTGCATTCGTTGCCCGGATTCAGGCCATTGGCCATCCATTCCGACGTGCACCCCATTGTCCTCGCTGCCGGTGCTGTAAGCCCGTACCCATATATAATATCTTCCGGTGTCGGTTAAATTTACCTGGTAGTGAACCACTGCCATCACTCCCGGTTCATTGCTGAAGTTTACACCATGCACCAGTTTCTCCTGATGATTGGTACGGGTATCCGGAAGAACTTCCAGGTATTTACCCCCGCTGGCGTCATCCAGGTGTAAACTATCTTCCTCGCTTTTCAGATCGGATTGAAAACCCGCTGAAACCACATACCATTTCCGTTGATCAGTTTTGGTTTGCTTATAAAAATCTTCTGCCTCAACTTTCAGCAGGCTACCGGTTGCCTGTTGGACGCTTTCAACAGCCTGACCATTGGTTGGCAGTTCGAAAATCAGGGTTATTGATAATAAGAGAACAAGGGTATGCGTGCTTTTCATGCGTAATATCCGGTTGAAAGTTGGCTTTATTTTTATACGTGGAATTTCGTACCACATATTTTTACCAACATTATATTAAATTGTTGCGCAAACTGTGCAAATAAAAATAAAATGAGTCGAAGTTATAAAATAGCGGTAGTCAACGGTGATGGGATCGGATCAGAAATCGTTCCGGCCGGTGTTTCGGTATTATCCGCAGTATCAGCAAAACACGGTTTTGAAATGCTGACTGAAAATTTTTCATGGGGTGCAGGCTATTATCTGGATCATGGCGCATTCATGCCTCCGGATGGAATTGAGCAGTTGAAGCGTTTCGATGCCATATACTTTGGTGCGGTGGGACTGCCTGCGGTGGATGATAAACTGCCTGCAAGAGATTATACTTTTAAGGTACGCACGGAACTTAAGCAGTATGTGAATTACCGGCCGGTAAAACTGTTTTCAGGTATTCAAAGTCCTCTGAGGAATAAAACCAAAAAAGATATTGATTTTGTGATACTGCGGGAGAATAATGAGGGTGAATTCGTGCAAAATGGTAAGATCTTATACCCGGACACCGCCAATGGGGTAGCGGTAGAAACCAGCATGGTTACCCGCTTGGGGGTTGAACGTATTGCCCATTACGCATTTAAACTGGCCGGAAAGCGCAGGAAGAAAGTAACCAATGTCACCAAATCGAACACACTGATATATACTCTTGGATTCTGGGATCAGGTGATCGCCGAAGTAGCGGAACAATATCCCGACATCACCTATGACAAAATGTACATCGACAATGCTTCTGCCAGCTTCGTGCTGAAACCTGAGGTTTTTGATGTAATCCTCACCACCAACATGATGGGTGATATTCTTTCTGACCTGGGGGGCGCAATTATGGGCAGCCTCGGTTTGGGCGGCAGTGGTAACATTAATCCTGAAAAGGAGTTTCCTTCCATGTTTGAGCCCATCCATGGTTCCGCACCAGATATCGCCGGTAATAATATTGCCAACCCCATTGGTCAAATCTGGTCAGCTGCCATCATGCTGGAGCATTTAGGTGAAGCTGAAGCAGCCCGGGACATTATGGACGGCATTGAACACGCCACCGCAAATGGGAATCTTACCAGGGATCTGGGTGGGTCAGCCTCCACTTCGGAGGTGGCCGACAATATTGTCAATTACATTCAATCTGAAAAGGTGGTGGGCTAAACTAAAATGCCGCAGGTGACGAAAGTTTCAGCAAAAGCAGGATTGGTTCCAAAAAGGTACCTTATGGTGACTGGTACTTTTCTGCTGGCACTGCTGCTTTACATTGACCGGGTCTGTATCTCCGTAGCCAAAGGCCCAATTTCCAGTACCCTTGATTTGAGTGAAAAACAAATGGGATGGGTGCTGGCTACATTTTCATTAGGCTATGCCTTGTTCCAAACGCCATCCGGTATTTTTGCCGACCGGTTCGGTCCACGCAAAGTACTGGCCACTATAGTTACACTCTGGTCTATCTTTACCGCGCTTACCGGGGCGGCGTTTAATTTCGTTTCATTACTGATTGTTCGATTTCTTTTCGGAGCGGGAGAAGCAGGAGCATTTCCGGGGATATCCAGGGCGGTATACAGTTGGATACCTTTACATGAGAGAGGAATAGTAACCGGAATCAATTTTTCGGGGTCGCGACTTGGGGCGGCATTTGCACTGCCAGCGGTGGCCTGGCTGATAAGCGCCTACGGCTGGAGACTTTCCTTTCTTATTTTGGGGGTGACCGGAATAGCCTGGGCTATTGTGTGGTACGCCTGGTTCAGAGACAACCCGGAAGACCATCCGGGAATTTCTGAAGCTGAAAAAAACCTTATAATTAGTACCAGGCAAGACAGCAGCTCTGTCAATACCAAAGAAAAGATTAATTTTCTAAGCGTGTTGAAATCCAAAAATATGTGGCTCGCCATGGGGCAATATTTTTGCAGCAATTTTACTTTCTTCTTTGCCCTAACCTGGCTTTTTCCCTTCATCAAGGACAGGTATCAACTGGAAACCATAG
>BQJT01000288.1 GCA_021604845.1 Cyclobacteriaceae bacterium
GTTCAACATTCAGCTTATTCAAACCATTCTAAATAAATGGGGGGTGCAGGGCACCTACTGTTCTGATGGCAGCCAGGCAATGGAACAGGTCAAAGAACAGGCATTTGACCTGATATTAACTGATATAAACATGCCAGGAGCTGGAGGCATTGAGTTAAGCAAGTATGTTAGATCATTGCCCGATCTTCAGCAAAATAAGACTCCTATCGTGGCACTTACTGCAAACGTAATGGAGGACGATCTGGCAAAATTTCGTAAATCAGGAATTGATGGATTTGTACTGAAACCATTTAAGGAACAGGACCTGTATCAACAGATCCTGGAATTGGTCGACGGACACCAACTTTCGAAAGGCAACAATCAACCAACCCAAGGTATTGCGGAAGCTCAATTAAAACTAGACGATTTTAGAAAATTCTCAGGCGATGATGACGACGCTTTAAGACCAATGCTGGAAACTTTCCATCAAAATCTGAAACAAAATATGGAAGAGCTATCCCAGGGTGCCAAAAGCAACGATGAGCATAAAGTGGCAGAAGTTGCGCACAAACTGGTAAGTTCTTTCGGACATGTTCACGCAGGTAATATCGTACTCAAACTTCGCGATCTGGAAAATGTCATCAAATCCAATGCATTCACCGGGAATATGGAACAGCAGGTAGCAGAAATTATCGATCTTTCCGCACCAATTCTACACCAATTGGAGGAAGAAATAGCAGCCCTGCCCTAACCTTCACAGGATTCAGCAAAGATTCACCTGAAGCTGCTTTGAATTTGTTGTTTACAGCTTTCAATCAGTAACTGATTGGAACCTCTGCCACGGTCTTGTCCCAACCTAGGCGCATTACTGCGGTATTGTTTCCCAGATCTTCGAATCTTATGGAAAATGCTTCAACAGTTTCCGAAAGGGATTTAACCGGAACTTTTACCCTAAATACATCATGGTCCTTATTGTAGCTGTAAGCACCCCAATAGTCGAGGTCCGAATTAATAATAATCGTCCATTCTTTTTCTTCAGGAATGGTAAAAAGAGAGTAGGTGCCGGCCTTTAAATCATTTCCTGATATTTTAATGTCCTGGTAGGCTTTAAGCTCCACTGCTTCATTGGCCCCAGTACGCCACACTTTTCCATAAGGCACTTTGGCTCCAAAAATATCCCTGCCATTCTTCTGTGGTTGGCTGTAGTATACTTTTACAATAGCGGTTTGACCAGCCTTTCGGTCATGAGCAAAGTGATCTGGTAAATACGCAACATCCAGGGGACTTTTGTCCAATGATCTGAAAGATTGAGCACTTAATGCGAAACTGGCGGCTATAAGGGTTAAAACAAAAACTGATCTCATTTTTCCTGATTTGATGATGTATCGATAAATGAAGTGGTAATCTACGTTTTCCGTAATTCAGAAAAAATAACCAATAGGACTAATTAATAGTTCAATTAATTGATATACTATGAAAACCCGCATATGGGCAGGTGAGCACTGCTCAATCAATTATCAATACCATAGTGCCGGATTTTATTGTACAAAGTTTTCCGGTCAATCTTTAGTAGCTCTGCCGCTTTTGATTTGTTAAATCTGGTTTTTTCAAGCGCTTCAAGAATGATTTGTCGCTCCTGGGTCTCAGTCTGACTGCGCAGATCACTTCCAGCGCTGGCCTGTTGTTCAAAATCACCATATACAATTTCTGCAGGAAGATGCTCCTCCTGTATCTCCGGCCCGGAACAAAGCAAAACGGCCCGCTTAACAATATTTTTCATCTCTCTGACATTTCCAGGCCACGGGTACTGATGAAATACCTTACTAACTGAGTCACTGAATGCAGCAACTTGCTTTCCAAGTTCCTGATTGGAGCGCTCAAGAAAAAAATCCGCAAACACATCTATATCTTCGCCCCTATCCCTAAGCGCCGGCACTTCCAGTGCAAATTCATTTAACCTGTGATACAGGTCTTCCCGAAACCCTTTCTGGCTGACAGCCTGCCGGAGGTCTTCATTGGAAGCGGCAATAATTCTGACATCCACCGCCATATCATCTTTTCCACCTACTTTTTTAACGGTTTTTTCCTGAAGTGCACGCAACAATTTTACCTGAACCTCATAACTCAAATTGCCAATTTCATCCAGAAACAGGGTGCCACCGTCGGCTAATTGAAACTGCCCCTCCTTATCCCCCACAGCACCGGTAAATGACCCCTTTACATGTCCAAATAACTCACTGGCGGCCAACTCATTACTGAGTGCGCCACAATCTAACGCTATAAATGGTGCCTTACTCCTGGCACTTTGACTATGTATTTTCTGGGCCACGTACTCTTTTCCGGTACCGCTCTCTCCCCTGATTAAAACCGACATAGTGGTGGGTGCTACCAGATCAATGTATTGATCCAATTGTACCGCCAAACTACTGGTTCCGGTGACATACTCAAATTTCAATTTGTCACGCTGCCGGCTGGTTCCGTTTGAGAGAGAGCTCAGTGCTGAACTAACGATCATTAGGATCTCATCCGGGTTAACCGGTTTTGATACATATTCGAAAGCACCCAGTTTCATGGCCTGAACTGCTGTTCTGATCTCACCATACCCCGTCATTAGCACCACAGGAATATCCCTGTCTTTCTTTTTGATTTCCTGAAGCACTTCGATCCCGCTAAGATCAGGTAATCTCAGATCCGTCAGGACCAGGTCATAATCTGATTTAACCATTGCGGCCAGGCATTCTTTCCCGGAATGCGCCTTGGACGGTTGATAATCATTCTTCTGCAGAAAAGTAGCCAGCATCAGACAAAAAGCTGGATCGTCGTCAACTATTAGAATTCTTCCTTTGCCCATTAAATCTATTATTTAAATCCTGCCGGGATGGTACCTGCCGGTAATTGTAACCGGAATGTAATATCAGTCATCAATATATACAAATCAGCAAAACTTTGGTGGTGCAAGTAAAAGAAAAGGCCACGCGGTTTGCGTGGCCTTTCTCCGATGAACAAGTCATCGTAGCAGATAAACCGGTATCTAGCTATCAGCTTTTGGCTGCAATACCCCTTGTGAATCAGCCAAAAGTATCATGGTCTCACCATTCTGAGTCAAGTGTAGTTCGTAGGTTACTTCGTTAGAAGCCTCCAACATATAAACTTTGTCGATGGCCCATTCCTTGTATACACTTTTGTTAAACTCCTCTGTAATATTTTCCGGCAACTCCTCTTTGTCTATTTGTTTTTTCTCCTGCTGAATTTCAAACTCAACAGACGGGTTGCTGGTTGCCGAATAGCCGTTAAACCCAGCTACGGTAAGCGCTAATAAAAATGCTAGTAGTTTCATGTTTCTATGTTTAATGTTAAAAAATATCTACCCTGTAACGAGTCAAAATTGTGCCACAAAACCAGTAAAAGATTAAAGATTTGCTAATCAGAGTTTTAAAAGTATACCTCCTGAATATAAGTTGGTATGCGATGGGGATATCATACCCAAAGTGGGTATTCGTGACCCCAAAAAGGTGGTCAAGTTACCCCGCAGGAGATTGAGTAAACCAATCTACAGCCCTGCGAATGATTCCAGGATCCCTCCGGTAAGTCGTAGTAGCTCGGTATCAGTTTGGATAAGGTCAAATTTCGATTCCAGGTTACGCAGTGCAGCCTGTAAATAACTAACCTGGATATCCCGGTAGTTGAATGAATTAATGGTTCCGTTGTTATATCTTTCTTCGGAAAGATCCAGATTTAATGAAGCGTTTTCAAGGCTCTCCTCCGATATTTGCAGTAACTTCTTTCTTACATTATATCGATCCAGAGCACTCAACAGGTCATTACTCAATGACAGCTTCATGTCTTCTGTCTCCAGGGACGCCATAGATTCCTGAATCCGGGCATTCTTAATCTGGCGGTTGATCCGACCACCGTCGAACAGGGTAAATGCCAGGGTGAAGTTGGCAAAATAATTGGTATTCCTGGATTTAATGATTTCTTCCGGCCCGCTTTCATCGCCAAAATTGGCGTTACTTAAATCCTGCCAGTTTTTAGAGTAAGAATAACCCAAATTAACATCCAGAGAGGGACTGCGGGCTGCTTTATTTAGGGATACACTATTGCGCATCAACTCCTGGTTTATGTATTGATTGCGCAGGTTGCTGTTATTCTGGGTCATTTTTTCAAAAAGATCCTGGTAATCGTAGTGGTGGATCAGGCTATTTAAACTTCCGGTAAGTTCATATCTTTTACTCAGGTCTTCGGCTAACAGCAGGTTTAGATCCCTCTGCGCATTCTGATACACCAATTGCTGCAGAACGTAATTGGAAGAATCCGTTAAATATGCATTTTTGTCCTGGAGGATATCGAATGTCACAGCGCTGCCCAGCTGCTTCCTGACCAGCACATGCTGGTACCTGTCACCAGACAGGGTCAAAATCTCTTTCAGCACCTCCAGACCCTCCTTTTCCAATAACACCGTGTAGTAGGCAATTACAATAGCCTGTACGGCATTTTCTATGACTATTTCGGTATTGCCATCACTTTGCGCTTCCAGCAGCTCTAAACGGCTCTTATTGATTTTTACCTTAAATCCGTCGAAAAGCATCCACCTGGCTACTACCACCGGGTTCAGATCGTTAGAACCAACTTTTCCCTGTAGGAAGGAAGCCGGATTATCAATATCTGAAATTCCGTTGTTCTGGCCCACACTTATATCAATGGTGGGATACCTGCCCGCTTCTCCCCAGGTATTATTATTTCTGGCGATTTCCCGGTTCACCTGCTCTATTCTTATACCAAAGTTATTGGACAACCCTATTTGAATTGCATCTGATAAGCTCAACTGCTGCTGGCACATTATCCCCTGAACCAGGAATGTAAACAATATGGTCAGTAATATGGATCTCATTTTAAACGGTTAGCTCCTTTTTTTCTTCCCCCTGAGATGAATCAGGATGGTCGTCAAACATATTATCTTTCTTCATATCTATTATCACCCTTTCAACGTTTTCAGCAGTTGGTTTCTCTCCGGTCCACAACCATTTCGCCGACCTGCGGATATCATTAAAAACCAATATCAACACCGGGAAAAACAACAATATGATCATGGTTCCAATGAGTACACCATAGGCAATTGAAGCCGCCATAGGAATCAGAAACTGGGCCTGAAAGCTTTTTTCTGCCAATAATGGAAACAGTCCCAGTACC
>BQJT01000289.1 GCA_021604845.1 Cyclobacteriaceae bacterium
AAAATGTGTATGGGAATCAATATCGACAAAAAGACCCAGGATGACCGCCTGATGGTGAGAGTGGGTAAACTACCCTATGAAGATTTGTTAGGTATGAAAGGAAGCAGAAAAATGGATTTTACCGGCAAGGTTATGCGCGGATTTTTATTTGTTGACCCGGAGGGCTTTGATTCAGATAAAGATCTGGATTTTTGGGTGGATAAAGCACTGGAATTTAATAAGTTGCAAGATTAGGAGTTAAGGCACCCAGACAACTATTATGCTATCTCGCGGGTGATTTGCCTCGAACATAGTTGCCGCTCAACGATTGAACATCTTTACCATGGACTGGTGACCACTTCATTATTCTGAACAATCAATGCATAGAAGGGTTGACTATTATAATCAAAAGGGTTAACTAAATGGGGCATAACTATATCCCCGAACTATGAAAACCAGAAAAATCCTGTTGACCGAATCAGAGATACCCGATAAGTGGTATAACATTATTGCGGATATGCCAAATAAACCGCTTCCTCCTTTGCATCCGGGCACCAAAGAACCAATAGGACCTGATGCACTGGCACCTTTATTTCCAATGGAATTGATCAAACAGGAAGTGACTACAGACAAATGGGTAGACATTCCGGACGAAGTGAGAAATATTTATTCCATTTGGCGTCCCAGCCCGTTGTACAGGGCTTACGGACTGGAAAAAGAACTAGACACCCCCGCCAAAATCTATTACAAATACGAGGGCGTAAGTCCAACCGGTTCTCATAAACCTAACACTGCAGTGGCTCAAGCCTATTATAATAAACAAGAAGGTGTTAAACGGATTACTACTGAAACCGGTGCCGGTCAATGGGGTAGTGCGCTGAGCTTTGCCTGCAATCATTTTAACATGGAGTGTGAAGTATACATGGTGAGGCTTTCCTACGATCATAAACCCTACCGCAAAATTATGATGAACACCTGGGGTGCTAAAGTCTTTCCTTCCCCTTCTGAGGCCACTGAAGCTGGAAGAAAAATTCTGCAGGAGTATCCTGACACTACTGGTTCACTGGGAATTGCCATTTCAGAAGCTGTTGAAAGAGCAGCATCAAATGATGACACCAAATACGCCCTGGGAAGTGTGTTAAACCATGTAAAGCTTCATCAAACTATCATCGGGCAGGAGGCCCTGAAACAACTAGAAAAGGCCGATGATATGCCAGACGTGGTAATTGCCCCATTTGGCGGAGGTTCTAACTTTGCGGGCCTGGCGTTTCCCTTTATTCGATTAAATTTAGAAGAGGGACGTAATATAAGGTGCATTGCCAGTGAGCCCACTTCCTGCCCAAAACTGACCAGGGGCGTATTTCGATATGACTTTGGAGATACAATTGGTATGACTCCGCTATTACCTATGTACACACTTGGACATAATTTTGTTCCTGCTCCTATTCATGCAGGGGGATTGCGGTACCATGGAGCTGGCGTGATTGTAAGTCAATTATTAAGAGATCAACTGATTGAGGCCGTTGCACATGATAATCTCGACGTGTTTGAAGCTGGTATAACCTTTGCCAGGTCGGAGGGAATTATCCCTGCTCCGGAAGCTGCCCACGGGATTGCTACTGCAATTAATGAAGCAAATGAATGCAAGAAGCACGGGGTATCCAAAACCATTCTTTTCAACCTTTGCGGTCATGGTTATTTTGATATGAAAGCTTACCAGGACTATTTTGAAGGCAAAATTGTAAAACACGAAGTTTCTTCAAACGACATTGAGGCTTCGCTGGCAGAACTCGATACTCCATTAATCAATTAATCGTTCAGTATTTCATAAATGATTAATCCCGAGCTATGAGAACTATAAAGCAGATTATTGATACTCAAGATGTAATGATGGGTGATATAAAGGTAGGTCAGCCATTACCAACAGAAAACGTTCGACAAATCAGTCCATTCTTATTGCTGCATCATCTGGGTCCAATAGAAATAAGTCCCGGAGAAAATCCCATGGATATCGGCCCCCACCCGCATCGTGGATTTGCACCGGTTACCTTCGTATTTGAAGGTCATGTGGCTCATACAGACAGTCTGGGAAACCAACGAGTGGTATCGAAAGGAGGTGTTCAGTGGATGAGTGCCGGTAGGGGCATTGTTCATGCTGAAAGCGTTGGTCAGGAGTTAATTGATAGTGGTGGTTCTTATGAGATTATCCAGTTGTGGATCAACCTTCCCGGTAACCTTAAAATGTCTGAACCGTCGTATCAGCCTTTTGATGCGGCAGAAATTCCGTATTTTGAAGACCAGGAGAAAAGGGTCAGATTAAATGTAATCTGTGGCCAATACAAGAATATCCAGGGACCGGTAAAACATCCCACAGAAGTTCTAGCATATACCTTATTCATGGAAGCCGG
Source organism: Cyclobacteriaceae bacterium (assembly GCA_021604845.1). Taxonomy (GTDB): domain Bacteria; phylum Bacteroidota; class Bacteroidia; order Cytophagales; family Cyclobacteriaceae; genus SZUA-3. The sequence continues at coordinate 2,388 of BQJT01000289.1, forward strand.
GAGTAGCATTACCATACCGGGCAACACCGAATGGAACTTCATCGTTTACCAGCTTAGCGGCGACACCAAAGTAAATAATGGCCAGTTGAACGGCAGGCAACTGGCATATTTCAATTTTGACGGCACCGAAGTAAGATTAGAAGCCAGGAAGGCTAGTCGCTATCTAATAGTTTCCGGTCCTGTGATTAATGAACCATTGGCCCAATACGGCCCCTTTGTAATGAACCGACCTGAAGAATTGCAACAGGCAATTAATGACTACCAGGCAGGTGAAATGGGGGTACTCTAAAAATTCTTTGCACAATTCCGAACCTTTCAGCCAAAGGTTCCGTTATATTTTTGACTGAATAGTTTAAAATGGCAGGAAGACACCGAACTTTTAATGAACAAACCGTTTTGGAGAAGGCTACAGAAGTGTTCTGGAGTAAAGGGTACGAATCCGCCACCACAGAGGATCTCCTGACGGCCATGGAACTGAACAAAGGGAGTTTGTACAATGCATTCGGCAATAAAAAGCAGCTGTTCAAAACCGTCATCGATCACTATACAGCAGCAATTTTTGAGAATTTTAGTAATGATATTAAGATGAATGAAAATCCATTAGTTGTACTCCGAAGTTTCTTTCGTGAGGTATGTGATCCAAAGGAACTCACAGCACATATGAAAGGCTGTTTCCTGGGCAACGCGGTTTCAGAATTGGCTAGCATCGATGGTGAACTGGAACAACTGGCTATTAACAAACTGAATAAATTGGAAAAGCTGTTTAAAGAAGCTCTGGATAAAGCCCAGGTACAAGGCCAGTTACCTGCTGATATGAATACCGGGATAACCGCCCGGTATTTGATAAATATATGGAATGGAATAAATATAACCAGGCGTATGTATCCAAGTAAAAAAGACCTTGAGCCCATATTGAAAATGAGCTTACAAATGTTACCATAAATTTTTTTAATTAATTTTTGACCAAATAGTATAAAATAGTAAAATTATGAGAAATCTAGAAATTTTAAGCAAACATCAAGTAGCCCCTGAAACACAGCAGATATTTGACAATCTGAAAGGTAAGCTGGGGATGGTACCCAATTTATATGCTACCGCCGCAAATTCACATTATGGATTAACAGCGTTATTACAGTTGGAAGAAACCTTAAAAAAGGGTGAATTAACGGCAAAAGAAGTTGAAGCCGTGGCTCTGGCTGTTGCACAAACGAACAACTGCCAATACTGCCTTTCAGCACATACGGCGGTTGGAAAAATGCTGGGGTTTACCGAAGAAGATACACTGGATTTACGCAGTGGCGGAGTTGTTGATCCCAAATTACAGGCGCTGACTTCACTAGCCAGGGAAATCACTGAGAGTCGCGGGGTACCTGCAGAAGCAACCATAGCAAAATTTTTCGATGCGGGTTATTCCAAAGGAGCTTTGGTTGAAGTGATCGGGTTAGTTGCCCTCAACACTTTTACTAATTATTTAAACCATATAGCGGATACTGAGGTTGATTTTCCAGAAGCAAAGGAAATAGCAACTCAGGTTAATGCATAAATATTAATACCAGAGGCCATTGGCTCATGGTAATCTACCAAAAATAAAAGCTCCCACGCCTTGGGCGTGGGAGCTTCTAATTGCTACTTTACCAAATTATTGTTTTAGTCCATACGGTCACAATCCTTCTCCACTACCTTGCTCTCTCCGTTTTTGGTTATAGTCACCAGGGCATCACATTCACCGTCACCAAAATCCAGCAGCACATCGGGATGGTCACGTCGTTCTACCAGTTTCAGTCCCTGGACCGGGATACAAACACCTCGTAGTCTACAGGCTCTTTTCCAGACGACTGTGGAAATAATGGTTACATTGTATGCCACACCTCTTCGATTCATTCCACTGGCTTCTCCTTGGACATGTATTTCATCCATCAGTGGGTTATTCGCTCTGATCCAGGTAAATGTTTTATCCACTTCCCGGGTGGCAAATGTTCCATCGGGCCAGGTAATCTTTCCACCTTCCAGTATTTTATTAAAACTAACGTGATCTGAAATACTACCGGAAACATTGGTAATGGTCTTGGTACCTTCAACCTTTTTACGGTTAACCGTATAGTCGCGGAAAGTAATGGTCCAAACAGATCCCGGAATAAAAAGTCTGCCGGTGTACGTAATAAAGATAATTCCACTGCGTATTTTACCATCGGGCCCTTCACATCCATCACCAAAATCGATGGTAATGGTCATTGCCTCTTTATCATGAGTAATGGTAGCACATCGGGTAAAGCGGTCGGTGGGATCCATCTGTTCCCTGCCACCAAGATTACTACCGTCGTCATCAAGACTTTCGTTGGCTTCAACACTGATGAGATCTATTTCATCGTAAGCAGTTTGAAGTTCCTCTTCAGAGGCGAAGTTGTCAATTTCAGCTTGATCAATGCCAGATTGCAGCGGATGCTCATCTTGTTCATCACAGGATGTAGTTGCCACAAATAAGGCGATTATCAGCGCCAGGTACCTTAACGAATATTTTATGGGGGTTAAACTTAACTGTATCATTGTAATCAGATTTAGTTTCAAAAATTTATACTCCTTAGATGAATAGATTGATCAAAGGTTTAACCGATGGGAAAAAATAATTATATATACCTAATTATCAGATGATTAATCTTTATGAAATTATGCATATTTCCCTATTGCACTATTCTTGAGTATTTA
>BQJT01000290.1 GCA_021604845.1 Cyclobacteriaceae bacterium
TTGATGGCCACTATTGATGATGTTGATTTGGACGGTGATTTGGATACAGCTGGCGTACAAATACATGCATTACATATAGGCTCCTGCGCAGTAGAAGATTGCAGCGAACCACTTCAATTCTCTATCAATAGAGTAGGAGAAGTACCCAATATCGATCAGGCCAGCATGTGGTTGACTTGTGATGATTTACCAAGTCTAATGGTCGAAATATACGTTTGGGATAGCGCCTTCAATCCATACGCCGTACAACCTGATGGTACCGTCGGCGGACCTAATTACAAATTCTGCGAAGCGCTGGTCATTGTCCAGGATCCATTTGATCTTTGTGGCGAATGTGGCGAGAATGGCAATGAATTTACCGGAATCAATGGTTTGATAGCTACTGAGGATGGCCGTTTGGTAGAAGATGTAGAGGTATCCTTGACCTCTTCCGTAATCGAGTTTACACAAACGGAAGATGATGGCACCTACGAATTTACAGATATTGACGAGGAAGGAGACTTTGTCATCACACCATACCTCAACACTGGACACCGCAATGGCGTCACCACGATGGATGTTGTGATTATACAACGTCACTTACTTGGGGTACAACCATTAGAATCATCCTATAAAATGATTGCTGCTGATGTGAATAACAACGGCGCAGTTACAACACTCGATATCATCGAATTACGTAAGTTGATCCTTGGCGACATTGATGAATTTACGAACAATACCAGCTGGCGATTTATCGACCGCAAATTCAAGTTTATTGAACCACAAAATCCATGGTTTGAAACGATTGACGAGTCGATCAATATCAACGGTTTTGTAGATTGCTTCAATGGCCAGAACTTTATTGCAGTCAAAATTGGCGACGTTAATGAAACCGCTATTACCAATAGTTTGATGGAAGTTGAAGAGCGGGACTTCCCACGCAGTTTCCATTTTGATGTGCAGGATGAATGGCTGGTTGCAGGTGAAACTTATGCCATAGCATTTAAGCCAAGAGACTTGCCGCAAATGGAAGGTTACCAATTCACCTTGGATTTTGATCAGGAAAAAGTCAGCCTGGAAAGCATTGAATATGCTATTGCCAAAGAAGAGAACTTTGGTTTGAACTTTGAAGCCGAAGGCGCAATTACTACTAGCTGGAATAGAAAAACACAAGAAGCGATCAATACGGAGAACAAAGAAGTGATGTTTAGTCTGATTCTCAAAGCAAAACAATCCATTTGGCTTAGTGAATTACTAGGTATCAGCTCACGCTACACAATTGCAGAAGCATACGATCAGAATGATGAATTATTGGATATTATGATTAACTTTGAGGGTGATGCTGCTCAAACAGCACCGTTCAGGTTATATCAAAACCGTCCAAACCCATTTTATGGAAAAACCACAATTGGTTTCGATCTGCCTGAATCAACTGAAGCAACCCTGACCATTTATGATCTAACCGGAAGAATGGTGAAGGTGATTCAAAATGACTTTTCTGCTGGTTACAATGAAATTGAAGTAGCCATAGAGGGCCTCTCCTCTGGCTTGCTTTACTACACCCTGGAAACGGCTGAACATGCCGCGACCAGAAAGATGATGCATATTGAGAAGTAAGTAACCGTTGAAAAATAACTTCCCGGTTTTCAAAATTTGCGAAGGCTGGAAAATCCATCCGGGTTGACGGGCTAGCGAATTTTGAAAACCCTAGAGGGAAAGTTATTTTTTAACAGTACTACAAAAGATAATCAACTTGTAAATTTGTTTCATGTGATTGGGGTCGGAGCATTTTTGCTCCGGCCACTTTACAACGAAACCTTCCCCCTTTTTTTCTTTTTGCAAGCAAATTAGTCTTGCGTAACAAAACAAAGGTTGAATCCGTAAAGATGCATGGCATTAACGGAATTTCACCTAATTAATGGTTCCTCCTTATACAAACAAGACTTTAGACATCAGATGCTAAACATTAGATAGCATGGATAACACTAGCGGTTTATCAACACACTATTCCGTAGCATCTAATATCTAAAATCCAGTATCTGGTAATATCAGCGAAGTTGGCATGGTTTGCCTCAAAAACAAAAACAAAAACGGTCTAAAACAAACACATGAAATGAAAAGTACTTGCCAAAAACAAAGACCTATGAACTTACACACACTTGTGAATTCAGTCAGATCACGAGACGGCAGATTCCTGTTTAAGCTCCTGACAACATTGATGGTGGGTCTGCTTCTAAGCCTCAATTATGCCGCTTTTGCAGAAGGAACCAGACAGGTGGCCATTAATCCCACGGACATTGTGATGCTGCTTACTAATCGGGCAGATTTTGGTAGCTTTGCTGCTTATAATGGCCCGGAAGATAGCCGCTTGTATGTCACTATTCAAAACCCTAATGAAACGGTATACATCGGACTTTCCCGCGAATACGATTTTAGTGGGATGCCCCAAGGTACAGGTTCTTATCAATTTCGGATCCGGCGGGCGAGCGATGGCTCCACCGTGCATGGCCCCTACACAGTGGGCGCCGGTGTAGAAAATGCCACAACTTGGGAAGATGTAGCTTTAGGGCCAAAAGCCCTGACAGGAGAGGGCTATGAAACAACAGATTCACGCTATGTTTTTCAACCTGACGAAGCAGGTGATTACTATATCGAATTCAACAATGTGACCTATATTGGTTTGTGGGATATTACAGTGGGAAAAGATGGTGCAATCGTTGATGGTAGAGTGTGGTCAAAAAACTGGTCTTTTCGTACCCCTCCTTCTATTAATGAACATCCCGAATGCCTTTGGGATCGCGAATTTAATGGGGAACTTTTCTCTTATACTTCCGATGGGTTTGTATCTAAAATTGACTTCAATAATTCTGGCTTTCAGGGCTTATCCTTTAATGTCGCTTTTAACCAAACAGGGCCTGGAAACTCTGGCAACCTGGAAGTGGACCGGATGTCTGTTCCAGCATCTAACCTGACCAATAACCTGGCAGAGCATAAAATTTTCCTAAATGAACCAGATCCGGAAAGTTTTCCTGACGGTGTTTGTGGCGGTATCGAAAGTGCTCCAACTTTCTTATGTGAAGATAATGGCGGGTTTTGCCTGCCAGTTACCGTTACCCAGCCTGGCCTGGTAGAAGTGATACTTGACTTTAATCAAAATGGTGTTTTTGATCCTGATACTGAAGATGTCAGATTGGTCCATAATTTTCATCCCGATGTGTTGTCTTATTGCATACCCTGGAATGGTATTAAAGGAGATGGAAACCCTGTAGGGCCAGGAGATTTAGTGGATATCCTATTACAATTTTCACAAGGAGTGCAACATTGGTCGGTGTATGATGGCGAATTTTTGAAAAACGGTTTCTGCGTGGAAGCTGTTCGGCCTATTTGCGGCAGCACTTTTTCTACCAATGTACTGTACTGGGATGACCGGAATATCCCGGATGATTCCGGAACGGGGCAATCCAAAGATGGCCGTGCTGGTTGTCTTTGTCAGGATGAAGGCTGTCGTACCTGGAATAATTTTTCCGTGGGCGTTGATAATTGTGATGATGTGAGCGATGACTTAACTAGCGGATATGGGGATAAAAACACCTTGAATACCTGGTGGTTTGCAAACGTTGTAGTAGCAGAGTCCGCCAATGTTCCTATTGTTTTATCTTGCGAAATTAGCGGAGAATCGGAAATATGTACCAACACCAGCACTACTTTGACGGTCGATATTGCTTCGGCGGCTGAAGTAGTTTTGATCGAGTGGTATGATCCGGAGGGCATCCTAATATCTTCTGGTGATGCCACCAACGCTAGCCTCGAAGTAAACGCTACTGGCTCCTATAGTGTAAGGGTAGTAAATGACCTGGGCTGCGAAACAACTTGCTCACATGACCTGCAAGTAATCGTTTGCCCTGTAGATATAGAATTAGATAAAAGCGTCGATAATATTAATCCTTTTGCTGGCGAAGTCATTACTTTTTCCATTCACCTGATCAACTATGGCCCTGGCGCTGCTACCGGAATTGTTATAGAAGATGCTTTGCCTTCCGGTTTTAGTGATCCAGCCAATATTTCCAATAATGGACAAATTGTTGGGAGTACGATCGTTTGGAGTGACATAAACCTGGCTGTTGGAGAAGAATTAACCCTAAGCTTTGAAGTAACTGTCAACGTCATTGGTGATTATATCAACCTGGCAGAAGTGATAGACATTAACGAAGAAGATGTTGATTCTACGCCCGATAATGGTGTCGATACGGATGGCGATGGCGATGTAGAAGATGATCCTGATGATGAGGATGATGGCGATGGGGTAGTGGTGATGCCACACCCATGTGAGATTTCAACCCAAATTACCAACATAATTTGTGATCCCAATGGTACCTTGGTTGAGGCCAGTGACGATATGTTTACGTTTGAAGTGATTGTCACCGGCCAATCCACCAGCCAGGGTTGGACAGCAAATGACCTTAACGCCACTAATGGGTTTTACGATGAAGTAATCCGCTTTGGCCCCTATCCAATTGCCGATGGACCAGTGAGTTTTACCATTACCGATAATATTGATCAGGCATGTATCACCGAAGTCAGCGTTTCCCCGCCTAGTACCTGTTCAGACCAATGCGAACTCTATGCGGATATTGCTAATGTAACTTGTCAGGATAATGGTACTCCCAGCGATCCATCTGATGATGTCTTTATTTTTGACCTAACCGTAACGGCAGCAAATGCCAGTAGTGGTTGGACAATTGATGGCCTTACCAGTGGTGATTATGGAGAAACAGTAACATTAGGCCCATATCCGTTTAGTGGAGGAGCTGTTGACTTGATCCTTGCCGATTCAGAAGATAGTGCTTGTACCTTGGGTATAAATGTAGAGCCGCCGGCAAATACATGCTCAGACCTTTGTGATATTAGTGCTGAAGTCCTTAGTATTCAATGTGATAATAATGGCACGCCAAGTCATCCAGAGGATGATACCTACACCTTTGATGTTATTGTCACTGGGTTTAATACAGGCTCGATGTGGGCAACTAGTGACGGGGCATTCCAGGGTGCTTATAATGTAGCGGTTACCTTGGGCCCTTTCTCAATTGCTGATGGCAATACAA
>BQJT01000291.1 GCA_021604845.1 Cyclobacteriaceae bacterium
TATATCTAGGTCTGCAAAAGTGTAGGTTCCATTCCCATTCGGGATTACAATATTAGAAACATCTGCATAGGCCGAAAAGTAGTTAACTCCTGTTCCTGCTGTTAAACTAAAAGTTCTAGAAGCTGATACCGGAACCCCATTGAGCGTAACATCTAGGTCTCCACCATTTGGGGTTGGCCACGGTCCTGCCCAATACAAATGAGCCGATAAAATGGTTTCGGTGGGTCCTAAATTTAAATCGGCAGTACTACTTGTCTGAAGAAAACAGGGGTTTGGAGATCCATTTAAAGTATTTCCGAAGGCAGTAAAATCATACCTACCATTAAATTGTTGGAATACACTTACTGGTTGTGCCAATAAGAGGCCATGCACAAGGCAAATTATGATTATTATAAATTTTTTCACTTTACATCTTTTTTGGTTGGTAAAAACGTATTGCAATTACGCATTCAGTTTATTGTACAAAAAGTAAATTTACCATTATTATTTTTTATCAATTCTGAATTGGATTTTGGGTTATCAATATAGTAATAAAAAAAGCCTCTCAGATTATTGAGAGGCTTTTTTAATCATCCTAGTTAATTTGCTATCTTTTTAGGGTAAAATGCCCTTTAAACTCTTTTGCTGTATCGTCCTCGGTATACTCCACCACGAACCAGTAATCACTCGATGGAAGCGGATTACCATTATAAGTACCATCCCATCCTGGCCCCAAAGGACTCAACTGCTTCAACAACTTGCCGAACCTGTCAAATATATAAATTTTTGCCGTAGGGTCACCACCGGCAATGCCAATGATGTTCCACGTATCGTGATAGCCATCACCATTGGGAGTCACAAACTGTGGATAATCTATAATACTAACCTCCAAGGTAACACTACCACAGCCATAGACATCCTTGATCGTAATGGTATGAACACCAGGCTCAACGCCTTCAAACAAGCCCGTGTCATAAAAGGCGCCGTCATCCAACTGGAACACATAGACCCCTATCCCCGTGGCCTGTGCATCGATAATATGCGTACCCGCAAAGGCACCACTTATCACATCGGCACTATACTCCGTAGGAGGACCAGACTCTATGACCGTCGTACTAAAACGCTCACTACAAGCAGTGGCAATCTCCGTGATGGTAACCGTGTACTCTCCACCCTGTAAGGCAGTGATAAAAGGACCTACCTCACCCAATAGAACAGACCCATTGAGCTCCCACTGGAAGCTATAGATGCTTGGATCCAACCCAGTGTCAATCACAGGAGGAGAAACTGCACCCTCTTCCGCTGCTATAGGATTGCCGTTCTCATCGACACACAAACGATAACTCTCTTCCAAGGTAATGGTAGGTAACTGCTCTACCTTTAAGATCGCCTCGGTAATATCGTAACACTGTGTGTCGGGGTGGGTCACCCTAGCGTAAATAACCTGAGGGTTAATGATGTTCGTATAAATATCCGGTAAGGCAGTAGCCGTATCGCCCTGATCCGCCAATTCAAAAGATTCATAAAAGGCTACCGTGTATGGCTGTCCGTTTAAAATCTCTAACCCAAGTATCGTTAAATCAAACTCCGTATAACCATCATTGGGAGCCACCTCGTCACAAAGTACATAAGGACCCAGGGGCGGATGGGCCACAACGCCCTCCAAGACCTGAAGATGGAAACTAAGCGAATACTCACCCGTAGCAATATCCTCCATACTGGCCGTATAACAACCCGTGTCCGTATTTAAAATACCTACATAGATAGGCTGACCCGGTGGACTCGCACTACCATCACTCTCATAGGCTACCGTATTGCCTATAGGATTCAAGCCCCCGGCAGCATCAATAGGATCCTCATAAAAACTAACCTGATGGTTTGCCGGATCCTGACCATTTAGAATCTCATCAACCTTGGTAGTGAGATCAAATATGGCAATGCCATCACTGCCCACCTCACATACGATCATATCCTCTATACTAGCCGTAGCATCAGGCAATGCATTTACTATAAGTAACAACTCAACAATCTCAAAACAACCCTCACTACTCAATGTGTTGGTAACTCGCACATAGATCGTCTGAGGATTACTCGTATTGGGATAGGCCAACACATCACCCACTAGCGGGGTGTTGTCAACTGCATCCTGATAACTCTCATGGTAACTAAGCACATAATTTGGGTTTACCGTGATCTGAGACTCCCGGATGGTAAGATCAAAGACCTCTACCCCATCTCCCGGATCATTCACATCACAAAGCTCAATAGGATCGGGCGTATTGGGCTGAGGATTGCTCAGTACCCGTAACTCAAAGTTAATACTCGTATTATAACACTCCGTATTGGTATCCAAGACCCTGGAAAAGATCGTCTGGGGGTTTCCTGTATTGGTATAACTACTGGCCGGGACTATACGATTCTCATCATTGTCCGCATCCTGCTGACTTATATAGTAATACACCTCTACTCCTAATGCCCCGCCAGTGATCTCATCGTCCTTGATCGTTAGATCAAAAGTGGTAACACCATCATTGGGCTCACCCAAATCATCACAAAGCGTATAATCACTCGCCTGTGTAACTGCCGGACCCATGGCAACCTGAAGCTCAAAGTCCCGAACCGTATAACATTCTGTATCATTGGACTCCAAACGAATATAAATGGACTGTGGATTACTTGTATTGGTATAGGTAGTCGGGTTGCCTATGGCATTGATACCCGCATCGGCATCAACCTGCGAGAGATGGTAACTAAGACCAAAATCTGCCGGATCCTGAAGACCATAGATGTCAGAGGCTCGCTGCGTTAGATCAAAGACCGCAAAACCATCACCATCATCATCACAAACAACCAAAGGATCCAATTCAATAGGAACAACAGGACTCGCAATGACAACCAAATCCAACTCAACAACAGCGTAACAACCCGTATTACTCGGAGGTGGATTAAAAGGACTATACAACGCACGAGCATATACCGTCTGAAGATTGGCAACTATATTAAAATAAGGACTCCCCAAGGGAGAAGATCCCGTATTGGCATCCGTAAAATTCTCATGGTAGGTAACACTAACAAAAGGCTCCCCTCCTATGATCTCTAACGTCTTACTGTTCAAATCAAACCCGGCAAAACCATCATTGTCATCATCACAGACCTCTAATGGCGTAGGAGTCACCGGAGATGGAACAGGATTCACCACCAGATCCAATGTATATCCCTGACTCAAAACACAACTCGTATTGCTATCCTGGGCTCGAATATAAATCGTCTGTGGCTGAGGAACCGTATTTACATAAGGACTCACCAAAGGATTCGCCCCCGTGTCGGCATCGGCCTGGGTCAAATGAAAAGTAATCGAAATCGATAAATTACCTCCCGTGATCTCAAAGATCTTACTGTTCAAATCAAAGGCCTCCATCTCATCACCAGGATTGTTCTGATCACACAACTCCAAAGGTGTAGGAGAAACCAATGTCGGAGGTGCATTTACCTGCAACTCAACCGTAGTCTCAGACTCACAACCATTGACAATGTCTTGAACAACTATATAAATCGTCTGAGGATTACTCGTATTTGGATATACCGTAGGATTGGTTATAAGCACCGTAAGACCGGGATCATCATAATAACTGGTCGTATAATCTGCAGGATCTAAACCAGCATACAACTCAGGCTCTACCAAGGTCAAATCGAAAATCGCAAAACCATCGCCATCATCATCACAAACAACCAGCGGTAAAGGATCTCCTATCTGAGGACTGTCCTCTACAATTAATTCTAAAGTCGTTAAATTATAACAGCCCGTAGACAAATCAACCAAACGAACGTATACCGTCTGGTTAAATGGATCCACATTGTTGTAAGGACTCACCAAAGGATTCACTCCATTGCGGGAATCCTCCAACGTACGGTGGTAAGTAACCACCAAACTACCCGATGGATTACCACCTACAACATCCTCATCGGCATCCGATAAATTAAACTCCCCAAAACCATCATTGTCAAAATCACAATAAATCAAAGGATCAGGAACAAAGATCTCAGGGGCCTCAACAACAATCAAATCCATAGGAAAACTCCCATAACAACCCGTTATATTATCCTCAACACGTACATATATAGTCTCCGGATTGATCGTGTTCGTATAGGGAATCATTAGAGGATTCATAGCCCCATCAGCATCAGCCTGAGTGGCGTAATAACTTACACTCAAATTAAAATTACCATTGACTATGGCAGCATTCTGCTCATTTAAATCAAACTGCGTAATACCATCGGCCAACTCATCATCACACTGCTCAAACTCAGGAACCAAAATAAAATCAGGAACCTCCCCCAATACCAAATTAAAACTCCTCACCGTATAACAGCCCGCTACATTCTCCCCACGGACCCAAATAACCGAATTGCCACTAGGATACACATCGGCAGGTGTAATGGGAGCATTGCCAGCATCAGCATCAGCCTGAGATATATGATAGGTCAAAGTAACATTGACCAGAAAATTTAAAATCTCAGCGTCCTTACTCGTCAAATCAAAAACCTCAATGCCATCACCGTCATTGTCGCAAAGAAAATAATCACTGATAGGATCCGTCAAGGCCGGAGAATCGTTGACATACAAATCCAAAGGAACTATATCAAAACATCCAAAATTCATCTCCTCCAAGCGCGCAAAAACACGCTGAAACCCAATAGATGTATTCGCAAAGGCCGTAGGAGTAGTAATAGGAAAACCACCAGCCTGGGCACCCAATAAAGTAGTGTAATACTCCACAAACGTATTCGGCTCACCATTTTGAATCTGAATATCGCGAAGCGTTAAATCAAAAACACCAAAACCATCATTGGGTAACTCATCACAGGCAAATAAATCATCAGGTATGCCGGCGGTGGGTGGGGGATTAAAGTTGACTTCTATTTCATCTGAAACAAAACAAATGCCTTTAAATGCTTCAACATAATAGGTTCCATTTACGTTAACGGGTAATATTGGACTTGTAGCTCCGGGAATTATTGTTCCGTTTAAAAACCATTGATAGGTAAAATCGGGATCTCCTACATCAGCATCCAAA
>BQJT01000292.1 GCA_021604845.1 Cyclobacteriaceae bacterium
TTTCAAAATTAACAGTTGCGTAATCTTTATATGTCTTGAAGCGCGCACGCATTGCGCTTATCTGGGTTATAATTTCATTTCTACTGTGCGCAAGGTAGTTTTCACCTTGAATATAGTAGCACATTACAGGGTCCAAGCGGCCATCTTTGTCATAGTCACTGGCGTAAACACACAACGGCTCCTCGACGGTTGCCTTATACCGGCTATTCAGCCCTAGATTACCCGCCACGTAGTCGATGTCTCCATCTGCATCGAAATCTGCACCGGCCAGGCTATTCCACCATCCTGAATTAGCAGTCAATCCCGATGATTCGGTTCGATCTACCAGAGTCCCTTGCTCATTATGATAAAATCGAACGGGCATAAATTCACCGGTTACTATCAGGTCAAGCTTATGGTCGTTGTCGTAGTCGGTCCATAAAGCAGTAGTTACCAGTCCTGACAAGGCAAGACCATTACTTATTTCATCCGTTATATTGGTGAAAGTAGCTTCCGGTGCGGTTTTTCCTGATTCATCATTGGTATTATTACGCAGGATATAGCTGCGTGCCGGCATAGGATACTCCTGAGGAATGATCCTGCCACCGACAAAAAGATCCAGATCACCATCAGCATCATAATCTCCGGCAACCACACTGGACCCGCTGGCAGTTATGGTTGGAAGCGCTTTGGCCGACCTGGTAAAATTACCAATTCCATCATTGAGATACAGGCGGTCCTGATATTTTTCAGAATTTACCCGAAATGAAGTCCCACCGCTTACCACATATAAATCCAGGTCCCCATCGACGTCAGCATCAAATAACAAGCTGCCCATATCTTCGAACTCAGCATCCTGATTAAACGGATTGCCTTTAAATCTACCTCCAGGCTGTTGCAGGTAAATATATCCGGGATATCCAGCAGCTCCACCAACATGAAAATCCTCCCGGCCATCCCCATTTATATCTCCCACAGCAATACCTGGCCCCCCTTTTGAATGCATATGAGGGATAATGGGTTGGGACTTGAAATCCACATAGTTGTTTTCCTGATGCGTGAAGTACACTCCCAAACTGTCTGTCACCTCTTCAAAAACAGGTTGGGATTCACCAGCAGTTTTCTCCAGGGGTTCAGTTGCCTGCATATGGGATATCTTCAACAGTTGATTGACAGCCAAATTCTTAAGTACCTGGAACTTACCATCGGGCCATTCAACCCTTATTTCATCAATGATCTGAATAGTATCAAGGCCAAAATGAATAACTGGGTCAACGCTTGACTCATATCCTCTGGTAAGATAATGTTCATAAAACTGGACGCCATTTTTGGTGGACACCCAAAGCTTTGACCCAAGTGCATCTCTATTGGGTGGAATACCTTCCAACGCAATCCGAATATAATTCCTTCCAAGCAACTGATCCGTTCGGTTTTCGTAAAAATGCGCTTCCTCATTGACATTGTTTACTACTAATTCCAGGTCCCCGTCATTGTCAAGATCAACGTAGACTGCCCCATGGGAATATCCTGGTTTGGTTATGCCCCACTCCATCGAACGATTAGAAAAAGTGAGATCCCCATTGTTTTCAAACAAATAATCAAGTAGTGACGCACCAGGTAACGATTTAATGGCTTCTCTCTTTATTTCTTGTTTAGCTGCTACCTTTCCAAAAGCATTGTCATAGGTCTGTTGATAATGGATATAATCCAGATCCCCAAGGTCTCTCATGAATCCATTGGTTACAAAAAGATCACGGTCCCCATCGTTATCATAATCTCCAAACAGTGCACTCCAGCTCCAGTCGGTACTGCTTACTCCGGACAAAAAACCAATTTCACTAAACTTTCCTCCACCCTGGTTAAGCTGTAAGGTATTTCTGCCATACTGAGGCTCATAACCAGATTCCAACATTAGTTGAAATTGGTCGTAACTATGGGATGAGATAATCAATTTTTGCCTTAGATTATCTTCTGGTCTCATATCCAGCACCATGATATCCACCAAGCCATCATTGTTGAAGTCAGAGACATCATTACCCATTCCGGCATAGCTGGTATGCTTTAAATAATCTGCAACTTTATTTGAAAAGGTTCCGTCGGTATTGTTGATGTAAAGAACATCATTTCCAATAAAGTCATTAGATATGTAGAGATCAGGCCACCCGTCCATATTAATATCCGTTACCGCAACACCCAGCCCATATCCTTCAACCAAAATGCCTGCCGAGTCGGATACATCCGTAAACGTTCCATCCCCGTTGTTTTGGTACAATGCATCAGTGCTTATGGACTCTCCGTTAACTTTCCGCGTCTGAATCACGTTGACATTATATTCGTAGGCTGCAGGATTAATGAGCAGGAAAAGATCGAGATCTCCATCAAGATCATAGTCAAAAAACGAAGAATGCATTGTCTGCCTTGGGTCATCTATGCCATAATTATTGGCCTGCTCAGAAAATGTATTGTCACCGTTATTTACATACAACAAATTGCTTCGCTTACTTTCAGGGGCACTACCAGAAACCGAGACATAAATATCTGTCCAACCATCCTGGTTAATATCTACCATAACCGCTCCGGTACCCCAATGATCGTTGGTCAGGCCCGAAGTTTCTGTAATGTCTTCAAACCTAAGCGCTCCTTTATTAAGGAAAAGACGACCAGTCACCATATTTCCACTAAAATAAAGGTCTGCTAAACCATCATTGTTGATATCACCTGTGGCCACTCCTGCTCCGGTATAAATATTCATATACTGGAAAACATTATACTGGTCACTTTCTTCTATATGGTTGTTGAAGCTAATCCCGGTAGCATCAGAGGATAATCTTTCAAAGATCCGGACTTCTTCAGAGGAGCAAAAACTAAAGCCTAACAATAAGGCAACCAGATAGCCGTTGATTCTGGCAACTGTCATCTGCCTGGATTAAAGGTTCTACTATTACCGGATTGGTCATAGACCATAATAGACTCCATATCTTCAGTGAGGATAAGCGATCGACTTGAATGAGACAGGTAGGTCGATCCGTAGTAAAACTCCTGTTTGAAGGCCCTCCCGTCTTTTAGCTCTATTATAGCATAGACATCCTGGTTCCCGGCTTTAAAAATTTCCGTTTGGCGATCAAGTTCAAAAGCATCCATTCGGTCAGCATTATTAGCCACCAATACCATAGTCGTGCCATTTCCAGTGTTTATCTGAGCTAAACCTTTGGCATCTCCGTCGGCAAAAAACCCAGACTGAGCTACCGAGATTGGTTCAAAGTTTCCTTTCCCGTCACCTCTTAGATAAACTCCTATCGATGCGTCATACCGTCCAACGGAAACTTCCGGGTAGTAAAAATTTCCCACAGTCAGCACATCAAGATGGCCATCATGGTCAAAATCGCCGGTGGTCATTCCATAAATGGGAGAAAATTGCGCCTTCACCGGCAGCAGGCGCAACTCGAATTTGCCATCACCCTGGTTTTCAAGGTAACTACTTGCAAAATTTTCACTCTTAACCACGTAAGCCGAATTGACTTCTTCAGGTAAAAATGACCGGTCAAATGTGGCCTCGGCATAATCTGCATAAGTTCGGAATCGCGCCCGCATGGCATTGATCTGTTCAATAATATCGTCTCTGGAATGGGCGATGTAGTTTTTTCCCTGAACGTAATAGCACATCACCGGATCGATCCTGCCGTTTTTATCGTAATCACTGGCATAAATACACAGCGGTTCTTCCGGGGTAGCGTGGAATCGGGTATTTAACCCAAGGTTGCCCGCCAAATAGTCGATATCTCCATCCTGATCAAAATCTCCGCCAACCAAACTATTCCACCAGCCGGAGCTGTGGGTGATGCCACTAGCCTCAGTTCGATCTATCAATTTACCAGCTTCATTATGAAAAAAGTGTATTGGCATAAACTCTCCGGTAACTATCAAATCGAGCCATCCATCATTATCATAGTCAGTCCACAAGGCGGAGGTGACCATACCAATTTTTGACAATCCACTGGCTACCTCATCCGAAACGTCGGTAAATTTCACAGCATTTATCTTGTTGGCTGAGAGATCACCTTTTTTGGTGTCATTTCGCAATAGTGTACTAAATGCAGGCAAAGGATATTCACCTGACACTACCCTGCCTCCGATAAACAGATCCAAATCGCCATCGCGATCATAATCACCTGCCACTACCGAAGAGCCACTCTGCCTGATGTCAGGCAACGCATCAGGTGATATTTCAAAATTGCCCATTCCATCGTTCAGATAAAGTCGATCCGCATACAATGCCGATTCCTTTATATGCACTGCGCCACCACTTACTACCAGCAAATCCAGATCCGTGTCATTATCTGCGTCAAATAGGAGAACCCCCATATCCTCAGATAAGCTGTCCTGAGCTAACGACTTTGACAAAAATCCTCCGGTTGATTGCTGTATGAAAAAATTTCCAGTAAACCCCGTAGCTCCACCAATAAAAAAATCCTCTAAACCGTCATTATTAACATCACCAACCGCCAATCCTGGTCCATTCCTTGAGTGCATATGGGGGAGTAATGGCTGCAACTTAAAATCCACGTATTGATTCTCCTTATGTTGGTAGTCTAACCCAATTTCAGGGTCGACCTTTTTCAGGATGGAGGCCGGAACAGTTTTATTTTTCGACGGTAATTCGGCATCTTCAAAATCTACAACTAAGGTTTGATTGGCAGCCACATTATTTATTACCTGTTGCGATCCATCGGGCCAGGTAACTTCCACAAAGTCCACATTGGTAGTTTCACCCAAACCAAAGTGAAGGAACGGCTCAACCGATGATATGTAACCTCTTACCGGGGTATGAAATTGGTACTGAACCTGGTCATCATATTTCAGCAGTAACTGGGCTCCTATCCCCAGTCTATTCAGCGGAGGGCCATTGAATTGAATACGGAGATAATTAAGTGACCGTTCATCGTTTTCTGATAAATTTTGATAAACGGACGCCAGCTGATCAATATTGCTTATTACCAAATCCAGATCTCCGTCATTATCCAAATCGCC
>BQJT01000293.1 GCA_021604845.1 Cyclobacteriaceae bacterium
CAGGAAATCGCTTGCTGATACTTGCCCTGCACAGTAAGACTTTCAGCATACTTAAAAGCGTCCTCAATTCCCAGCGAACTATCGGTAGTGAGAAATTTTTCATACCAGGCAGCCACCTGTTCCATTTCCTTCAAATAGTAACAGGTGCGTGCCAGTTTCAGATAAAGGTCTTCACTTTTCTTATTGGTTTTCTCAACCGTCAAATACAAATCGAGCGCATCCTGGTAGCTCTGGTTATCATAGTAACTATCTGCCCTTTTCAGGTTACTCTTCAGTCCGTTGAATACCGTCTCCTGAGAAAAAGATGACAATTGACTTATTGTCCAGAATGTTATCAATAGTGCGATATGTTGTAATACAGGTTTCAACTTTATGATTACCGGGGTCTTTTGATCTTATACTTGGAATATTTGAATACATAGTTCAACATAAGTTCGTGTGAACTGTTACTTAGTAGCCCAACCTTGCCAATTGGGTAGTCATAGTTGTATCCGGCCTTGAGTTGTGGCGTTAGCTTTGCCTGAACAACCAGGTCGACTGATTCAAACGATCTATAGGACAATCCTGTTAGCAGCACTTCATTAAATATTGCAGCCAGATGCAAGTCAAACGACAGCGGTACACCGGGCAGATACTTAATCAATAGGCCCGGTTGGAGTTTTATATTATGGGCTATTGGCACCCGGTACCGGGTATAAAAAAAGTATTGTGGCTTGTTCAATTCAACACTAATGGAATCAGTGACCTCAACTTTCTTTGAAAGCATGTTGGGGACAGATAAGCCAAGATGAAGTCTCGGGTCCCTGTAGTAGAATCCAGCTCCCAGCTCCGGATAGGTGCGGCTCTGATTATCTTGTGCAATACTCGGATCATTCGAATTGCCTACGTGACCAGCTAATGAACCGAAATCAGACTGTTTGTGATTTAATCCCACTTGCAAACCCAGCGAAAAATACGCATCCGGCCTGACCTGCAGGTGATAGGCATAGCTGGTATTTATAGTTAGGTTTTGATGAATTCCTATCTTGTCGTTTATTATGGTGGCTCCAAGGCCAACATGGTTACTTTTAAAAAGGGAATGGGCGGTTAAAGTTTGGGTAGTGGGAGCGCCGTCCAGCCCGGTCCATTGACTCCTGTGAACCAAAGTCAGACTTAATGCTTCATCTGCACCGGCAAAGGCAGGATTAATCACCAGCTGGTTCGAGAAATACTGAGTATACTGTCCAATTTGCTGGGCCCAGCTAGTTTGATATGCTGAATATAAAATCATTACTATGGTGATAATTTTCCTCAATTCAATCAAGTAGTTCTAAAAATCCGCGTTCTGACCCAAAACCACGAAGCGTAATATTGTAGTAATAGGTCCCCGGAGGTACTATCTCCCTGGATGACAACCTACGGTGGTTACCTTTGCCATTCCAAACAATATCCTGATTGTTATACCCTGATGCTTCGTATACAATACTTCCCCACCTGTCAAATATCACCACTGAGTTCTCCGAGTAGTGCTCGATATTACCGATTACCCAGGTATCATTGATTCCATCACCATTGGGACTAAAAGCCTTATGAATAATTATTAAATCGTTTACCACCTGAACTTCCACATTGACTTGGGTGCAGGCTGCCGGATCCTTATCATCGCAAATTGAAACGGTTAAAATAACCAGCCCCTCTGATCCTGCCACCGGTATAAAATCAAAGCAGTTTTGTATGCTATCAACCTGGTCAACCACCCCAGAACCATCGTCATAATCAATGTTTACCAGGGACACCTGGTCGCCATCCGGGTCTGAAGCATCAATGCAAATCCTAATTGACTCACCACTATTGACGCTAACCTGTAAATCAGGAGCTCCCGGGGGACTGTTTGATACAACTTCAATACTAAAGTCACAGGTTTGCAGGTTACCGGCGTCATCAGTGGCACTATAGCTAACGGTGGTAAATCCGATGGGGAATTTAGACCCAGGTTGATGTGAGCTTAATACCTGAGATACTTTACAATTATCAGTTGCAGTAGGTTCGGTCCAGGAAACTGTAGCCAGATCGCTCCCAGGATCTGTTCCGGGGATAATAATATCTGCCGGGCAATTAGAAAACTGAGGAACGGTGTTGTCCACAACTTCCACCTGGAAGCTACAGGACGCGGTGTTACCACTACTGTCAGTAGCTGTATAGGATACAAGGGTTAATCCCAGCGGAAATTCTTCGCCTGGTGTATGCGTGCCTTCAAACGAAGTGACCTTACAATTATCGGATGCAACTGGCGGCACCCAGGTAGCAACCGCGGTACAGTTAACCGAAGCAGTTAGCGAAATATCAACCGGGCAATTTTCTATTCTGGGTTTGGTAATATCCTGCGAACATGCGTTGCCGTAATTCGCATCGCAAAAATTGAACAGGCAACGAGAACCGTTATCGGTACATCCTTCTGAACTAACCGGAAAATCCGGACAAGTAATACCGCATGACATACAGGCATTTGAAGAATTTTCAAGCTTACCCACAGATTCCACAGTTCCTAAACCTTCCCAGACCAGTGTGGTCAGGTTGTTTTTTAAGCCCCCAAGAACCCGTAAATGTCCATTCACCACTACGGTAAAAGTACAGGGGTTATCACCTTCACAACCTCCGTTGTTGGGATCAAATCTCATATGGCCATCTACAAATACTGAAACACCTGCAGGTATTACCAGTCTACCATTTCCTGATGCGTTAACCCCCAGGTTACCCTGAATGTTAATTACTGCAGGGGAGTCAAATGTGAACTGATCACCTGTACTGATTGCAATACTTTTGCCAATGGTCAGGTTGTTTACTGATCCCCCTCCGCACTCAGTGCTGTAATTCAGCTGAGAACTACCAGGAAAATCAACGTCGCAATTTTGAGCGTTAATTAAATGCATTGAGGAAATACCGATAAGTAACGCTACTTTTAGATGTAAGAATCTACTGTGGATAAAGAGCGCTTCCCCACTTATTTTCACTACCCAGGTATTAACCAACGCCACCAAATGTTGACTCCAGTCAACTTTTAAATTTCCACCAACAACCACCATTTTGAAATATTCAGCTTGAAATACAAGCTTGTGTGTTTAAACACTTGATTATTAAGGTGATAAATAAGATGAATTATCCTCTCAAAAGGAATGCATAAGTGAGGAAAATCTTACACAGGTAATGGTTGAAACTCTTTTACAACCGGACAGGGTTTGTAGCGCCGACTTTAGCTCCCCCGGTGGCCAGCAATTCAAATCCGGCATTTGTATTCAGCAAACTTCCTGCGATCCGAAAAGCCGGCAAGGTAATGTCGAAAACCTTGAATACGGCGTTTCCTACCCACTGGATTCATGATGGCAAATCATCCCATGAAAACCATGACAGCAAACAATTCTACATTTTCCATTATGTTGTATTTAAATTAGACTATTCTGAATAAAACACCCATATGGATAAGTTTCTTTTCAAACGATGCGACCAAATCGACCGACGCAGATTTATTAAACGCGGCCTGTTTGCCGGGACGTTAGCACTGTTTGGTTTTAGTATGCCTAAGCCTGGCAAAATTATAACCGTTCGCGGGGCTGTCAATGCTAATAAAATAGGTTTCACTTTAGCCCATGAGCATATACTGGTGGACTTTATAGGTGCTGAAAATTATCAAACCTCACGATGGAATAGGGCCGCAGTGATAAAAGCTGTGCTCCCTGAAATGATTAAATTAAAGCGGTTAGGAATTGACACAGTGTTTGATTTTACGCCAGCTTTCTTGGGACGGGATGCATTACTCTTACAGGAATTATCTACTAAAAGTGACTTGAATATTGTGACCAATACAGGATTCTATGGAGCAGGGAATAATAAATACCTGCCACCGGTTGCTTTTACTGCAGAAGCGAATGATCTGGCTGAAATGTGGGTCAATGAGTTCCGGTATGGGATAGACAATACCGGCATTAGGCCTGGTTTTATTAAGATCAGTGTGAACCCTGGTTCTCTAAGTGATCTGCACCTAAAACTGGTTCGGGCCGCGGCATTAACTCACCTGCAGACCGGACTCACCATTGCATCCCATACAGGCACGGCAGTTCCGGCATTTGAACAAATCGCGGCGCTCAAGAAACTTGGCGTGCATCCGTCGGCATTCATTTGGGTGCACGCTCAAAATGAAAAGGATCCTGAAAACTATAAGAAGGCTGTAAACCTGGGTGCCTGGGTCAGTCTGGATGGAGTCCAGGAAAATAATGCACCTGACTATCTGCAGTCATTATTGTATATGAAGAATTATGGACTACTTCACAAGGTCCTGGTATCGCAAGATGCCGGATGGTATGAACCGGGTACACCGTGGAACGGGCCAAAACGAAGTTATTCAGATGTTCATACCACTCTAATTCCCCAATTGAAAGAAGCGGGGTTCAATAAAAAGGAAATCAGGCAGATCTTCGAAATAAACCCACAAAGAGCGTTTACTATAAAAATCAGAACCTTTTGATATCCAGCAAGAGCAATGAGTTTGGAGCAACTTTTTTAAATAAGGATCAATCAAATAACCACGCTGGCCCGTCAGCAGCAAAAATTGTCACACCTTTGAATAGGTTGGCAGAAATTACACCAACCGAAAACAGCACAATTGAAACTAAAAACTAAAAATTAAAAACTAAAAACTAAACTCACCTTCCCCTGAAGCCCCCGCCGCGCATTCCTCCGGCAGCAGGCGAACGGTGATAGGACTGTACTCTTTGCTGCCCGCGACTGCGGTTTTGATACGAGCGGTCTACGGAACTGGGTACAGATTTATTGCTGTTTTTCCAGGAACCGCTGTTCCTTTGCTGCCAGTTTCCAGAGTTGTTTTGACGGTAAATATTCCCATTCCGATCTGAGTAGACATTATTGTTCGATTTAACCCTGGAAGCGTCTGTAGCAGGACGGGTTGTCGGCCTGGCGGTTCCGGTAGCCGGGCGGGTAGTTGGTCTGC
>BQJT01000294.1 GCA_021604845.1 Cyclobacteriaceae bacterium
TCATATTTAAAAGTGGTCACAACAACAAAACCAAGTACCGCTTCTATTTCCTGGCTCGCAGGAGTGCTAAAGATTTTGACAAAGTGGATGTCAAAGACCGCAGCTATTACCAGTGGAGTAAGAGTGACTGGAAACCCCTGAAATCACCAGAGGTTCTGGGAATGACCTATGAGAACTTTATGCAGACTGTAATTATTCCGCAGGGAAGGTTCAGACAATTCATCGACCAGAAACCAACCGCCAGAACAGAGATGCTAAATGAACTCTTTCATCTTGACAGGTTCGACATTTCACAGAAGGCATTTCAGCTGCTGGGGAAAGTAAAAAAGGATTACCACTACCTGGAAGGACAACTTTCGCAGTTTGAGGAGATAAACAGCAATCTGCTTAAGCAGTTAAAAAAAGAAATCGACCTGTTCAAGGTGCAGTTAGCACAAATGTCAGAAGACGAAAAAAGCCTGACCAACAGGAACGAACAGTTGCAGTTGTTAAAGCACCTTCATACGGAATTGGAGCAGGTATCTGAATCGGTCTCTGTAAGAGAAGCCGAGCAAGAATTTTACCGGCAAAAACGACAACAATTAGATAAATTTCTAAAGGTCAGGGGTTTATTCAAAGAAAAGATACTTAGACAACAGGAATGGCTGTTAAAAGCCAAGACCAAACAGCAGGAGTTGCAGTCAGTGGTAAAGCAGGTTGAAAAATGGTCCAAACAAACCGAAGAATGTAAAAAGAACTGGCAAAATGCTGAAATAGCTTATAGTAAAAAAGATCACATACAAGCGCAGGTTAAAGATTTGTCGCTTTTAAAACAGCTAAAAGTAGCTGGTGACGAATTAATCGGCAGTCAAATTCAATACAGGCAGTTATCGCTTAAAATAGAAAAGGCTGAGCAGAACCTCGCCTCCTTGGACCATGGTATTGATAAAGCAAGATCAGCGGTTCAGCAGAAATCTGAGTTACAGTCCAAACTCCAGGAACTTACTGTTGTACACGACAGTGTTGTTTCACAACAGGAAAAACTGCGGCAGCTGGAAATTTTGACAAAGGAAATTAATAACCTGACAGATGAGCTTAACATTTTTCAAAAGCAGCATAAAGAGTTGTTAAAGCAGCAGTTGAACCAGCAGGAGTTGAAGACAAAGATCACACAATCCCGTAATAAACTTCAAGAGCTGTTGGTTGAAGACGACTGGCGTAAACATGCCGGACATTTAGAGGATGGGAAACCGTGCCCATTGTGTGGAGCAACCAGTCACCCGAATCCCCTTACCCACAGCAGTCTGATTAAAACCATTGGTGCAGAAAGAAAAAAACTCGATCTGCTTGAAACATCATATCAGAAACAGCTTGATATCACACACCAATTGGAAGTGATATCTGTTAAAACCCGGGAAAGACAGCAACAATTAAAGAAAGTAAAAGAGACGCATACTACTATTTCAAAAGATCAAGAAAAATTAAAAACCAGATTTTCAAAGCTGAAAGTTTCTAAAACAGACCCAAAGATACTTACCAGGGAAATCAGTCGGATAAAAATGGAAATGTCTTCGTTGGATCAACAAACTGGAAATTTGGAATCCGAAATAGCACGTCGCAAACAAGTTCACCATGAATTTGAAAACCATCGGAAAACGTTGCAGACCGTGGTAGCAGTCAAAGAGAAGTTACAGGGCAGGATTGACCAAATAGCTCAAAACATCCAGGTACTTGACCAAAAAGCCTTCCTTAGCAAAACAAAAGCGCAGCTGGACCAACTGGAAAGGCAGTTAACTGAAAAGATAGAGAAGATCGACCGGAATTATAAACAAGCCTTCGGGGAGCTTTCTGACAGTGAACAACAGCTAAATCAGCAAATGGGTTTACTAAAATCATTGGAGGTACAAGTATCTGAGATTAAATCAAGTAGCAATCTGTTGGATGCGGAACTTTTAAAAGCCTGCAAAAAAGAGGGCTTTAAGGGTTTGACGGAAGTTCAAAACGTACTGGCGTTGAATCTAAATACGGAACAGGAGCAGAAAGAATTGGAAAATTATCAGATTGAGCTAAACGGACTGCGTACCCGGCAGCAATTCCTGGTAAAAAAAATGGGTAAAAAACGCTACCTGGAATTAGAGCACCTCCGGTTAATCGAAGAGCTTGATCAACTGAAACTGGCGATTAAGCAGCGGGACCATCAGCTTTCAAGTAAGCTTGCTACCTATAATCAATACCTGATTCAGCTAAAGAAGAAAGACCACCTGAAAAAGGAACTGGAAGAGTTAACTCTGAGGAAAAACAACGTTCAGGAAATCTGTAACCTGCTTCGTGGCAATGGGTTCATGAATTTTATATCATCTGTATACCTGCAGAATCTAGTAGAATCAGCAAACACCAGATTTATCAAATTAACCGCAAACAGTCTGAGTTTAGAACTAAATGAGCAGAATGAGTTTATGGTAAGAGACCATCTGAATGATGGTAAACTGAGGTTGCTTAAAACGCTTTCCGGCGGACAAATTTTCCAGGCCTCCCTTTCACTGGCGCTCAGCCTTGCGGAAAATGTTAAAAAATTGAGTGATGCGGATCAAAGCTTCTTTTTCCTGGATGAAGGGTTCGGATCACTGGACCGGCCCTCCCTGCAATTGGTCTTTGAGACCCTTAAGTCATTACAAAAAGAGAATCGCATTGTTGGAGTAATATCCCATGTCGAGGAGCTTCAATTAGAAATTGATACCTTCCTCAAGGTTGAAAAGTATCCTGAAAAAGGCAGCGTGATCCGGAACAGTTGGCAGATTGAATCCACTAATGACTAACCACCAAATTCTTATAATTTAACTAACTTTGAAAATGGAAATTACCGGAGATAACAAACTTAGGAAGATAATTGTAGTTGGTGACAGGGTATTAATCAGACCAAAGAAAATGTCCGAAAGAACGGAAAGCGGACTTTATTTACCTCCAGGTGTTCAGGAAAAAGAGAAAGTCCAAAGTGGCTATATAATGAAAACCGGACCAGGCTACCCAATCCCAATGCCAGTTGAAGAAGATGAAACCTGGAAAGACAAGGACGAACAAGTAAAGTATATTCCACTCCAGGCTAAAACCGGTGACCTGGCCATATTTCTGCAAAAAGGCGCCTTCGAAATCATGTATGAAGGCGAAAAATATTTTATTGTAGCCCAGAGTTCCATTCTGATGCTGGAACGTGAAGAAGACCTGAGTTAGCTCCTTATTAATTCCGCATACTCCCTGGCAAAATAGGTTAAAATTATATCCGCCCCGGCACGTTTGATAGCGGTTAGGGTTTCAACCATGGCCGAGGGTCCATCCAGCCACCCCTTCTGATCAGCTGCTTTTATCATAGCGTATTCCCCACTGACATTGTAGGCGGCGATTGGAAGCATAAAATTGGTCGATAGCTGGTTAATTACATCCAGATAAGCCAGGGCCGGCTTCACCATAAGAAAATCAGCTCCTTCCTCAACATCCAGAGAAGCTTCCACAACTGCCTCCCTGCGGTTTCTTGGGTCCATTTGGTAAGTTTTTTTATCTCCATGCTTTGGTTCGGAGTCCAGAGCATCCCTGAATGGACCATAAAATACACTGGCGTATTTGGCCGTATAAGACATGATAGAGACATGCTGAAACCCATGGTCATCGAGGTGTTCTCTAATCACCCCTACCCTGCCGTCCATCATGTCGGATGGACCGATAATATCTGTACCTGCCTGAGCCTGCACCAATGCCATTTTTGCTAAAATCTCCAGGGTTTCGTCATTGCGAATCTCTCCATTCACCACCAAACCATCGTGCCCATCGGAACTATATGGGTCCATTGCCACATCGGTCAACAACACCGCTTCCGGTAACCTGGATTTTACTGCTTCAATGGTACGGGGATATAGCCCCTCAGGGTTTATACCCTCACTGGCAGTAGCGTCTTTTAGATTATCTGCGATACAAGGAAAAACAGCAAAAGTATTTATCCCCAGCTCCAGACACTGCTCCACCTCTTTAACCAGCTGGTCTTCAGATAGTCGGAACACCCCTGGCATAAATTCAATTTTTTCCCTGATTCCTTTGCCCTCCTTCAGGAACAGTGGGAAAATAAGGTCATCTACTTTCAGATCGGTCTCAGCCACCATATCCCTTATGTGGCTGGATTTTCGGTTCCTACGAGGTCGCTTTAACATATGTTCTAGAGTGAAATATCAAAGTACAAAAACAAGCTCCAAATAAATTACAAGCTTCAAATAACAAAGAAATTTCAAATTACCAGTACCTAATCACTAACCGGCGGCTCGAATAAATTTAGTTATAATCCGGATTCGAGATTTCGATTAGGTCGTACAATGGAATTTAGAAATTGAAATTTGGTGCTTGTATCTTTTGTCATTTCTCAATTGCTATTTGTCAATTTTAAATTGACTAATAGTTTGCTCTATTATGGCGCAGCATTCCAACAGCTGATCCTCTGTCATGACCAGAGGGGGCGCAAAACGAATAATATTACCATGGGTTGGCTTCGCCAGTAACCCATTTTCTTTAAGCTGAAGGCAAATATTCCAGGCAGTATCACTTTCCTGAGTGTCATTGATCAATAAGGCATTGAGTAGTCCTTTACCTCTAACGGCAGTCAGCAGGCTCGAACTTTCCACCAGCTGGCTCATGCGGTTCCTAAAAATATCAC
This sequence comes from Cyclobacteriaceae bacterium, assembly GCA_021604845.1. Classification (GTDB taxonomy): domain Bacteria; phylum Bacteroidota; class Bacteroidia; order Cytophagales; family Cyclobacteriaceae; genus SZUA-3. The sequence continues at coordinate 4,673 of BQJT01000294.1, forward strand.
CTAAATAAGCGGCATTCTCAGTTAATTTCTCATCAAGAACCACCTGTAATGCTGTCATGGCAACTGATCCGGCAACTGGGTTCCCGCCAAAAGTGCTTCCGTGTTCCCCTGGCTTGAGTACGTTCATAATATTATCATCCGCCAGTACAGCAGACACCGGGTAGGTACCACCGGACAGCGCCTTACCCAGGATCAGTATATCGGGTTTAACCTGTTCATGATCACAGGCTAGCATCTTTCCGGTTCTGGCAATTCCCGTCTGTACTTCATCTGCCATAAACAACACCTGGTA
>BQJT01000295.1 GCA_021604845.1 Cyclobacteriaceae bacterium
ACCTGCCCTTGGCGCCAGGTGATCCTTTGACTCCCGGGTATGGTTCTACCAAAGGTGCCAAACGTCTCAGACCTGAAGAAGCCCCATCACTAACAAAAATACCGGTACTACCTATTTCATATCACGATGCATTGCCTTTGCTCAAGTCAATGGGTGGCCCCACTGCACCGGAAAACTGGCGCGGGGCATTACCCATAACCTACCACATAGGACCCGGCCCTACCAAAGTCAGGCTGAAGCTGGAATTCAACTGGGACCTAAAGCCAGCTTACAATGTAATTGCAACTTTGAAGGGAAGTACGTACCCGGATGAATGGATAATACGGGGAAATCACCATGATGCATGGGTTCACGGTGCTTCAGATCCAATTAGTGGTCTGGTGGCCTTGATGGAAGAAGCCCGGGTAGTGGCTAGTTTAGCGAAAGAGGGAAATCAGCCTATGAGAACCATGGTATATTGTGCCTGGGGTGCGGAAGAACCCGGATTAATAGGTTCCACTGAGTGGGTCGAAACACATGCTGATGAGTTGCGTCAAAAGGCGGTTGCTTACATCAATACCGACGGCTCAAGCCGGGGCTTTTTAAATGCAGGAGGTTCGCACACCCTGGAGAAATTTTTTGACCCAATTACCCGTGAAATACTTGATCCGGTAAAAAAGGTGTCTTTGTATGAAAGAATAAACGCTTTGGAAATGGTACGCGGTAATCAGGAATGGCCTCATTATAAACTTTATGCCCTGGGGTCAGGTTCTGACTATTCCCCATTTTTTCAACACCTGGGGATAGCCTCGTTCAACCTGAGTTTTGGAGGTGAAGGATCCGGAGGGGAATACCATACTATGTACGATTCTTATGAAATGTACAAGCGATTTAAAGACCCTGATTTTCAGTATGGGGTAGCGCTGGTAAAGGTAGCTGGCCGCATAAGTATGCGATTGGCACATGCCAATATGCTGCCTTTTGAGTTTCAGCACTTTGTTGACGTGGTTAGTGAGTATGTTGAAGAAATTATCTCTTTGGCGGAAGACCTTCGCCAGCAAACACAGCTAGAGAACAAACTCATCACCGGGGGATACTACGACTTAGCTTCAAACCCATATAAACAGTTTGTTGTTCCTGACCCTAAAATGATTGTACCGCATTTCAATTTTGCCCCGTTACAAAATGCCGTTCAGACACTGAGTCAACAAGCAGAGGCCTTTACTACTGCTGTTCGAAAGGCAGATGTCAACCATAGCCAGGTTGCAGCGGTTAACCAGTTATTAATGTCAATGGAGCGAGCCTTGACCAGAGAACAGGGCTTACCGAGGCGCCCCTGGTTTAAACATCATATTTATGCGCCTGGTTTTTATACAGGCTATGGAGTAAAAACCCTGCCCGGGGTGAGGGAGGCGCTGGAGCAAAGAAACTACCCGGAGGTGGCCGAACAGGTTGAAATTCTGTCTGAGGTTTTAACCGGATTTAGCGAAAAGATCCAGGAAACTGTAAGCTTAATAAACTAGCCAATTGCATCAAACTCGAGCTTACTTCAATTTATCCAAAATGTCGTTCCGAACTACTAACAATTAAATTTTCCAACCGGGAAATTAATTGCTATTTTGGGCAATTAATCGAAAGACTATGAATCACAGATTTTTTGCCATCATTATATGTTATGGTTTTCTAATCTCCTGCCAGCAACAACCAGAGACGGAAGTACCTGTCGGGCCGGAGGTATCTGTCCCTGCGGGATTTGAAGCCACAATGTTATACAGCCCCTCTGAGCATGACCAGGGTTCGTGGGTTTCTCTGACCAGTGACCCTGAAGGAAGACTAATCGCCTCCGACCAATATGGCAGCCTATACCGTATTACGGTGCCCGAAAAAGGAAATGAAGTAAATGTGGAAACCATGCCGGTGCAGTTGGGGAACGCACAGGGCATGTTGTGGGCATTTAACAGTTTATATGTGTCTGTTAACGCCAGAGAGGATTCGGTGACTAAAGGCAGTGGTTTGTATAGGGTCACCGACTCGAATGGTGATGATCAACTGGATACAGTAGAGAAACTATTCGGTATGGAGGGAAACGGAGAACATGGACCGCATGCGGTTATTTTGGGACCAAATAGCAACGATCTGTACCTGATTGCCGGGAATCACACAGATGTCCCTGAGCACTTTGGTTCAGTGTTGACCACCTGGGATGAGGATCGACTTTTCGACCCTATTCTTGACCCGGGAGGCCATGCCAATGACCGGAAGGCTCCAGGTGGGTGGATTGCAAGATCTACTGACAGGGGTGAGAGCTGGGAAGTGATTGCCAGTGGATTCCGCAACCCATATGATATAGCATTCGACAAGTTTGGCGAATTATTTACTTTCGATTCCGATATGGAATGGGACTTAGGGTCGCCATGGTATCGGCCTATCCGGGTTTGTCATGTTATTCCCGGAGCAGAATTTGGCTGGCGTACGGGGTCCGGAAAATGGCCGGTTTATTATCCTGACAACCTGCCACCGGTGGTTAATATTGGTCAGGGGTCGCCTACAGGTATTGCATTTGGCTACGGAGCTAATTTCCCTGCAGCCTATCAGAATAGCTTATACATATTGGACTGGAGTTTTGGTACCATGTACCAGGTATCGCTGGAACCCAAGGGGGCGTCCTATTCCGGTGAGAAAACGGAGTTTCTCTCTGGGACTCCATTACCGCTGACAGATATGGTAATCGGCCAGGATGGTAACATGTATTTTACCACTGGTGGCCGGCGGGTAGCGTCGCACTTATACCGGGTTCGTTATGTTGGCGATGAGCCAACCAGCATACCAAATGAGTCTGAACCGAACGAGAAATTGGCTATCAGAAAATCCATTGAATCAGGAAATGTTTCAGCCGAGAAACTCTGGAGCTATTTATCCGATGAAGACCGCTTTATCCGCTATGCTGCCAGGGTAGCCCTGGAAAATACTGACCGGGGACAGTGGCAAACATTCCTGAATATTACCAAAGACCCTAATGCAGTAGTTCAATCTACATTGATGGTTGCACGCCTGGGGTATGAGGATTTAAGGAGCAGGGTCATCCAAAATCTGGCTACTATCGATGTGAACGCTTTAGAAGTGGATCAGCAACTGGAATTAGTAAGAGCCTATGGATTACTTTTTATTAGAACAGGGCCAGCTAAAAGAGGCGAAAAGATCAATTTACCGGATTATCCAACAGGCGATGATGCCCTTGATCGGGAACTCTGCGAATTGTTGGTATATCTGGGCCGTGGGGATATTATAAAAGCCACCCTGGACCTGATGGAAGCAGCAGAAAATACCATAGCTGCTGATCTTACTCCTACACAGGTTCTGGAAAGAAGTGAGCAGTATGGACCGACAATTGCAGCGATGCACGAAAACCGTCCAACAGAACAAGGATTGGCCTTTGCTTTAAGTTTGAGTAACCTTGAAAACGGCTGGACAAATGAGCTGCGAGACCGGTATTTTAGATGGTTCTACCGGGCGCTGCAAAAAAGTGGTGGGGTTAGTTATAAGGGGTTTGTTGAAAAGATCCGCCAAAGAGCATTGGCAAAAGTACCTGAGCGCGAAAGAGCGGCATTGGCTGAACTTTCAGGAGAAGCACTACTGCAAACGACGGTGCTGCCATCCGACGTGCCCCAGCCTGAAGGACCGGGTCGGGAATGGACCATGAGCGAAGCTAACCGGTTGATGTACGGAGGGCTTTCAAATCGTTCATTTACCAAGGGTGAACAGCACTTTCAGGCATTGTTGTGTTCATCCTGTCACACTATGAATGGTAAGGGAGGAAACGTGGGCCCGGATTTGACCCAGGCAGGTACGCGCTTTTCCAACAGGGATATGCTATATGCGATGTTGTTCCCCAGTAACGATATAACCGATCAATATGGCGCTACCCTATACACTTTAAACGATGGTAGTACCCGCATAGGAAGAACCCTTAGAACAACGGATGACTCAGTTTACATTGCTACCAACCCTTTCGATCTGTCGATGGAAACGGGCCTGGCTAACAGCAGCATTGCATCCAGTGAGCCATCACCGGTATCCTTGATGCCCTCAGGGCTTATCAACCGACTTAATGAAGAAGAACTGATGGATCTTATGGCTTATCTTAATTCGGGAGGAGATCCGAATCATGAAATGTTTGGTTCGGAATAACCGGTTTAGATCTAAGATCTAAGATCCGGGGCCAGTATCTAAAACTAACTAATGATCGGTATCAGGATGATTGAAATGTATCGCTCTGGAAAAGCAGCTTTGGTGGTTTTTCTAACGCTGATGTTTTGGCACCAGGCGGCTTGCTCCCAGACACCTGATAATCAGGGGACAGTATTAAAAGTTTTAACCTTTAATATTTTGCATGGCGCCACTACTAAAGGAGATTTTGATCTCGACGCAATCGCCAAAGTGATAATCGATGCTGAACCGGATCTGGTGGCCCTGCAGGAAGTAGACTTTCGGACCAACCGGGCAAGGAAATACGATCTGGTAACCGAATTGGGGTTAAGAACTAAAATGGCCTCATTGTTTGGGAAAGCCATGGATTTCGATGGAGGACAATATGGAGAAGGTATATTATCCAACCATACCTTTATTAAAACCAGAAATGTACCGCTGCCATTTTCCCCAGGAAATGAACCGCGTACGGCTTTGGAGGTGATGATAGCATTACCATCTGGAGACACCATAGTCTTTATAGGCACACATCTGGATCACTTAAAAGACCCCACCGATCGGATAGCGCAGGTTAAGAAAATAAACGAAGTGTTCTCGGGGAATCAATATCCAACCATTCTGGCGGGTGATCTGAACGCGGTTCCGGGTAGCGAGCCTATTAACCTGCTTGAAACCATATGGACTCCAACCTATTCAAAGAGCCAACCTCAACCCACTTTTCCATCGGATAACCCGAGGGTTAAAATTGATT
>BQJT01000296.1 GCA_021604845.1 Cyclobacteriaceae bacterium
CAAGGTGTCAAACCCGACCAGTTGAGGGGCACTATCCAGAATGACATTTTAAAGGAGTTCATGGTTCGAAATACCTATATCTATCCTCCTGAATTTTCCATGAAAATCATTGCAGACATTTTTTCCTTCTGCTCCAAAAACATGCCGCGATTCAATTCGATAAGCGTAAGCGGATATCATTTACATGAAGCCGGAGCACCCGCCGACCTCGAGTTGGCTTACACGCTGGCCAATGCACTGGAATATCTCAGAACCGGCATAAAAGCCGGGCTGAAGGTGGATATCCTTGCTCCCAGAATCTCATTCTTCTGGGCAATAGGAATGAATCATTTTATGGAGGTGGCGAAACTAAGAGCCGGCCGACTGCTGTGGGCAAAACTGGTGAAAAGTTTCAACCCGGCTAATCCTAAATCAATGGCATTAAGAGCACATTGCCAGACTTCCGGATGGAGTTTAACAGAGCAGGACCCGTTTAACAATGTTACCCGTACCTGCGTTGAAGCGCTGGCTGCAGTCATGGGTGGCACTCAGTCACTTCATACCAACGCGCTGGACGAAGCCATAGCGCTACCTACGGATTTTTCGGCCCGGATCGCCAGGGATACTCAGTTGTTTTTGCAGCAACAAGCCGGAGTTACCAAAGCCATAGATCCCTGGGGCGGGTCATTTTATGTGGAGTATTTAACCAAACAATTGTTCAACAGGGCATCTCAGCATTTAGAGGAAATAGAATCGATGGGAGGAATGACTCCAGCAATTGAAGCGGGATTACCAAAACTACGTATTGAAGAAGCAGCAGCGCGAAAACAGGGACGTATTGAAAGTGGTAAAGACACCATTATTGGAGTAAACCAATACAAGGTATCAGAAAAACATCCTTTTGACCTGCTTGAGGTGGATAACCACAAAGTACGTCAATCACAGATAGCACGATTAAGACAGACCAGACAGGCGCGGGATCCTGTGCTGGTTGAATCATCACTGCAAACTCTAAAAGAGTGTGCGGAATCTGGCCGAGGCAACCTCTTAGCCTGCGCAGTAGAAGCAGCCCGGGCGAATGCCACTTTAGGTGAAATATCCCAGGCTTTAGAAGAAGTAGCCGGCCGACACCGAGCGGTAATTAGATCGATTTCCGGGATCTATTCAAAAGAAGTTATGAAAGAAAAACATTTCCTTGAAGCCATAAAACTGGCTGATCGATTTGAATCAATATCAGGTCGGAGACCCAGAATTTTGGTGGCAAAAATGGGCCAGGATGGCCATGACCGAGGTGCCAAGATAATCGCTACCAGCTTGGCTGATATGGGATTTGATGTCGATATAGGGCCACTTTTTCAAACTCCTCAGGAAGTTGCCAAGCAGGCAATAGAAAATGATGTTCATATAATCGGCATCAGCAGTCTGGCCGGTAGCCATAAAACCCTGATCCCCGAACTAATCAGTGCCATTAGGGAACTTGGAAGGCCGGATATCCGGATCGTGGCCGGAGGCGTAATCCCTGAACAAGACCAGCAATTCCTGAAGAATCATGGTGTGATGGCCGTCTTTGGACCAGGTACAAATGTTTCTACCGCCGCAATAAATATACTTAAGTCAATAACTCCTAAAACCTAGTTCTCAACCAGGTCCGGTTTGCGGTAGTTTGCATTCAGTTCAGGCTCGTATTGTAAAACAAACTCAACTCTTCGATTCAGTGTTCTTCCATATGCCGTGCTATTGGCATGAATAGGTTGCGTTTCACCAAAGAAATAGGTTTCGATCCTTGAGGCTTCTACTCCATGGTTCCTCAGGTAGTTAGCCACCGCCATTGACCGTTTGGCGGAAAGTTTCTGGTTATACGAAATTGATCCAACATTATCGGTATGTCCAATGATCTTAATGGATGCCGGTGGGTTCTGTCCAAACAGGTCACTTAGAACTTGCAGTTGGTGACTGTATGTTGGAGCTATATCAAAAGAGTTAAAGTCAAATTGAATATTGAACCAGCGCCGTTCCATTTTTCCTAGTGCTACCGGCGCTTCGGGCAGTTGTATAGTGGCTAATTTTGCTGGCCTTGGCTCCAGAGATCTGGCCGGAATATTAATGCTTTTACTGGGTTGATGATTCAGATCAGGGGTAAAATGATCATCCAATACCACCATTTGATTACCGAAACTCCTGAAAGAACCAGCTTCCAGAAATACTCCGGAATCCAATATATAATCAGAGACATCTGCAATGGCCAGCTTGATATGATATACTTCATTCGGAACTACCATACAACGGGCTTCCAGCACCTGGGTGAAACCATCGAATTGAACGTTATACGGTGACTTCTTGGCGGTTTTGCCGTAACGCTTGTTCCGGACAGGCTTCTTCTTTCTGTTGTCCCATATATATGGATGGCTGGTGTTCTGGAAACCGTTATCGTGATAGAACTTGCGATTTTTCTTATGATTAATATTATTGACGGTTATTGGCTCATCTGTTCCGGGCAGCACTGCCAGGTTTACATGGTCCAATCCAGGTCCATCTATGAAGAAACCAAATACGTCGTTGTATTTAGAATCCACATATTCCAGATACTCCTCGGAACCAAATGTAAAGTTGAAAGAAAGATATTCTGAATTGGTCACAAAATCGAACTCCAGAGTTGCAGCATCATGGGTTTTACCAGCGCTGATCTGGTCCAGATCCGGGTCTCCCTCAGTACCGCTGGCCCATCCTCTATCCGGGACCCTGTTAGGGCCTTTAACAAAAAAGGCATTGCCGGTAGTAAGTACTATACCTTCCTCCAGATGGACATTAAATCCAGGATCTGAAAAATGTGCCAGAGCGTGTTTGGGACCCTTGTACGAGACCGGGCCTACCAGCACACCATTGCCAATGAGAATTTGTTTTACCAATCCTTCAACGGAGAAGGAGGTGTCGATACGGATTTGAGCCCGGGATGTTAATACGGGAAATAACGCCAGTATTAATGCCAGACACAGCCCGTTTTTTAATTGAGCGTTTTTCATGGTTTTTAAGCTTCACACACCTGTCCGACACTCTGCGCTATAAGTAATTTAATTCATTTTCAGTTTTTTATCAATGACTAAAATCGATGGTACGGTTTAAATCAAGCACACAAGGATCACGCGTAAGTCAACGTGATCCTTGTGTCAGGAACAGAATTTATGTCCTACTAGTCAGTTTCATATTTATTATTCTAATCCATTTCTTTTGGCAAACAGATCATAAGCGATACTAAACTGCTCCACATCCGGAGATAAACTAACAGCCTGCTCATAATTCATCAGTGCATCGATCAATAAATTATTCTCTTCATAAAATGTCGCCAGGATCAATTTGTTTAAAGAAGATTCCTCTTTTAACGACATTGACAATTGTTCAAGTTCTTTAAGAATTGGATCTGCATCAACCCCGGTCAGTCGTTTAATTCCGTAATTGCCAGAGTACATTTTATCATTCCCCTTTACTATTACGCTTACGATAATCAATTCCTCGGTATTTACCGGTGACTTATCCAACTGCAGCATTACAAAGGGATCACTGATTTCCTTAGTAAGGATAACTTCATCGTACATATTTTTCACGGTGAAAATATATTCTTTGGCTCCTTCTACAGCATCCCATCTTATCAGGGCCTCTTCATTCAGTACTTCCACTGAACTTGGCATTCTTAAACTGATAGGGGCATCCAGTATACTGCGCTCCACCGCTCCTGTAACTGTCAGATACTCCCGGTGATTCGAATTAATGTCTTCCGTTTCGTCTGAAGTCATTTTGTTTATTACAAAATTTGCATACTTACTGGCTACACTGGATCGGGTATTACCCAATTTTGCAGCCAGATCGCGCACATAATAATTCCCCTGATTCTTTAATTCCACAGTCTTACCGCTGGCATGCACCAGTCCGATATAGGAATTCTCAGTTATACGAAGCTCATCATTACTATTTAATGTGGCCCCTGTCCTAATTGGCTGCCAATCTTTTGAATGGTCTGCCATTTTTACTGTATTACCGCCTTTATTAGCCAGAACTTTGAATACGTAATCCTGTCCTTTTAGCGGCACGGTTAATAGAACCGTTAGTGATAAAGCGGATAATATTAGTTTCATTATATTATATATTTGATAAGTTAAATTCTGTTTTACACTGATTAATCCTGCAAAGGCTGAAAAAGTAACCTCCTTTGCTCTTTTGAAAATAAATTTTTAAGCACCCCATAATAAACTTCCAGGGAATCTCCGGCAAATAAAACTGCAATGATACCCAGGGTAAGGTTTAATTTGTAGCTAAAGAAATGGAACACCATCACTACTACCAGAAGTAAAATCAGGGCTTCTATCAGCTGGATGGATTTAGTCAATCCGTCATACCACCTGGGTAATAGCTTGTATATCAGGGAAAAACAAGTCACATTAAAAAAACAAAGTAGTACACCCACCACAATTGCAGTTCTCTCACCCATTGAGTCGATAAAATCCCCATTTAATATCATGGAAAGAATGTTGGCGTGAACGACTACTCCATACATATCCGGATTAGTCCTTCCGGCATATTCCTTGTTTAGGGGGGTATAGAGTTTGTCCTCCCATGAGGTATCGGTAAGATCCTCCCCCAGATAGCCTAGAATTACGATTTTATCCCTGAATACTTCAGGGACGAAATTGCCTTCAAACACATCCATCCAATCCAGAACGGTGAATTTGTTGGTAAACTCGCTGTTCTTGCCACTGGCCCTGACAATGTTACCCCCATAGTTTATTAGCTCTACCGCTCTTTCACGTTGATTAAAGCGGTCAACGGCCTGCGGATCATAAACCTCGGCCAATTTCAAAG
>BQJT01000297.1 GCA_021604845.1 Cyclobacteriaceae bacterium
CTTAAAACCTGGTCAACAGATTTTTGACTGACCAGCTGCTTTCCCTGCCATAGCCCTCTGTGCATCATCAATCTGGCGATCCTGGCAGCTGCCTGTGCAGTTGAACTTCCACCTCCCCAGTTAGGGACCAGGTCCAAACCGTTAGTTTGAAACGACGTACCGTAGCCGATGGACATTTCTCTATCTTCAATACCCAACGGGCGGTAAACACGATCCCAAAGCAGTTGCCGGATATCAGAAAATGCTGAATTTTGCAGAGAAGCAGTGACCGAATAGCTCAACATGGCCATACCGGGATTGCTGTAGTTATAATGAGACCCGGGTACGAACAGGATTTCAGCGGAATCCCGGGAAACAACAAACGGATTTGGCTCCTGCCTCCAAAACTGGCCTTTCCATCCGGGTAACCCCTTATGAGCATCGACCCCCTGATTAGCCAGTTCCTCTTGCCTGGCGGTGCTTACCTCGGCATCCGCCAAACCGGAAGTATGTGTTGCCAAATGTCTAACCGTAATCATTGATTTTTGAGGGTGGTTCTTCCATTGAGGGATTAATTGGCATACCGGCATATCAGCTGAAAGTAAACCGTCATCCAGGGCAACCAACAATGACATCCCCCCTGCCAACGCCTTTGCCATTGAGGCGGTATAATGATTTCGGACCGTGTCCTCCCACCCTTCCGCAAACCACTCAAAAACTATGTGGTCGTCCTTTATGATTAACAACTTCTTTGTACCCCTGTTGGCAAGATCACCTTGTAGTGCTTGTAGTCTTGAGGACGACATGCCCATATCCTCCGGGGTCGCCTTTTGCCACTGGAAATCCCGGTTTGGTATGTTGTGGATATTTGATATGGACACAAAGCTTAATCCGAATATGGATAAAATGACCATTATCCTGAGCATAGGGGACATAATAGCAGTTGTTTAGTAGGTTAGAAAACTAGTCCGGGATACCACTTTAATGCATTCCGGAAATATATCTTGTCTATTACTTCTTTTGGAAGTCTAAGACCGTTGAATTCATAATTTTCTCCAGGTGTTGATAACAACCCATCGGAAACAAAATATTTCCAATCAGCTATCCAGGTGTTGTGCGCTTCTTCCCTGAAATCGTCCGGCTTTTGTGATCCATCAAACTCCAAATCAGTGCCATATATAATCCGGTCCTGGTATCTTATAAAAAAATCATATACACTTTGCCAGTCAGAAACTGACTGATACTGCAAGTGGCATATTCTGGCGGCCAGGTCTACCGCCAAATTATCATATTTATCCAGTCGTTTGGCGACTTCATGTACGCTCCATTCCATACTGCCGAGGTGCGCACCCACAAACTTAAGATCCGGAAATCGCTCCAACAGACGATCTCTGGATAAAATTAACTGGTTATAGGCAGGAAAATGCGGATGTAAATACATGTGGAACTCCGGATGTTCCTGAAAGTAAAGTTTATCTCCGGCCACGGTCATTTCCTCAAGAGGTAACCAGCAGTTTTTCGGTTCTCCAATATGTCCGCAAACAGTAATATTGCTTTGCTGCAGGTATTCGAATATAGGTTCAAAAAGTGGGTTGTCTATTTTAATGAAATCCCCTTGTTCATCCCGGATATCCATCCCTATATTTTTCCAGACTTTTACACCCACCGCACCTTGTGAGAAAGACTCATCAAGATGTTTTATCGCTCTTTCATGCCACTGATCCTGGTTCCTGGTTTCGGTCTCAAAGGTGGTCACATGCCGGAGCCCAGCTGGGTAACGTTTCCTGTGATTAATTATAATATTTTGTTGCTCCTGTAGGGTTGGATATCCGGGGACATCGGTGTTGATGCTTAAAAGAATAAAATTATCCAGGCTTGCTTGTTCCAGGAACGCCGGGTCTGCAGTATTGATGTGAATATGCGCATCAATTTTTGAAGCTTTATCAAATTGATCCAAATTGTAGTATTTCGCATTATCCATTTTGCAAAGGGCTACAACATACTATTTACTAACAAATTGTGTTGGTTGCAATCACCCTGATTCCTTGGCGGATCTGAACATTTTACCCAGATCAACTAACAGCACTTCATACCACTTACCCACCTTTTACTATTATTACTTTAATTCCCAACTGTTCAAGTCTGGTTCTATCGTCTGAAGGTATACCTTCATCGGTAATCAGGGTATTAATTTGAGTCACTGGTGCAATCAAGGCGAAGCCCCTTCTCTTAAACTTACTGGAATCCGCCACCACGATTACTTCTTTGGAAATCTCAATCATAATTTGATTTAAATGAGCTTCCTCGAGGTTTGGTGTAGAAATACCGTGCTCAATATCGAAACTGTCCACGCCCAGAAATAGCTTGTCACAGAAATAATCTCGAAAACCCTTTTCAGCCAGTATCCCGATCAGCGAAAGTGAATTATGTCGTAAGGATCCTCCCGGAACAATAACGTTAAGGTTTTTATATTCGGCCAAATGTACGGCTACATTTAAGGCGCTGGTAATCACGGTTACATTCTCCACCTTGTCAAGGTTCTTGGCAACCTCGAAAGTTGTAGTACCGGAATCAATTATAATAGTATTTCCGTTTTCAACCAATCCTGAGGCCTTTTTACCGATGGCTTTCTTCTCTTTCAGGCGTGTTTTCTGCTTATCCGACAAAGGAAAATCAACACCGACAAAATTTTGTGCCGCCTTCATGGCACCGCCCCGGGCCCTGATAAGCATGTGTTTCTTTTCCAATTGCCCCAAATCATTTCGTATGGTAACTTCACTTACACCAAACATCTTGCTCAGTTTTTTTACATTGACCTCCCCTTTCGCGTTGAGCTCATCGATAATTTTGATTCTGCGACCTACGGTAGATTTTGATTCATTATTATTCATATCTTATTTTACATATAATACCTGAGTCCCTACTAATTCAGGTATAGTTAATTTTTCAAAGTATAAATCCGTCACGATTCTCGCCCTAGCCGATTAAGATGAGACTGTTTACTTTAGGACGATATTTAATGTAGGCCATCTTCTAAACAATGTACTCTATTCACCACGATATTATTAGACAATCACTACAATTTTATTTGTAATAATTAGATGCTCGCTTTAACCATCAAACTTAATCAATAGATTTCGAAATACAGAATAAAAAGGTTATGACATATATTATCCCAAAAAATAACAAAATATAAGATATTATCAATAGTTTCGAGCAACTAAACCTGAAAGTGATGAAACCAGAGCAATCAAGTAGTCGGAGAACTTTTATAAAGAATACTACCGTAGCAGCCGGCAGCTTACTAGTAAGCCCCCTGGCAATTAACCACAGTGCCTACGCTGCTGGATTGGATACCATCAAAGTAGGTCTGGTCGGTTGTGGCGGACGGGGAACAGGCGCAGCCGTACAGGCACTAAGGGCAGCTCCCAATGCACGACTGGTGGCTATGGTCGATGTATTTCGGGACAAACTTGACGGCAGCTATCAGAACATGAAACAGATCGAGGACATAAGCAGCCAGGTAACGGTTTCCGAAGAAAACAGGATTTTGGGATTTGAAGGTTATAAAGCGGTTATTGACCAATCAGATGTGGTGATCCTTGCCACACCACCAGGATTTCGTCCGGACCATTTTGAAGAGGCTGTTAACAGCAGTAAACATGTTTTCATGGAAAAGCCCGTTGCTTCAGACGCGCCGGGAGTTAGAAAAGTATTGGCGGCAGGTAAACTAGCCACAGAGAAGAATTTGAAAATTGTAGTAGGACTGCAGAATCGATATGATCCTGAATACCAGGAGATGGTCAGCCGGATACAGGATGGGCAAATTGGTGATATTGTGTCCAGCACTTGTTACTATATGAAAGGTCAATACAAGATCTTTCCCCGAAGCCAGGCTAACGACGAAATGGAATTCCAAATTAGAAACTGGCATTTTTTCAACTGGCTATGGGCAGGTGCTCCTGCTGGACTACAAATTCACAATACCGACATTGTAAACTGGGTTAAGGGGTCTTACCCCGTCCAGGCACAGGGAATGGGTGGCCGGGCAGCTATTGATGGTCCTGATACCGGAGAAGTGTTTGACCATTTTTACATTGAATATTCATATGAAGATGGTATGCCATTACATAGTCAAATCCGGGTAATGGAGAACACCTACAACAAAAATGGTGCATTTTTTATAGGAACTGATGGTAGTGCTAATAACAGGGAGGGTATCAAGGACCGGACTGGTAACAGGGTTTGGAAATACCGCAATAAAGACAAAGGAAACCCTTACCAGATTGAGCATAACCAGCTATTTGAGGCAATCATGAACGATCAACCTTTAAATGATACAGAATTCGGCGCTAAAAGTACTATGACCTCCATTATGGGACGTATGGCTTGTCATTCAGGACAACTGGTTACCTGGGATGAAGCCTTCAACTCAGAACTACGCCTGGCCCCTAACATTGCAGGTTCAAACCCCAACCCTCCCATTTTACCTGATGAAAACGGGATTTATGCATACCCAACACCCGGAGTAACCAAAGCATTATAACCGATCTGACCGGGAGTGTAATCAATGGAAAGGATAACATTTAACCCTGGGCCAAATACTACCAGATAATGATTTGACCTGGGCAAGGTCGCTCCGGCGGCTATGGATGCCTAACTGAATTGGTGAATGATAAGCCGGATGTGGTAGAAGATGATCGCTGTAATACCATTCTCACCCTGGTTCATGATTACACTCTATAAAATACTAATATATAGTCGTATAGTTTCATTTTCTTTCATTTTATTATTTTATTAATAGG
>BQJT01000298.1 GCA_021604845.1 Cyclobacteriaceae bacterium
CAACGAGAATGCCAGCAGGTAAGCGATAAGTACCCCGGCCGCTGTATACAGCCCAAAATCCCGTATAGGTCCGATGTTACTGGTCAGCAAGGTTAAAAAGCCCATCCCGGTAGTTAAAGAAGTTAGAAATGTGGCAATTCCGACTTCCCTGAAAGTGATCTTAAGTGCGGTTAACCTGGGCTTTCCATGGCGCAACTCCTCGATGTAGCGGGTAAGTATGTGGATAACATCCGACATTCCCACCACAAAAATAATGGGTGGCAACAGCACCATCATCAGATCAAGCGGTTTGCCGGTCCAGTGCATGAACCCCAACGTCCAGGCCCCTGACAGGGTTACCACCATCAAGGGAATTATCGTTGCCCAGACAGACCGGTAAGTGACTGCTAAGAATAGCACCACTAAGATCAGTGAGGCAGAAAGGAATATTGATAATTCCTGTTGAAGCAGGTCAAGGTACACCGGCTGAGCTCTGGCCTTGCCGGCCAATCGTGCCCGGGGCAGGTTCAATTGCTGAATATATTGGGTAATACTGGTCAACAGGCTGTCAGCGCCTGCCTTGTTAATTTGCTGTCGATGTTTGATCACCATGCAGATTGCTTTGCCATCGGCAGAGAACAACTGTTCTACCAACTGTCCGTCCTGATAGATATTGATACTGTCCTGAATCAATCTTTCCGGTTGGGCGGGGTGGAGGTATGGTATCGGTACCCACCCTCCGGGACTTTTTATCAGTCTGGAGACCTCGGTTGGAGATATAAGCCGGTCTACCTGTGGTATTTTTCTGATCAAATTCGACAGGGTATCGATCCGGGATAAAAAATCATGGTTGAATACCCCCATGGGATTTTGAAACCCTATAAGAAGATAATCATTGTCATTTTCAAATCGTTCACGGTAATCAAGATAGAAATACAGATCTTTGTCTCCCTGTGGAAAAAACTGTTCAAAGTCGTAATCGAAGCCGATGCGTGAAGCCGTAATCAGCGAAAATACACTGATTACGCTTAGAATGACCAGAGTAAGTTTAGCCAGGAGTCGATACTTTTTGTCCGTATGGTTCAAGATCAAGTGAAGGTTTCTGCCCGGGTTATAAAAAAGGCTCTAGTATAATTAAATTTATTCGAACCAGCTCAAGGTATTTCTAGCGATGCCCTTTATTTTTACAGAGAAACTACCAAACACATGAAGCAGTATCACCAGCTTATGAACGATATCCTCGATCATGGAGCGAGCAAGCAGGATCGGACCGGAACGGGGACGTTAAGCATTTTTGGTTATCAGATGAGATTCAACCTAAGTGAAGGATTCCCATTGGTGACTACCAAGAAGGTGCATCTGAAATCCATTATTTACGAGTTGTTGTGGTTTTTGAACGGAGATACCAATATATCGTACCTAACGGAACACGGAGTACGTATTTGGGATGAATGGGCCGATCAACAAGGTAACCTGGGTCCGGTATATGGTCATCAATGGAGAAGCTGGCCAAAATCCGATGGCCAAACGGTAGATCAGATTGCCCAGGTGTTAGATCAAATCAGGAATAACCCGGATTCCCGACGAATTATAGTAAATGCCTGGAATGTGGGTGAACTGGATAAAATGGCTTTACCACCGTGCCATGCATTTTTCCAGTTTTATGTGGTTGATGGAACATTATCCTGTCAGCTATACCAGCGAAGCGCGGATGTGTTTCTTGGGGTGCCATTTAATATAGCTTCCTATGCCTTACTGACCATGATGGTTGCACAGGTTAGCGGACTTAAGCCCGGGGACTTTGTGCATACTCTTGGAGACGCCCACTTATATACCAACCATCTGGAACAGGCACGCCTCCAGTTATCCAGGGAGTTAAGACCATTACCGGCAATGAAGCTAAACCCTGAGGTTAAGGATTTGTTTTCGTTTGCATATTCCGATTTTACCCTGCAGAACTATAACCCGCATCCAGCGATCAAAGCAGCAGTTGCCGTTTAAACCCGGTGCAGGTGCTCACATTTTAGGCAGTACCAGCGCCTTATTGTGATAAATTACATCTATCGGATCGCATAATTCAGTTATTTATATGTATTTATAAATCCTGTATATCAATACTATAAGTAAAAAGTTCCACTTTTCCCCTGTTTATTACATCCGAAATATTTGATGCCATGCGGTTACTTTTTAATCCCCCCCGGTATATACTTCCAAACAGAGATTATTTAATTATTTCAATATTTAATATAACTTATAGTATAATGGTTGCATTGATTGAAAAGGAACTAAGAACAAAAGATAAAGAACTTAAAGAACTACTAAGAGATCTTTCAATAGACACTACATCCGGTGTTTCTTCAAAGGTTAATTCCATTACCGCTGAAAAAGAGATGCTGCACAAATTGTTAAACAAACAGCGACTGCAAAGAAGAAAGAGTTTGTTCGCTTTGGAAAATGCTCTGCTTTTGTTTGCTATAGCCATGTTTGGTGTCTTAGGATCATTCGTATTTTACCTGGTATCAGGGGCATCTGCTATCCAGGGTACCTGGGAACAAGCGGGAAGCGAAATGGCAGTACTAGTACTATTGCTGGTAATGACTACCATGTCATCGGTACTGTATTTCCAACACTACAAACACAAACCATAGATACAAACCACTAACACTGTAAGATCCCTGTGACCCCTCAATAGCCTTTGTGGAGTCGCAGGGATTTTTTTTAGATCTCAAATCTAAGATTGAAGTGACTGCTGACGAAATCCAATCCCCAAAATAAACGCCGGTACCAATACAACGTCGGTACCCAATACACAAGGCCGGTACCCAAATACTAAGAACCCGGTAACCAGTTATCCTAAATCCAGACAACTGGGCAGTAGTCTCTGGTCTCTGCTCCTTGCCCCCTGCTCAATTTGTAAAAATGTGTCATCAACCCGGCTGAATTCTGCTGATGTAATTATATTGCCGCCTATAATAGCTATAGACAATTCCTGTCGGTGTTTAACTAAGTTTAATGATCTTTAACGTACATAATGGTTGAACGAAGCAGCGTATTCGATATGATCGGGCCGGTAATGATTGGTCCATCCAGTTCACATACCGCTGGCGTGGTAAGAATTGCCAGGGTTGCCATCCGGTTGCTTGGTGATAAACCAAAGAATGCGCTGGTCACTTTTTATAATTCTTTCGCTCGAACCTATCAGGGACACGGCAGCGACCGGGCAGTAGTGGCCGGATTGCTCGATTACAAGACTGATGATAAACGGATCAAGAATTCGTTAGAATATGCCCCAAAAGCTGCCTTAAATTATCAGTTTCGTTCGGTTGCCAATGCTTCACTTTTCCATCCAAATACCATCCGCTTATTACTTGAATCCGACCAGGCTAAAGTAGATGTAGTTGGTGAGAGCCTTGGTGGTGGTGTGATTAATATATCGGAGGTAAACGGATATAGTGCAAATTTCAGTGCCAGGCTGCATACTTTAATCATAACTGCAACCGATAAAAAGGGAACCATAGCTTTTATATCTAATGTCTTGACTCAGGATGATTGTAACATCGCAACCATGACTGTTTCGCGCAAAGGCAAACATGACAGCGCCTGCCATATTATTGAGATGGACTCAGGTTTGAAGGACATTACACTGGAATACCTGAGATCACTGGATTGGGTAGATAATATAATTTACATACCAGATATTGATCTATAATACCATGAAATTCATTAAACTATCCTATGTAATTCTATTACTAAGTTACGTCAATATTGAGGCTCAGGACCGCACATGGACCTATTCCGAATGCCTGGAATATGCACTGGAAAACAATCTGTCGGTAAAAAGAGGGGAGCTGGATTTTCAGCTAAATGAAGTAAACCTCAAACAATCAAAGGCAGATGTTTTCCCTTCACTTAATTTTGGCGGTCAGTATGGTGTTAATTGGGGTAGGTCCATAGACCCAACTACTAACCTTTTTATATCACAGCGTATCCAGTCAGCAGGAGTTTCAGGAGGTAGTTCTGTTACTATTTTCGGAGGTTTGCAGAAACTGAATACCATCAAACAAAACAAATTGGACCTGGAGGCCAGCAACAATGACCTTCAGAAAGCCAGAAATGATGTTATTCTTGACGTGGTTACGTTTTATACCAACGTGATTTTCAACCGTGAGCTGCTTGAAACGGCCAGGTTACAGTTAGGTACTACCACACAGCAGCTTACCAGGACAGAAAAGCTGGTGGAAGCAGGATCCTTACCAATATCCGAAGTGCTGGATTTACAGTCTCAACAAGCCAGCAACGAATTGGAAGTGGTAAATTCCGAAAACAGTTTGAATCTGGCGATGTTGAATTTAAAGCAGGTGATGCAGATGCCTGCCACCGAGTCCCTGGAAGTGGTAGTTCCCGACCTGGAAGCGGAAGATTATGGATTAACAGTGCTTTCGGTAACCGATATTTATCAGTCCGCCGAATTGTCCTTACCTGAAATCAGAAGTGCCGATCTCAATGTGCAGAGTTCTATCCTGGGTGAAAAAATTGCAAAGGGTTCCCTTTATCCTTCTTTGAATCTCGGGTATTCAATGTTTACAAATTACTCGGATGCGCTTGATCCAAAGTTAATGGCAGATGGAACGTTCGGTACTCCGGGGGAAATTGCCAATGCCGGGTTTATTACCGGCGATCCAACCCAAACTGTTACTTTATTTACCCCGAACCCAAATTTTATTGAAGTTGATAATGGTATAGGCGATCAGTTTGGAGATAATTTAAGTCGGGCACTCAGTCTCTCTATCTCAGTGCCAAT
>BQJT01000299.1 GCA_021604845.1 Cyclobacteriaceae bacterium
TCGAAGATGAGATGGTACAGTTATATCAGCACTGCATCTACGATCTTGACAGCCGCGCCCCATCCATTGATACTGCCCTGCACGGTTTGCTTCCCTTTAAGCACATCGACCACCTTCACCCCGATGCTCTTATCGCCATTGCCGCATGCAAAGACGGCCAACAAATCGCCGGCGAGATCTGGGGGGATAAAATGGGTTGGGTGCCCTGGCAGCGCCCTGGGTTCGACCTTGGGGTACAAATAGAAAACTGTCAAAAGGAAAATCCCGGAATCAGAGGAATCATTCTCGGCGGCCACGGCTTATTTACCTGGGGCGATACCTCCTATGAGTGTTACATGAACAGTTTGGAGGTTATTGAAGAAGCCTCATTATATATTGAAGAGCGGTTGGGAAAAAGCCGGCCGGTTTTCGGTGGGATCAGTATTGATAGCCTTCCAAATAATGAGAGAAAAAGTCAGGCGGCATTAATTGCTCCGGTACTGAGAGGACTTACTTCTCAACACAATAGAATGATCGGGCATTTCTCGGATGATCAGGTGGTATTGGATTTTATCAATTCAAAAGATTTGCAGACACTTGCTCCACTGGGGACCAGCTGTCCGGATCACTTTCTTCGTACAAAGATCAAACCTCTGGTACTGGACTTAGCGCCGGACACTGATTTAACCCAAGCACAAAAAATTAGAGAACAGCTGACGCCCTCGTTCGAGCAATATCGAAGGGATTACGCCGCGTATTATGAAAAACACCAGCACCCTGATAGCCCGGCCATCCGCGATGCTAATCCGGTGGTAATCCTGTATCCCGGGGTTGGAATGTTCACTTTTGCCAAGAATAAGCAAACCGCGCGGGTTGCCAGTGAATTTTACATAAATGCAATCAACGTAATGCGTGGCGCGGAAGCCATTTCCAACTACGTGGCCCTGGATCACCAGGAAGCGTTTAATATAGAATACTGGCTGTTGGAGGAAGCCAAACTGCAACGAATGCCCGCTGAAAAGCCACTGTCACGTCAAATTGCAGTGATTACCGGAGCTGCCGGGGGTATAGGCAAGGCTATCGCAGATAAACTGGCGGATCAGGGGGCCAATGTGGTACTTACAGACATTTCTGAGAAAGCCCTTTCTGAAGCAAACAACAGCTACAAACCGGACGTATCTGCTTGGTCAGTCTGTGATGTGACCTCGGAAGCTTCCGTTGATCAAGCATTTAAAGCGGCCTGCCTGGCTTTTGGCGGAGTAGATATTGTGGTGCATTGCGCCGGATTGGCCATTTCCAAACCCTTACCAGAACACAGTATTGACGATTGGGATTTGTTGCAGGATGTGATGGTTAAAGGCCAGTTCCTGATGGCCAGGAAAGGTGCTGCAATAATGAAGGCACAGGGCGTTGGTGGCAACATGGTAAATATTGCCTCTAAGAACGGATTGGTAGCTGGCCCCAACAATGTTGCCTATGGGACTGCCAAAGCTGCTCAGCAACACATGACGCGTTTACTGGCGGCGGAACTGGCCAGCGATCAAATCAGGGTCAATACTGTGAATCCGGATGGGGTAATAGTAGGCAGTAAAATTTGGGAAGGAAAATGGGCGGAAGAAAGGGCCCGGGTTAATAATATAGCCGTTGAGGACCTGCCGGAGTTTTATGCCAAAAGGAACCTGCTTCACAAAATCATACTCCCTGAGGACATCGCCAATGGGGTATTTGCCGCGGTTTCGGTACTGGATAAAACCACGGGTAGTATGATTAATGTGGACGGCGGAATGGCTGTGGCGTTTCCGAGATAGGAAGCAGGTTGCTGGTTTCAGGTTGCAGGTTTCAGGTTTCGGGTTTCAGGTTTTAATTCATAATTCATCATTCATAATTATTATGAGTATAAATAAAGACCAAATTCAGGATTTGAACCGCAGCGGGGAATCCCAGCATCAGCAGCAATTTGAGTTTCTTCAGGAACAACTGGAAATTCAGGGGATAAATACCGAATCGGTAATCAGCAAACTGCAGGCTTTGCAGGTGGCAATCCCCAGTTGGGCTTTGGGTGCCGGTGGTACCCGTTTCGGGAGATTTTCATATGGTGGTGAGCCGGCTACCCTGGAGGAAAAAATCAATGATGTAGGTATCATTCATTCGTTAACCCGGTCTGCCGGGGCAATCTCACTACATATTCCCTGGGACACTCCCGAAGATCCCGAGGTGATCAGAAAACTGGCAGCAGTCCATGGCCTGACATTTGATGCCATGAATTCCAATACTTTTCAGGATCAGCAATCTCAAAATCATAGTTATAAATACGGGTCTTTATGTCATACAAATGACCTTTGCCGACAACAGGCGATTGAGCACAACAAACAAGTGATCGATATCGGAGTCTCGCTGGGCTCAAAAAGTCTCACAGTATGGCTGGCCGACGGATCATGCTTTCCCGGGCAGCTGAATTTCAGGAAAGCGCTGGAACGAACTATGAACAGTCTAAAGGAAATTTACCATTATATGCCCGCCGACTGGAAGCTATTTATTGAGTACAAGCCATATGAGCCCAACTTTTACAGCACCGTAATCCAGGATTGGGGCACCTCGCATTTGCTGGCAAATGAATGTGGGGAAAATGCTTTTTGTCTGGTGGATCTGGGGCACCACCTACCTAATACCAATATCGAACAAATAGTAGCAACACTGCTTTGGAAAGGAAAGTTGGGTGGTTTTCATTTCAATGACAGCAAATACGGTGACGATGACCTTACTGTTGGATCAATTAAACCCTACCAGCTATTCCTGATATTTAATGAATTGGTGAACAGACCTGACCATAACCCATCCCCTGCCTGGATGATCGATGCAAGTCATAATTTGAAAGACCCTCTGGAAGACCTGCTTCAAAGCCTGGAAGCCATTCGGTTGGCTTATGCCCAGGCCCTGCTGGTTGACCAGCAAGCATTGGAGCAAGCCAGAATATCCAATGATGTAACGCTGGCTCAGGAAATCCTTCATAGAAGCTACCGTGCAGATATTCGACCATTACTCAGCGAAGCGAGGCTTAGGTCTGGCGGGGCGCTTTATCCTCTGGATGCGTATCGCAAAGCAGCCGTACGTGAGAAACTAATAGAAAGAAGGGGATTAAATACTGTGGCTACCGGGCTATAATGAAGGTTTACGCAGCCATCCTCTTAGAAGAAATATGCCATGAATAAGCTTACTTTCAGGGAATGAGTACTCCGGGATTTTACCACTAAACCATAATCAGTATGTCCTCAGCACAGGTATCCACTAAAACACAGGAGTTTGAACGACAACCAGTTCCCGGATCGCACTTAAAGAGTTGGAGAAGCTTCCTTGGCATGTACGCCGGTGAACACGCAGCAGGTACCGAGTTCATGATCGGCCCTTTGTTCCTGACAGCTGGGGTAAGCGCTTTTGATCTGATTATAGGGCTGTTAATCGGAAACCTGCTGGCGGTGCTTAGCTGGAGATACCTGACCGCGGAAATTGCAGTAAAACACAGGTTGACTCTGTATTATCAATTGGAGCGTATTTGCGGTAAAAACCTGGTAACATTTTATAACCTGGCCAACGGGGTACTTTTCTGTTTTCTGGCCGGCGCCATGATCACGGTTTCTGCTACAGCAATTGGGATCCCTTTTGATATGGAAATGCCCAAGCTTACTGATACCGCCCCAAACAGTGTCACCTGGGTGATCATTGTAATTGTAATAGGGGCGCTGATTGCCATGGTAGCCGCCAGGGGTTACAATTCTGTTTCAAAGGCGGCAAACTGGATGTCTCCTTTTATAATCCTGGCTTTTTTGGCTTGCGGAATAGTAGCTCTGAGCCAACTTGGTGTTAGTAATTTCAATGAATTCTGGAATATCTGGGGTGAAGGTTCCGATCCCTTCCCCGGCCAGCTGAAGTACAATTTCTGGCATGTTGTCCTCTGGTCCTGGTTTGCCAACGCTGCCATGCACATTGGAATGTCCGATCTTTCTGTATTCAGATACGCCAAGAATCCTCAGTCAGGCTGGACCACTGCTGCTGGTATGTATGTAGGACACTATATGGCATGGATCGCCGCGGCCTTGCTCTACGCAGTCTACCTGCAGTCTCCCGAAGCACAGGGATTTCTGGCAAACAATGAAGCACCTCCGGTGGCCCCTGGACCATTGGCTTATAATGCTATTGGAGTATTCGGGATCTTAGCAGTGGTGATTGCCGGTTGGACCACCGCAAACCCTACAATTTACCGGGCAGGACTGGCCTTCCAGGCTGTCATACCCAAGGCTTCCACTTTCTGGGTAACTATCCTGGCCGGTATAATTGCTACTCTGGCCGGTTTGTTTCCCGCCATTGCCATGAAACTATTGGGCTTTGTGGCATTGTATGGATTCATATTAGCACCGATGGGCGCCATTATCGTTTTTGAGCACTTCTTTGCCAATCGCAGCGGTATTATTGCCAATTACGCAGAACAAACCGGTGTAAAAGTGAATATGGCGGTACTATTAGCCTGGGGAATTAGTTTTGCATTGTATTACTACATCTCATGGTCACAGGATGTGTTTCTATCGTTTCTAACCTTGCCCGCCTGGCTAACCTGTGGAGTACTATTTTTAGTATTCAGCAAAACCATTAATAAATGAGTTGGTGAGTTGGTGAGTTGGTGAATTGGTGAGTTGGTGAGTTGGTGAATTGGTGAGTTGGTGAGTTGGTGAGTTGGTGAATTGGTGAGTTGGAGAGCTGGTGAGTGCCTTGTTTAAAGATTTGAAAACTTTG
>BQJT01000300.1 GCA_021604845.1 Cyclobacteriaceae bacterium
CACAGAGGTTTATTTAACCCAAAACGGGAGCTCCAGCGTTGACTTTATCCGCAAGGAAACCTATGATCAATTAGGCCAGATTGTACAGGAAGTGGTGCGAAAGGAAGACGGCTCACTCTTTACTACCAGGGATTGGGCCTACAACTCCGACGGCACTATATCTATAGAATTATACGGAGCCCAAAGCCAGCTTCAAGATGTCCAATTGGTTGAACTGGACCACCGTGGAAACCAAGTAAAGGTGACCTACAACAACGGCGACTCACAGGCAATAATGGAGTATGACGATAAACCCAATCCTTTTTATGGGATGGGACTGCAAACCGTTCATTTTCAGACCTACTCCCCAAACAACCAAACCCTGTTCCAGATTTTCCAAAACGGCAATTTGTTCTTTGAACGGAAATATCAATTCCAGTACAACTCCGACGGATACCCGGAAAAGGTAGAATCCTTTACCTCATTACCAAACGATGCGAAGGAAACCTTTTATTTCTATTATCAGTAATCAGCAAGGAAACCAAACAAGTCCAATTTCAGCAGCTTCTCCTTTAAGTTGAAATTCTGCGTGCTCAACACTAAAAACTAAAAACTAAAAACTAAAAACTCAAAACTACCTATTAACCTTCAACTATTTCAATGCTTTCGATAGCATCACCCTGGCGGATATCATCTACGATATCAACGCCTTTAACTACTTTTCCAAATACCGTGTGATTGCGGTCCAGGTGACTGGTGTTGTTACGACTGTGGCAAACAAAAAATTGACTTCCTCCAGTGTTTCTGCCTGCATGGGCCATCGATAATACCCCGCGGTCGTGGTATTGATTATCTCCATCCAGCTCGCAATCGATAGTATACCCAGGTCCCCCTGCTCCGGTCCCCTGAGGACATCCACCCTGGATCATGAAGTCCGGAATTACCCGATGCCAGGTAAGCCCGTTATAAAAACCTTCTTTTGACAATTTTATAAAATTAGCTACAGCTTTAGGAGCGTCATCGTTGAAGAATTCGACTTCCATAGTCCCGCGATTAGTAGTGATGATTGCTTTTTCCATTTGATTTATTTTGTTTGCCTGCAAAAATACTTGAGTTGTACATTAGCTGGTTGGAAAAAGCGTGGAAATTTTGAAGTTATTTGTTCCTGGAAGGACTTATATTCTCATAATACCAAGGCTTTGATTTGTTTGAATATTCATCCTCTCCGACTAAATCGACATCTCCATCACCATCCATATCCTTGAAGGCGCCGGAATAAATCCCCTTACCTGTGACTACCAACTGGTGCCTTGAAAACCTGGATCCATCATTAAAGAAGATAGTTATTTGTTTTGGAGTCCAGGCTTGTCCGCTGATCAGATCAAGATCATTATCCATATCCATATCTATAAGTTTAACCGAATGGCCATGATTGTAGTCTTCTTTAACTGTGTGTTTAATCCAGGTACTTCCTATTTCGGGAGTTGTGGATGCCTGGTACCATGCCAGCTGATGATTCTTTCCCTGATAAAAACTTTCAGCGGGTGAAATTACAATGTCATTAAGGCCATCACCATTTATATCTCCAATATCTTCTTTGGTATTGGGATTGATGGTAGTATATATTGTATCAATGGCGAACAACTCATACTGACCTTCCATCGGCTCAGATGGTGCTTTAAACCAGTAACCATTGATTGAAATGTCAGGTATCGAGTCAACGTTCAAGTCGCCAACTGCAAACCCTTCGTTTCCAAGATGTTGAGTGTCCATGGTTTTCGTTATCCAATCATATTTAGTTTTTTGGAATAAGATCCTGAGCGAGTTTGGATTTTTGTGTCTAATAATTATGTCTGGTTTGCCATTTCTATCCATGTCGTCAATTCGCATGTCATTGGCATGAAATCCCGGTATGCTTGCAATCTGTCTCAAATTCCAGGGTTGGAATACCAGGCTATCTCCTGGATTCTCCAATATGATTACCCGGATTGGTCCTTTAGCATGATTGTCAGAGGTTAGCACTATATCAATATCACCATCGCTGTCAATATCGTAGCACTTTGCCGAGCCCAGAAAACTATCCAACTGCGCGGGGTTGCCAAGTTCGTGTCTTGTCCAGCGTTCAGTTCTTGTTTGCTCAAACCAGGCAATTGTTGGTTTCTCTGCGTGTTTCCCTCCTTCAAGTACCACAATATCCAACAATCCGTCATCATTTAAATCCCCGGCATCCAGTGAAGTTACACCGGAGACAGTGCCATTGCTAACATCTATTTCCGGGGCAAAATTGACTGATTGCGCAGATATACTTATAGCATTCAGGGTTAAAATAGCACTGACAATGGCAGTATATAATTGAAGAATCTTTGTTCTCATCCGAGTTGAATATTTAGAAAGCTATAATTTAAATAAAAGATTCAGCCTTTGCTTAGATCAACCGAATTAGCTGAAAAGGAAGGTTCTAAACCCGCACCCTTGAAAATTGCAAGTTGTCATATTCAGACCCTGTTTGTTAACCGCAGTTTTTATTAGTGTTGGAAATAGATGAAATATCTTGTGACAAACCTGAAATACACGAGAACTTTCTAATATTATTTTTAGATTGAGTCTTAATGGATAAGATAACCCGACGTTCATTTGTTACCCGATCCGGGGCCGTTTTAGCAGGTTGCATAGCTCCGGCGTGCCTGGGTAATACAGGGCCCGATACCAGGCTTGCAGCGGAACCACTGGAATTTGAAAAAACCCAACGTACACACCCCAGTGAAGGGTTGGTACGTGAAAATATCACCATCACGGATATTAAAGTTACCCCCCTCTCTTATGTACATGACGGAGAATATCTTTGGCGGTGCGGCGGGTTATACGTTTGGAAAGCTGATGCCGCATTAGTACAGGTATTTACCGATCAGGGAATCGTTGGTATCGCGGAAGGAAGCCCATATCGAGGACCGGATAAGCTAAAAGCATATACCGAACAATACATCACTCCATTATTAAAGGGAGCAAATGTATTTGATGTTGATTTCCTTACTAATAACCAGGGTCATAATCACCTTGCACAAGGTGCATGGGCCGGGGTTAACAATGCACTTTGGGATATTATAGGAAAGGCCAAGGGCATACCGGTATATAAACTGCTTTCAGACCAGGAGAATCCTTCGAATAAAGTAAAGATCTATGCCAGTGGAGGAGTAAGTCATGCATGGTATGACAGGGGTGAAGAGGAACTGATAGCCGAAGCCCTTAAGTACCAGCAGGCCGGATACGATACGTTCAAGTTCCGTAACGGGACCAGCTGGCAATACAGCGGTTTAACTATGAAGGATTATATTCCCATTTTGGAGCGGCTAAGGGCGGCGGTAGGACCTGATTTTAAACTGGTAATTGAGAAATTCCCTTGGGAGTTTGATACCATCATCAATGATCTATGCCCTGCATTGGAGGCACTGAAGTTTTATTGGTACGAGGAACCGGTACCCTGGTCAGATTCCCATGCATTGGAGCAACACCTGGCCATTAATGAAGCAATGCCGTCGGTAATGGTTTCAGGTGGGGAAAGCTGGTGG
The DNA here is from genome assembly GCA_021604845.1 of Cyclobacteriaceae bacterium. Lineage (GTDB taxonomy): Bacteria > Bacteroidota > Bacteroidia > Cytophagales > Cyclobacteriaceae > SZUA-3. The sequence continues at coordinate 3,546 of BQJT01000300.1, forward strand.
AACCGTTATCAGGTACAACCTTATGTGGCAGCAAAAGCTATGAATATTATTCAAACCGATGCCAATTTAAGTGGAATAAGTGAAGGCTGGTATATCGGTCAGACTGTTCACGAATATGGTCAATTGTACTGCCCACACAATTGGGTAGGAGGACTAACCACCATTGCCAACATTCATCTGGTCGCCGGAGTGCCCTCCGGTCACATGTGTGAGTTAAATCAGACTTTCAATCCGCTGAAGTGGGAAATTTTTAAGCAGCCGTACCCTATAGAAGACGGCGTACTTACTATTCCCGATAAACCAGGGTTTGGTGTTGAACTTGTGGATGATTTAGAGAAGAAATTTCCCTGGAAACCAGGAAATTACTATAAGATTAATCCGGTTTTTGAGGGATTAGACCTGCCTATTTGGTGGAGCTAAGAGCTAAGAGCTAAATCTAAGATCTAAAATCTAAGAACTAAGAACTAAGAACTAAAATCTAAGAACTAAGATCTAAAATCTAAGAACTAAGAGCTAAATCTAAGATCTAAGAGCTAAAATCTAAGATCTAAGAACTAAAAACTAAAAACTAAGAATTCTAGGGCAGTGCTATCTGTGGGCTGGCATCCAGGTGCACGAATGCTTCTGCGTATTTGCAATTGTTTTCTCGTCCCCTGAAATCTTCCATTTTGGCATGGTCCTGATGGTACGTTTCTTTTATCTTCTGACTTTTATGGGCGAAGCAGGCATCCCATTTCTGCTGTGACACTTCGGTAATATCCACGTAGTGGGTGGGTCTGAAGCTCATAGTCTGATATCCTGAAACCACTTCGTAGTAATAAAATGCCGCTTGTCTTCCAGAGGCTAACCAGGCATCGAAGGTGAGTAGGGAACAATGGCGATGGTCACGATGGGTGTCAACCGGCCAATGAGTGAAGATAGCATGAGGTTGTATTTCCTTTATAATGTCCAGAATTTTGCCGTACCATTCATTGTTAACCAGGGATGACCCGTCAATCTGCCCCAGGAAAGACGGTTTTGCCTTGAGGATTTCACAAGCGGCTAAAGCCTCTCGTTCCCTGATTTCGGCTGCCTGCTGATGGGCAGTTCCCGGGATACCGGCTTCTCCTTTAGTTAGATACACAACGTGGACCTGGTGACCGGCAGTAGTAAATTTTCGAATAGTGCCGCCGACCCCGGTTTCCGGATCGTCCGGGTGGCCGCCGGTAACCA
>BQJT01000301.1 GCA_021604845.1 Cyclobacteriaceae bacterium
GATCACCAATATTGACCGAGTTACTGGCCAATCTTTTCAATCACTTTATACGGTTGAGGTAAAAGTTGATTCTATAACCGGGCGGCAGTCTTATGGTAAACCAAAGCCATTCTTAAAGGAGTTAGATGAGAAACTTCATCACGGACCAGTCTCCGTTGCCGGTAATAATTTAATATTTACCAGGAGTTCTCTGGATAAAAGCACCAATAAAAGCATACTCCAATTATTCTGGTTAACCAGGGGAAAGGATGGATGGGTAGACCAACGTCCTTTTCAACATAATAGTACAGAATACTCTTTAAGCTATCCATTCTTAAGCCCGGATGGAAAGTCATTGTACTTCGTTGCCGACATGCCGGGAGGGTTTGGAGGTACCGATATATATAAAAGCACTTTTAATGGGGACCAATGGTCAATACCAAAAAATCTGGGTAGACCGATAAATACTATTGGAGATGAGACGGCTCCTTTCATTTACCGCGAGCACACATTGTACTTTGCATCTAACGGTCATGGTGGTTTCGGAGGGTTGGATATCTTCAAGGCTTCGTTGGATGAAGTTAGCCCGGAAGTAGAAAATATGGGATTTCCAATAAATACTGCTTTCGACGATTTTGGATTAACACTAAACCAACATGGTTCCGGTGGCTATTTGGCTTCAAACAGGGCCAAAGGAGGCTTTAACGATGATATCTATGAAGTAGTAATCGACCTGCAAAGTTATCCATTGACCATCAGCGGTATTATTTATTACAACGACCCGGACTGGACTAAGCCTGATAGCCTGGAGATCCTTCCGCTGGCCAGGATAATACTGGTAGATAACGTTACCAATTCGTACGTTAATGAAGCAGCCACGGATCAACATGGAAAGTTCTCACTTGAAATTCCATACTCAAGCCAATATAAATTGAAAGTAAGCAGTGAAAGGGTTGGAGAGCCTACGGTAAGCTTGGAAATTCCCAAAAATAAGAAGCTTCATAATGACCACAAGATTGTAGTATTCAAGGAAAAATACCAGCAGTCGACTAAAGAGCATGACCCCAGAGAGCAACCGGTAGTGCGTAAACGAACCATCAGAAATATAGAATAGTGGAGATTAAAAAATACATACTTTGTCTATTTCTGTTAACCTTAATGGTCCATAAGTTTATGGGACAGGATTTAACCATGGTTCAGATAAAAACACTGGACCATCAGTTAAAACCATATCCTGCATTGCAGATTGCTATAAATCAAGGACCCCCGAATCAAACGGACCAACAGGGCGTAGCATTCGTAGAGATAAACCCCAATGAACTTCCGCCGAATACAGTTAATGTAATAAATCAAAAACTGGAAGTTGAGTCGTGGAATTTCAGTAAAGGCATTCTGGAGGTGGTGGTACGTGCTAAAACACATCAGGAGGTAACAATAACACTACAGGACCAACGTGGTAAGCCTATTACAGGAATACCTTTGGTTTACCAGACCGATCAACCTATTACTGCAATTTCCAATGAACTGGGTTTGGTTCGCATGAATCTACCGATTGAGCATGACCTGAATAAGACGAACCTGTTTCATTTAAAAGAGTATCGGTTGACTGCACAAAAATTTAATGGCAGCAATGGTTATTTAGAGCTTTTACCGATTCCCAAAGCCAGGGCATCCAAGAAAATAAATAGCAAGAATGCCGCCAACACCGCTGAAAATTCCCTGGAAACCATCGACGGATTCCGAAAGTTTAATTTTGAATACCTGGATTCAATCCAGTCACTGACAGTTTTTTATGCGGTAATAAAAAACATTGACCTCAGAAATATTGATGAAGAATTAAAAAGGAGAATAGACGATAAGTTCTATCAACTTGTTGGCGTCTGGAATGATTCCTTAAAAAACATTACGCAAAGTCAGTTTACTGGCAGTATTACCGATTCTACACTACTGCAAACAGATGTTTCCTTGCTGATTGAGCAAGCCATCAAAGAACAGAACACCCTCGATAGAATAAAAAATGACTTTGACAGTAATGTAAGAGTTCTTGAAGAAAAACTAAGAGAAGGAGGAGTTAACCTTTCTGATAATGAGCAACTAATGATATTTGAAAGAATCAGGAGGCTCAGCGAAATTCTTAATGAGAACGAACAAAAGTTTCTTAAAAACCGGGCTCAATTCAATAGCCTGCTTACTCTGCTTAGCAGTAAACTAACTTCAATAGACGAATTGGAAGAAAAGCTATCACTCAGCGAACAGCAATTAGAGATACAAACTAAAGATTTTAATAGAAAAATTCTTACCGCGATTGCCATCGCCCTGGCTCTGGGGTTGTTCGGAATGATATCTGTTATACTTACCCGAAAGTTTCAAAGGCAAAAGAATCAACTGGCCAAAGCAAACGATGAAGTAAAAAGAATGAATGAGCACCTTGAGGACTTGGTGACCAGACGGACCGGCCAATTGGAAGAGGCCAACATGGAACTGGATACATTCCTGTACAAATCATCTCATAACCTAAGACGCCCATTAACTTCGATCGTCGGTTTAAGCAATTTAGCACGAATAACCCTTCAGGGTGAGGCTTGCGAGTTATTCGAAAGAGCGGCAGACACAGCCAAGAATATGGACAGGATGCTGAAAAAGCTTATAAACGTAAATGAAATTAACAACCCTTCTCAATACGGACCGGTTAATTTTTCAAGCCAGATTAAGAAAATCCTGGATGACTACAGTGAACTGATTGCTGACCGTAACATTGATGTTAAGTCAAGTATTCAAAGCGCGATTAATTACTCATCCCACCCTGAGTTGACCGCGATAATACTTCAAAGCCTGATTGAAAACGCCCTTTTTTACAGCACGGTAGAGGTAAACGGGCAACGCCCATTGGTTAAACTGGATATTGAACAAACTAATGGTACGGTTTCCATAAATCTAACCAACAACGGTCCGGGGATTGATCCCACGATTCAAGAGAAAATCTGGAACATGTTCTTCGTAGGTCATGAAAGTTCCAAGGGTAATGGACTAGGGCTTTATATAGCCCGCAAAGCGGTTAAAACACTTCAAGGTACCTTGATGTACCACCTGGATGAATCCGGGCACCCAACCTTTGAGGTCTTGTTACCGACAGAGACTGAAAGTCAGGATATTTAATACTAAAGTTTAGACATTCCGCCATGGCTATTCGCCCTTGGCGGAATTACCGCACTATTGCATTTTCTGCTATCTTAGGAAATCAATCCGGTGCACCATGAAACCAATTAATATTGCAGTAGCCCAGTTCCAACCCAAGGATGGGGATAAGGAATACAACCTTTCGGTTATTGAAACCCTTACTGCCCAGGCTAAGCAGCAGGGAGCAGACGTGATAAGTTTTCATGAGCTTTCAATAACTGCCTATACATTCCTCAATAAGTTGAACAGCAGTGAAATTGACCAATTGTCTGAAGAGATTCCACAGGGACCAAGTTGCATTAAACTTCAAAAATTGGCAGCGAAATACCAGATAACCATCCTAAGTGGTTTACTGGAGAAAGAAAATGGCAAGTATTTCAACACTTATGTATGTATTGATTCGACTGGTTTACTTGCTCGATATCGAAAAATTCACCCCTTTATTAGCCAGTATCTCTCTGCGGGAAATGAGTATGTTACCTTCCACTTGAAAGGCTGGAAATGTGGGATTTTAATCTGTTACGATAACAATGTTATTGAGAATGTTCGTGCCACCGTATTGTCTGGTGCGGATATAATATTCGCCCCACACGTAACAGGTTGCACTCCTTCTCCGATGCCTGGAAGAGGTTTTGTAGATCACAAACTTTGGGTCAACCGTCAACAACACCCGGATTTACTTAGAAAAGAGTTCGACGGGAGAAAAGGCCGGGAATGGTTGCTGAGGTGGTTGCCGGCACGGGCTTATGACAATGGGGTATATTATATTTTTACTAATCCGATAGGATACGACGGCGATCAACTAAAGAACGGTAATTCTATGATACTCGACCCGTTTGGAGATATTATAAAGGAAATCCGGAGCTTTGATAATGCGGTTGCGGTGGCAAGTATCACCCCGGATAAACTAACACAGGCCGGTGGATATCGATACAGAAATGCCAGGAAACCGGAACTTTACCGGGATATTTTGAACAAGGAGCACGACCCTACGCTGAAACCAGTATGGATGGAGTAGCTGATGTAAAGGCAGTCAAACCCTGGATCCTGCCGGTAATTGTTACATCACAGTTTTGTTGTACTTCACTCTGGTTTGCCAGCAATGGTGTAATGGAGGATTTGCTGGTGGCATACGACCTTCAGCAGGCGGCACTTGGACATCTTACGTCAGCTGTACAATTCGGGTTTATTTCAGGAACACTGATCTTTGCCTTTTTTACAATTGCGGATCGGTTTGCTCCATCCAGGGTATTTTTTGTCAGCGCATGTCTGGCTTCTTTGTTTAACCTGGCTATAATATGGGAGCAGCAAAACCTTTCAACATTGCTGGTATTAAGATTTTTAACTGGATTCTTTTTAGCGGGAATTTACCCGGTAGGAATGAAAATAGCCGCTGATTATTACCAGAAAGGACTTGGCAAAAGTCTCGGGTATTTGGTTGGCGCCCTGGTCCTTGGAACAGCATTTCCACATTTAGCCAGAGATTTATCCGGTGAGATAAATTGGAAATCAGTGATAATTTTGACCACTACTATCGCTATTGCAGGAGGGTTGATGTTATGGATGCTGGTTCCTGACGGTCCCTTCAGAAGGGCG
>BQJT01000302.1 GCA_021604845.1 Cyclobacteriaceae bacterium
CATTCTTAACCCTACAGCCAGATATAGCAGTAATAACTGCCATGGACCCGGATCATTTGGACATTTATGGGGATGCGGTTAAAATGCAGGAGAGCTTTATTGAGTTCGTTGGGAAAATAAAACCAGGTGGGAAACTTTTTCTCAACCATCGTGTATACAACCAGCTCAAACAACACGTGCCAACTGGCGTTTCCATCTATTCCTATGGCATTGAATCGGGATTTTTTAATGCAGTAAATATCAACATAATAGACAACAAGTTCATTTTTAATCTACAATCACCTGAAATTAATATGGAGGGACTTAACTTAAACATGCCGGGTTTCCACAATGTGGAAAACGCAATGTCCGCAATTGCTGTTGGCTGGTCACTGGGTTTGGACGAAAAAGAGATCCGGGCTGCACTAGCATCTTACTCCGGGGTTAAACGCCGATTCGAGTTTATCATCAACCAGCCCAATCTGGTTTATATCGATGATTATGCCCACCACCCTGTGGAGATCAAGGCACTGTTATTTTCCATTCGAAAACTTTATCCCAAGAAAAAAATAACTGCCTTATTTCAACCTCATTTATTTAGCAGAACCAGGGATTTTCACCTGGAATTTGCTCATAGCCTGGGCCTGGCAGATGAAGTAATATTGATGGATATATACCCTGCCCGAGAAAAACCGATTCCAGGGGTCTCTTCCAATATGATTGCCAATGAATTGAGCGTGCCTTATGACTTGACCAATGAAGACCACATTTACCAGTTACTGGAAGAAAAACAACTGGAAGTGGTTTTGTCAATTGGGGCTGGAGATATTGATCAACTGGTTGAGCCAATTAAGAATCTTTTACTAAGAAAATATCCCAATGAAACCAAAAAATAAATTTCTTCATGGCTTAAAAATAGCCAGCGCTTGTGTGGTTATACTCTCTGCCATTGGCTTTGTAGAGAAAAAGCATAGCTCAAGAGTATTCGAAGAGGTTGAAGTACGAATCAACCATCAGAATGGCAATTTTTTTATTCTTGAAGAGGATCTGCTGTCATTGATCGACTACAATCAGGCAGTTGGTAGCAGAATTACTGCGAAAGGTATGACAGAGATGGAACAGCGTGTGCTGAGTCACGACTTTGTTGAGGAGGCTGAAATATATCGCGACCTGAAAGGAAAATTAATAGTAGAAGTAAGCCAAAGTGAACCTGTGGCACGGGTGGTCAGACCTGATGATCCGGATGCTTATATCACCACGGATAACAAAATATTGCCGGTATCTGATAAGTTCAGCGCCCGCGTCTTACTGGTAACCGGGAGTTTTACCGATGAAATAGTGAAAGACCCCGAGGTACGATCTCTGCAGGTTGAAAATGTGCTGGCGCTCACCCAATATATTTATAAGCGACCATTTTGGAAGGCACAGATTGCACAACTCGCAATGGACAGTCAAGGAAATATTGTTATGTACCCACAAGTGGGTAAACAAATAATTGAATTTGGAACCCCGGAAGATATCGAAAGTAAGTTTGCCAGGCTGAATACTTTTTATCAGCAGATACTTCCTAAAAAGGGGTGGAATGGCTATCAGAGAGTCAGTGTCAAGTACACAGATCAAATTGTTTGTGAATAATGAAATCAATGAAACCTAAACACTTAAACTATTAACAATTTAATACCAAAGAAAAATGCAAAAAGATAAAATCGTCGTAGGCCTAGACATAGGTACCACTAAGATTTGCGCGATCGTCGGACGGAAGAACGAATACGGGAAGCTGGAAGTTCTGGGGATGGGAAAGGCAGTTTCAGATGGTGTGATCAGAGGCATTGTCACCAATATTGACAAAACTGTTAACGCTATCTCCAAAGCAATTTCAGAAGCGGAAGAGCAAGCGGGTATAGATATCAGAGTGGTTAATGTAGGCATAGCCGGGCAGCACATTAAGAGCGCCGTCCATCATGGGAGCATCACACGCAAGTCCAATGAAGATGAAATTACCATCGAGGATGTCGACAGACTTACTAATGATATGTACAGGATTGTGATCCCCCCGGGGAGTGAAATTATTCATGTCATGCCACAGGATTATGTGGTGGACTATGAAGAAGGTATTAAGGATCCGGTAGGAATGTCCGGGGTAAAGCTGGAAGCCGATTTTCACGTAATAACTGCACAAACCAATGCCATCAACAACGTCAACAAGTGTGTCAAACGGGCTAATCTGAAAATAGAAAATTTAATACTGGAGCCTCTGGCTTCAAGTCTGGCGGTGTTGAGCGATGAAGAAAAAGAAGCCGGAGTTTGTTTGGTTGATATAGGGGGCGGAACTACAGATATTGCCTTGTTTTACGACAATATTATCAGGCATACCGCGGTGATTCCTTTTGGTGGTAACATCATTAGTACGGACATCAAGCAGGGATGCTCAGTGATGCAGCATCAGGCGGAGCAATTAAAAGTTAGATTTGGCAAAGCTATTGCGGAGGAAGCAAATCCCAATGAAATAGTAAGCATTCCGGGTTTGAGAGATCGGCCTCCGAAAGAAATTTCTATCAAAAACCTGGCACATATTATCGAGGCGAGGATGGAGGAGATCATTGAACTTATACATACCGAGATCATTACTTCAGGATATGAAAACAAACTAGCCGGAGGGTTAGTAATAACCGGTGGTGGTTCCCAGCTACAAAATGTTAAACAATTGTTCGAGTATATGACTGGTATGGATGCCCGTATTGGATATCCAAACGAGCATCTGGGCAAAAGCAAAGTAGAGATCGTGAAGAGTCCCATGTATGCGACTGGAATCGGGCTGGTACTTTCAGGGTTCAGGGCACTTGATGAAAGGAACAACCACTATCAGCAAGTTGGCGTTGGCCGAACTCCGGTTAAGGTCAATAACGGAACAGACTTTTTTAAACGAATACTAGATAAAACCAAAGATCTGCTTATCGACGATTTTGATGACAGAGACTATCACTAAGCATAAAAACCAATAACAAATTTTTTTCAATTATGACACTAAACGCTTATAAATTCGAAATTCCAGAACACCACAAATCAATTATCAAGGTAATAGGAGTTGGTGGTGGCGGCAGCAACGCTGTCAATCATATGTACAATCAGGGCATTAAAGACGTTGAGTTTATCGTCTGTAATACTGATGCTCAGGCGCTGAATAATAGCCCCATCCCAAATCGCCTGCAAATTGGTCTTCATCTGACGCAGGGGTTGGGAGCTGGAGCTAATCCGGAAGTAGGTAAAAATGCTGCGCTTGAAAACAAAGAAGAAATAAGGGAGCTGTTGCACGAAAACACCAAGATGGTATTTATTACTGCCGGAATGGGGGGTGGAACCGGCACCGGGGCAGCGCCGGTAATCGCCAAGGTTGCCAAGGAACTTGATATCCTTACTGTTGGCATAATTACTGTTCCATTCGGGTTCGAAGGAAAGAAAAAGATGGAACAGGCGGCACTTGGCATAAAAGAAATGAAAGAGAATTGTGATACCGTTTTGGTAATCCTCAATGATAAGCTAAGAGAGATTTATGGTAACCTGGCCATAAGTGAAGCCTTTGCCAAGGCAGATAATGTGCTTACCACCGCCAGCAAAGGAATTGCTGAGATCATAACCGTCCCTGGATATGTAAATGTCGATTTTGAGGATGTAAAAACGGTAATGAGTAATTCTGGTGCTGCCGTAATGGGGTCATCCACCACCGAAGGTGAGAACCGGGCACGACGTGCTGCGGAAGAAGCTATAGCTTCACCCTTGTTAAACAATGAAAATATTCATGGTGCTCAGAAAATTTTACTTTCCATAATCAGTGGTGAAGAGGCCGAGCTTCAGATGGATGAGTTGACTGACATTACTGAGTATATTCAGGAAGTGGCAGGAAATGATGCCGAAGTGATCTTTGGTCATGGTGTAGATCCTGAGTTAGCAGACAGTATCCGGGTTACCCTGATAGCTACCGGATTTGATAATTCCATAAGCCGTACAGTTGAGGATAGAAGAACCATATATGACCTGGAATCAAACAAACAAATTGGCCTGTTCGAAGCACCAAAAGCGGAAGCACCAAAGGCGGAAGAAGAGGATGAGGTAATTAAGCCGGTAAAATCCTATTCGTTTGAAGGTTTCTCCAAACCAACTGATACCGAAACAGAAGAAACCCAGGAACCTGAAGTTGAGGAGAAAGTTTTTAAATGGAGTTTCGAAAAGAACAATAATCTTGAAGAAGATGTTCAGGAACCGGAAACGGTAGACCCTTTTCAAACTTCTTTTCTGAAGCAGCAGTCAAATGATGCAGTTCAAAACAAGCGTGCCGTACTTCAGCAGCAGGCTACTGATCGAATCAACCGGTTGAAAGGCATGAGTAACCCGGTGGATAGCGATAACTTTAAAGAGAAATTGGATGTTCCAGCCTACTTAAGAAAAGATGTGCGTCTTCAGGATGTACCACATAGTTCCGAAAAGAATATATCGCGGTACCAGTTAAACGATGAAAATCAAATCCTCGGACGCAATAGATTTTTGCATGATAATGTGGACTAGACCCCATCAGGGATTTTTTTAGTTGATAGTTAAGTGGTTTTTTGATGTTTAGTGTGGAAAAGTCCCGGGCATGGCTCGGGGCTTTTCCACACTAAACATCAAAAAACCACTTAACTATCAACTAAAAAAATCCCTGATGGGGTCTAGTCCACATTATCATGCAAAAATCTATTGCGTCCGAGGATTTGATTTTCATCGT
>BQJT01000303.1 GCA_021604845.1 Cyclobacteriaceae bacterium
AACTAAACCGCCAGTGGGAAAGGGCTAAAATCACGATTCGGTCGGTAGTAAAAACAGCGGCAGAGCGCAATCAACTAGAAGCAGGCATAAACCAACTTTTGCCGGTCGCTCGTATTCAAGCATCCGTTGACGTAACCATTACCAATCAAAGCTTTACATCCCTTCTTCCTCAAAAAAGTAAAGAAGCCGATCTAGTTTTTCTGGGATTATCCCACCCTGAAGAGGGCCAGGAAGAACAAGCTGCCGCAACAATCGATGCGTTGTCAAAGGATTTAAAGGTGACCATGTTTGTTCAAAATAACGGAATTGTGGATATGATGCCAGTGTTGTTGAAGTTGTAATCTACTATTCTTTCCTACCATTTTTGGTAAAGCGCTACCATTTCGAATTAACAAGTATTTATTTTTTAGTAACCCAACTAACATTTGTTTGTTTTCAGTAGGCCATTTTTACCAAAAAAATTACATTTGCCAAAAAAGTTTTTGAAATTTTTATTACCAAAATTATTTAAGCATGAAAAGACTCGCACTAGTACTCGTACTGGCGTTGTTTTCAGTATCATCGATACTGGCACAACGCAACATTACAGGAGTTATTACTGATGAAAGTGGGGAACCACTCATCGGAGCTTCTGTTCTTGCCAAAGGGACTACTACTGGAACCGTGACCGATTTTGATGGCAGTTTCAGTCTCAATGTTCCTGAAGGGCTCAACGCTCTTGTTATTTCTTACACTGGTTTTGAAGCACAGGAAATCACCCTTGGAGCCTCCAATGTGGTGAACATTACCCTTAGGGAAGGAGTTACACTTTCCGAAGCAGTAGTAACTGCGCTTGGCATCGAACGTGAAAAAAAGGCACTCGGCTATTCCGCTCAGGAAGTCAAAGGCGATGTGCTAACCACAGGAAAAGACGCCAATATTATTAATTCGCTCGCAGGGCGTATTGCCGGTGTAAACGTTACTTCTGGTTCTGGCTCTGTAGGAGCTTCCTCTCGAATCACCATTCGTGGAAATGCTTCCTTTAGCGCGGAAAACCAGCCGCTTTTTGTTATTGATGGAATCCCTGTCGACAACAAGCAGCCTCGTTCACCGGGCTTAACCAGCGCTACTGTTGGTAACAGCGAAGGCGCTGACTACGGCAATGGTCTGACCGACATCAATGCCGACGACATTGAGTCTATCACTGTATTGAAGGGGCCAACCGCCGCTGCGCTGTATGGCTCTCGTGCTCAAAACGGGGCCATTCTGGTTACAACCAAATCTGGAAAAGAACGCAAAGGTAAAGGCCTGGGTATTAGCTACTCTGGTAGTTATAGGGTAGAGACACCGCTCGTCCTTCCCGAATTCCAAAATTCGTTTGGGCAAGGTGGTTATGGCCAGGTTAATGGTGTTGATTATGTTGGTGTTGATGAAAGTTGGGGGCATCCCCTCGACGGACGGGAAATGGTCGACTACCTCGGCAATCCTATTTCTTGGTCTCCTAGACCTGACAACGTGAAAGATTTCTTTGAAACCGGAAAACTGCAATCGAATTCTATTGCTTTTTCTGGAGCTAATGAGCATTCTAACTTCCGTCTTTCTCTTTCTGACCTTCGGCAAGATGGGGTAATGCCAAATACGGAGTACGACCGCCAGAACATTTCGTTCAATGGAGGTACAACGATTGGTACCAAGCTTACCGTCAATGCCAGTGCAAACTATAGTATTGGCAAAGGTAAAAACCGGCCTCAAACTGGGTACAGTGACCAGAACCCAATGCAACAGTTGTTTAACTGGTTCGGACGTCAGGTTGATACCGAACAGTTAAGTAACTATACTGATGCTGATGGCAACCCGATCCTTTCTCCAGATGGTACACACTACAACTGGAACTCGGCCTATCACAACAATCCTTACTGGATCCTGCGTGAGAATGTGAATAATGACCGTCGCGATCGCCTCATTGGCAACATCATTGCCAATTATGAAGTCGCTCCATGGATTTCTCTTGGTCTGCGTGCTGGTACGGATTATTACTTCGATCAGCGCAAGCAAATTTATAAAGCGGGTACCATCCATCCAGCTGAATTGGAAACAGGTGGTTTCCAGGAAGCGGAATACTACCTTCGCTCTACCAACGTAGATTTTACCATTAACCTTAGTCATCAATTTTCTGAAGACCTGAATGGAAGCCTTTTGCTTGGCGTAAATCGCTTTGATCGGAGCTTCCGTTCAAAATCTACTGCTGTACAAGGTCTCGTTGTGCCAGATGTTTACAACGTAGCCAATGCAGCTGGATCACCAGTATCTCGGGAGCGCTTGGAAGAAAACCGTATTAATGGTGCATACTTTTCCGGGCAATTGGGATTCCGAAACTACCTCTACCTTGACATTACTGGACGTAACGACTGGAGTTCAACACTTCCGGAGGAGAACCGTTCTTACTTCTATCCTTCTGTTAGTACCAGCTTTGTGTTCTCTGAATTGGTAAACCTTCCATTCCTTTCTTTCGGTAAAATCCGTGGAGGATGGGCTAAAGTGGGCAACGATACCGATCCTTATAAGCTGACAAACGTTTTCCTAACCAGTGAAACAAGTTCACCTGGTGCTACCGAAGGATACATCCACGCACCATATAATGGTGTGCCTTCCTTCACATTGGAAAACCGCTTAGCAAATGAGGGGCTACTTCCTGAAAAGACCAATTCCTATGAATTTGGCTTGGACTTGAAATTCCTGCGCAATAGACTTGGTGTTGATTTTACTTACTACAATTCTTCAACAACCAACCAAATTGTACCACTAGATATATCCGACGCTTCTGGTTTTAGCAGTAAGCTCATCAACGCCGGTGAAGTCAACAACAAAGGCATTGAATTGATGATATACGGTACGCCAGTCCAAGTTGGTGGTTTTAGCTGGGATTTGTTTGCCAACTTCTCTAAAAATGTCAGCGAAGTGGTGAGTATCCACCCAGATGTAAGTTCATTACTAGTAGGTTCCCACCGTGCCCGTTTGGAACTTATTGAAGGAGAGCCTTGGGGTTCTATTGTTGGTACAAGTTATCAAAAAGATGAGAATGGTAATACAGTTATCGGAGCAGATGGTATGCCAATCGGTGCTTCAGGTACTTCTATTCTTGGCAACATCGAGCCAGATTTTATTCTCGGCTTTGGTAGTGAGATGAACTTCAAGGGCTTGAGTTTTGGCGTATTGTTCGATTGGAGACAAGGCGGTCAATTCTTTTCATTGACCAACTTCTTCGGCCACTACTCTGGCGTTTTAAGTGAAACTGTTATTGATGGTAGAAGGGACCCCATCGTTATTGAAGGGGTTACAGAATCTGGCGAGCCTAACACCATTGCAGTAGATCCTGAAGAATACTGGCACCACTCTTTCAGCTCGCAGGAAACGGCTGTATATGATGCTACTTATATCAAGCTACGTGAACTTCGCTTGGGGTATAACCTTCCTGCTCAAATGTTGGAAAAACTGCCATTTTCAGCTATCAACATCTCTTTGGTCGGAAAGAATTTGCTGCTAATGAATACAAAAGTGAACCACGTTGATCCTGAAACAAGCATTGGTTTCTCTGGTAACTTCCAGGGTTTTGAAGTCAATTCACATCCATCAGTTAAATCATTTGGCCTCAGCCTCAACCTCACCCTTTAATAAAAGGCTGAAGTACAACTTGTTTTTTCACTAAAAATTAAATCAATTATGATAAAATATAATTTCAAAGTTCTGGCCTTTATGCTGGCTTCCGTGCTGGTCTTCACCACTTCTTGTGAGGAGGGTTTGACAGAGCTTAACGAGAACCCAAATGACCTGGCCTCGGTGGAAGCCAGAAACCTGATCGCAGGGGTACAAGCCTCCACGGCTCACGAAATATTTTACTCTGCTGATGTCACTTTCCTTAATATGTGGGTACAACATATGGCTGCTTCTTCTTACCCGGAGGAGGACCAATACGTACTTCGCGATGGGGATGTGAACAATTACTGGAATGTTATGTTTTCCCGTCCATTGCAAGATGCACAGGCGATCATTGACAAGAGTGTAGAAACCGGAAACCAGCTGAACCTCGGTATTGGCAAGACTATGAAAGTAGTAGGTTTGGCACATTTGACCAACCTCTTTGGCGATATCCCTTATTCTCAAGCACTCAGCGGAAGCATCGACAAAGGTGAAATACTTACGCCTACCTACGATCGTCAGGATGCCGTATTCACTGGCTTGATAGCTGAATTGGACGAAGCCATTGCAGCTCTTTCTGATACCCAAGCTGCGCCTGATGATATTGGTTCAGAAGACCTTATCTATGGCGGCAATGCCCAACAATGGGTGCGGTTTGCGACCTCTTTAAAACTACGCCTTTCTATGAATCTATCCAATACGGGAAAAGGCGAATCATTGGTAGGTGCAGTTAATTTGAATAACCTGTTTAGCAGTAATGCTGACAATGCATTTGTAGCCTATACAGATGGGAATAACGCCAACCCTGTTGGTTCTCACCTGAACAGTCGCGACCAGGATTTTCGCATGAGCAAAACCTTGGTAGATATGATGGTAGGTACTGGTACTGGTGTTAATCCTGAAGATCCACGCCTTCCTGTTTACGCAAGTCCTAATCTTGAGGCTTATACCGACGCCAACGGCAACACCGTTGCAGCAGGTGGCTATGTAGGTATCCCTAATGGCTTGAACGGATTGGGTAATC
>BQJT01000304.1 GCA_021604845.1 Cyclobacteriaceae bacterium
AGTCACTTCAACACAGCAGGAAATATCATCCTACCAGGCATATGAGAATTTCGCTTCCGCTGAGTACCATTCACTACCTCCGGGCATCGATACTTCTAAATTTTTCCCATACTACCAGAACAAAGTAAGCGAGGAGGTAGCACCAGAAGAGCTTCAGCGTAAATATTGGGTCAGTGAATACATCGAGAAGTTTCTAACCAATCCCCATAAACCAGTGATCATGGCCTTGTCAAGGCCCGATCGACGTAAAAACCTGCACACGTTGATAGACATTTATGGTAAGGATCCTGAACTACAAAGTATGGCCAACCTGGTAATTTTTGCGGGTATTCGCAAAGATATAAATCAGATGCCTCCATCCGAAAAGGAGGTGCTGACCAACATCCTGCTTTTGATGGACAAATACGATCTCTATGGCAGGTTGGCTATACCAAAAAAACATGATGTAGAAAATGAAGTAGATACCATATATCGATACTGTGCAGAAAAACGAGGTGCCTTTGTAAACCTAACCCTTTATGAAAATTTTGGTTTGACCACCATAGAAGCTGGTGCCAGCGGTTTGCCGGTAGTAGTTACCTGTAATGGTGGACCCAGTGAAATTATTCCTGTATGTAAAAATGGTATCCTGGTGGATCCCTTGAATCCAAAAGAAATTAAAGCGGCCTTGACTGCCATACTTACCAATGAGAACCAGTGGAAAGAGTTTTCTAACAACGGTATACTAAACGTTCAAAAGGAATACAGCTGGAAAAGTCATGTTGAACGGTATCTTAAGCTGGTAAATGAACATATAGAACTAATCAGGGACGCACATTCCGGAGAGCAGAGTCCGGCCATCAGATTACTGGAACAGAGTAAAAAGATGCTGGTTACTGATATTGATGGCACCCTAATATTACCCGACCAACAAAATCCGGGATTACAGGATTTAATAGAAAGACTTCGAAACAGGGAGAAGGGGACTTTGTTTGCGTTTGCCACCGGACGCAATCTTGAATTAGCCACTGAGGTAATAGACCAGTTCAACCTGCCCAAACCTGATATTATCATTTCGTCTGTTGGTTCAGAAATTCACTATTTAGGCTCTCAGTTAATAAAGGATAAGGGCTGGTCGAATTTTCTTAGATGGAGATGGAAGAGAGATAGTGTGATTGACCGGTTATCCAGCATCCCCTGGTTAGAACTACAAGAAGAACGGGCTCAGAGAGAATTCAAGGTATCTTACAACTACCAGAAGCACCAATACAATATTGATGAACTTAAAAATGCCCTTTCCAAACAATGGCATCAGGTCAATATTATCACTTCTCACGGCGAGTACCTGGATGTACTTCCCAAAAGAGCTTCCAAAGGCCAGGCAATCATTTTTATTTGCAGAAAATGGTCAATACCGCCGGACCTGGTTTGTGCGGCAGGAGATTCCGGAAATGATATCGAAATGTTCAGGGGGTCGATAAAAGGAATTATTGTGGGAAACAAATCTGAGGAATTGCAAAGTGTGAGGTCGAATAATAATCTCTACTTATCGCAGAACTACGCGGCAGCGGGTATCATTGAAGGGTTAACACATTATGGATTTGAATTTTAGAATATGTATTCAGGAAGTGGCTATAGTGATTGGGAAATAGGTGACGTTGAGGTGTTTGTGACAGATGGCGTTTACCATCTTTTCCACTTAATTATTCCAAACCACGATTATATAGCGCATGCGATATCGTATGATGGTATATCATGGAAACGAATCAAAAACGCCCTGTTCGTTGGCGATCCCGGAGATTGGGATGATGATATGTTGTGGACCATGCATGTCTACCAGGAGGAGGGTCGATACAGAATGTACTATGCCGGACTTCAGCGTCAGGACAGGGGGGTGGTTCAAAGAATTGGGTTGGCGATTTCAGATGACCTTATCAATTGGGAAAAATCAGAAAAGCATGGTTTCCCCATGGAAAGCCTGGCTCCACACTATGAAGACACCAACAACAACCCCAGGGACTGGCTAAGTTTCAGAGATCCTTTCCGGTTTGATCACGATAAAGACAAATACATTCTTTTTTGTGGTCGACAGAGTATGGGTCCGGTATCAAGACGAGGTTGTGTAGGATTAATGAAGGCAGTTGATGGCAGCTTTAAACTGCAAAAACCCTTGTTCTCGCCTTTCTCATATGACGATGTTGAATGCCCTTGTGTAATAAAAATGAACGGATATTATTACCTGATTGGATCGTTAAGAGAAGATATCAAAGTGAGATACTGGTTTTCTCCTGAATTTCTAAATGAATATCACACCTTCCACGATAATGTACTGCTCCCTCAGGGTAATTATGCCGCAAGAGTAGTAAGGGACGGAGACCATGTTTTGGTTTACAATTTCTATTTTGTAGGCAATAATGTTAACACACTAAGGGTACTGCCACCTCCAAAGGAGCTAAGTACGGATAAGAAAGGAAGATTATTGTTAAAAAGTTTTTATAAATGGGATGAGAAGATTGAACGTACCATATCTCAAAAGGATTTTCCGCAAGCGAGTTTATTGTTCTCCAACCCAACTGCTATCATTACTCAGACCAGCGAACAATGGCTGATGGAGTGTCGTAGCGGCCACGAATTATTTTGTATAGCCAAACCTGGCCCAAGTTACATTTGGCAGGGAACCCTTCGCCTGGAGGGAATGGGTAAATGTGGTTTGGTTATTGACGCGGATGAAAGTGGTAATGGGTATTTCATTTCAATAGATTACGTTTATGGATTACTCCAAATACGCAGCTGGGGATTTAATGAGCTGGACAACCACCAAAATTTCATATTTGAGACGTTGCAAACGAATAACTTCACCCCCCCTGAAAACCATATTGTTTCTTTCAAATTGATTCGCTACGGGAATTATATTGAGTTGTCTGTTGATGAGGTGGTAAAGTTAACCTTGATGGACTATCGCTACTCAGGCCCCCTTATTGGACTTTACTCATCCAGTTCTGTAATATCACTTCAATCCTCAAAGCTGAGCGGGCTGTCCGATCCGGAAAGCGAATACGCCGCACAACAGGCACAGGTAAAAAGGATACAGGAAGGGGGAACGCAACCGGTATTTTAATCTAATCCGTTTATTTTAACCCCTTTCTGTGCTCATTCCAGGGATCCGGGGTTACAGCGGTTAACCTATGGCTTTTTGAATCAAATCGAAATCTGCAGGAGGAAGGTTGAGTTCCATGGCAACCTTCCGGGCATCCACCGACATTTTGTTCCATGTTTTCTGTACTATGGAGATCACTTTCTCTTCAGGATGTTTTTGTGCGAACTCAGAGAAGTAGAATTCCAAAAAAACCAGGCAAACTACGTCCTCCAGTGTTTGTGACTCCTTATCGGTTTTAAGTCTTTGTTTTAATATCAGGGATTTAACCCTGTCTATAACTTCCTGATTGTAACCACATTGAAGTAGTATTGTTTCCGCCTTTTGGGCGTGAAATTTTTTTAATTCAGTCCTCCATAATAGATATCCTTTTCTGTCCATAGGGTAAGATTCCCTGGGTATGGTCCACCGGCAAATGTGCTGACTTCGGGCAGCCAACCGGAGCTCTTCGGAAGCTTTCGGGTTGAATTTTTCCAGCCAGTTAGTCATTCTTTCTGAGTACAGTAGTTCCTTGGGAACCTGTTGCCCATTTGACAATTCGGAATGAGGGTCCTGCTGGTTTTCCTGATCGATTAAAGTGATGGCTTGTCGGAATCTATCTTTGTTTGAGATCATGGTTTAAGTTTAGTTAACCCTTTGGGAAATTACGGTGGTCATCTCCTGTCTATTGGTTCCGATACCACGCATATACAGCAGATCTTCACGGAATTGAATGCGCCAGTTGCTGTCATCATCTTCTCCTGCATCGCTGTCGATGTGCAGAGTGTTATTTTGGTTGTCTATATCATAGGTGCCGGTGTTGGTTCTTCGATCACCTTCACCACTTTGAAAGTTTCCGTCAATTTCGAATTGAAACCACCGGTTACTGTCCGGGTTTAATACCGGTGAAATATCCTGGTTTCCTTCCAATACCGTGACCATTTTCCATTTCCCAATGATCCAGTGGGAAGGGTTGTTGGTGTCTTTTACGGAAGAAAGACCACTGCAAACCAGTAAGATTCCAATTAAGAACTTTTTCATGGTTCAAAAGTATGTGAGATGTATAACCCGCAGGTGCCCTGTGCCATGATCAACGCACCAGTTCAATTCTACTCAAAAAACGGATAACCTTCGGCAGCATACTTTCTCATGGCTTCCTCATTTATTTCCACTCCAATACCAGGCTTTTCAGAAAGTGGAATAAACCCATCTACCACTTTTTCACCGTCGTAATCCACGATTTCATCAAACATTGGATTGGTATGGAAGTAGATCTGCCATTCCAGAACCATAAAGTTTGGAACAGAAGCGCATACATGAGCTGAAGCCATTGCTCCGAGGAATGATGCCACCATATGAGGAGCAAATGGAACATAGTATAAGTTGGCCAGGTTGGCGGTTCTTTGGGCTTCCCCAAGTCCGCCTACCTTTTGCAGGTCTGGCATAATGATGTCAACTGCTCCTATTTCCAACAACCTTCTAAACCCATAGGCCAGGTAAATATTTTCACCGGCGCAAATTGGGGTGCTGGTAGAATCGGTTATTTTCTTGTAGGC
>BQJT01000305.1 GCA_021604845.1 Cyclobacteriaceae bacterium
CAGTTCGATAGCGCAATAAGTATCTATCACCAGTTAATGATGGTTGATACTACTGATATTGAACCTCTATATGGATCGGCTGTGGTTTATTTTAACCGAAGGTGGTACGACTCCACAATCTATTATACGGACAGAATTTTACAGATAGACAGTACACACTTACCTTCATTGTTAACCCAAGCCAGGGTGTATGACCGACGCACCTATTATGGTTCATCCATAAGGAAGTATCAACAAATCCTGGCAATTGACTCAACCTATCAACCAGCAGTAGATGAATTAGCGAAACTTAAAGGAAAAATTGCATATTTGCAGAAAATTCGACAGGATCGCGAGGCTAATTCACAAGTGGAGGTAATTTTACCCACCAAGCCTCCAGTTAGAGATTAAATGAGTAATCAACAGATAGCTATAACATTACCAGATGGTTCAGTAAGGCAGTACCCCATTGGGGTTACCGGTATGAACATTGCCATGGACATCAGTGAAGGACTAGCCAGGAACGTACTGGCAGCCAAAGTTAACGATGAGGTATGGGATGCGGAAAGACCAATCGATGGTGACGCTTCGGTGGCTTTACTAACCTGGAAAGACCGGGACGGGAAGGCCACATTTTGGCACAGCAGCGCCCATTTAATGGCCGAGGCGCTTGAATCATTATATCCGGGAATAAAGTTCGGTATTGGCCCCCCCATTGAAAATGGGTTTTACTACGATGTTGACTTCGGAGATATGGAGCTTAGTGCAGATGAGCTACCTAAAATTGAAGAGTGCATGAGACAACTGGCTCGTGAAAAAAATAGTTTTCAACGTACGGATATTTCAAAAAAAGAAGCTCTCAAGTATTTCAAAGATAAGGGTGATGAATATAAACTGGAACTGTTACAGGATCTGGAGGATGGAACCATAAGTTTTTATCAACAAGGGAATTTTACCGATCTATGCCGGGGGCCCCATATTCCCAATACAGGATTTATTAAGGCAATAAAGCTACTGAATGTGGCAGGTGCCTACTGGCGAGGTGATGAAAAGAATAAACAGTTGACAAGAATCTATGGAATCACCTTCCCAAAGCAGAAAGAACTTTCAGAGTATTTGGAATTGCTGGAGGAGGCGCGCAAGCGAGATCATAGAAAACTGGGAAAAGAACTGGAGTTGTTTGCTTTTTCCGAGAAGGTAGGCATGGGCCTGCCACTTTGGTTACCTAAAGGAACACGACTTCGAGAACGACTGGAGCAATTCCTTAGGAAAGCACAGGTCAAAGCGGGATATGACCCGGTAGTAACTCCGCATATTGGAGGTAAGAATCTTTACATTACCTCCGGTCACTATGAAAAGTATGGGGAGGATAGTTTTCAACCAATTAATACTCCCAATGAAGGGGAGGAATTTCTGTTGAAGCCAATGAACTGTCCGCATCATTGTGAAATTTACAAAGTCAGGCCCAGGTCCTATCGGGAATTGCCATTGAGATTGGCGGAGTTCGGTACCGTTTATAGATATGAGCAGCACGGGGAACTACATGGACTTACCCGGGTTAGAGGATTTACCGTGGATGACGCTCATATATTTTGCCGGGCGGATCAGGTAAAAGACGAATTTTTGAAAGTGATCGACCTCACTTTATTTGTTTTAAAAGCCTTAAATTTCGAGGATTTTACAGCACAGTTATCGTTCCGGGACCCTGAAAACAAGGAAAAGTATATTGGGGAAGATGAAGTGTGGAACCGGGCCGAGAGAGAAATAACAGAAGCCGCGGGAGAAAAGCAACTGAATACAGTAACTGAATACGGGGAAGCGGCATTTTACGGGCCCAAACTGGATTTTATGGTAAAGGATGCGCTGGGTCGGATCTGGCAGCTGGGAACCATCCAGGTTGATTACAATTTACCGGAAAGGTTTGAGCTGGAATACGTCGGTGCGGATAATCAGAAGCATCGACCGGTAATGATCCACCGGGCTCCCTTTGGTTCTATGGAAAGATTTGTTGCAGTACTGATAGAGCATTGCGCAGGTAATTTTCCATTGTGGTTGTCTCCTGAGCAGATTGCGGTTTTGCCCATTTCTGAAAAGTTTCATGATTATGCGCAATCGCTCTATACTCGGTTGGAAGCACAGGATATTACTGGATTTGTGGACCAACGTGACGAAAAAATTGGACGTAAAATCAGGGATGCGGAATTAAAGAAGATTCCTTTCATGTTGATAGTCGGAGAGAAAGAAGAACAACAACAACTGGTAGCTGTGAGAAAACATGGAACAGGCGATTTGGGTCAGATGTCCACCGACAATTTTATACAATTGGTTCAGCAGGAAATAGCTGCTGAACTGGATAATAATTAAGGAGTTATATTATTGATTATTTAAATAATAACAGCGATATTTGCCACTCATTTTTCTTAACCAAACAAGGAGGTAACAATTAGGAGACCAAGACGCGGAGGTTATCGAGGACGAGTCGAAGAACCTTACAAAGTAAACGAAAAAATCACCGCACCCTTTGTCAGGGTAGTAGGTGATAATGTCAAAGTGGATATTTATGATATTCACACAGCGATAAAATTCGCAAAAGATCAGAATTTGGATTTGGTGGAGATTTCACCAAAGGCTGACCCTCCGGTATGTAAGATTGTAGACTATTCCAAGTTTAAGTACGACCAGAAAAAGAAGCAGAAGGAGATCAAGTCCAAAGCTCAGAAGACCGTCCTCAAGGAAATCCGGTTTGGTCCTAATACAGATGAACATGACTTCAACTTTAAGTTGAAGCATGCTATTAACTTTTTGCAAGATGGTGCAAAAGTTAAAGCATATGTACATTTTGTAGGAAGAACTATCGTGTTTAAAGAAAGGGGTGAGATCTTACTGTTGCGATTAGCCCAGGAGTTGGAAGAATACGCAAAAGTAGATCAGTTACCTAAGTTAGAAGGGAAGCGTATGTTTTTAATGCTTTCACCAAAAAAGATAAAGAAGTAAAAAGATATGCCTAAAGTCAAAACAAAGTCAGGTGCCAAAAAGAGATTTAGACTTACCGGAACGGGTAAGATTAAAAGAAAGCACGCTTATAAAAGCCACATTCTGACTAAAAAAGAAACCAAGCAAAAGAGAAATCTGACCCAATTCACATTAGTGGATCAGGCCGATGTTCCCAGAGTTAAGAAAATGTTGAACATATAGTTCATCAATTTATAAGGTTGTTTCACCGGACTGTACGGTAACTGAAGTGCTTTAAAAGCCACCTGCAGTCAAAAAGCTAATAAATAATGCCAAGATCAGTAAATACAGTGGCTTCAAAAGCCAGAAGAAAAAAGATCCTGAAAGCGGCCAAAGGTTACTGGGGTCGTAGGAAAAATGTCTATACAGTAGCAAAGAATGCCGTTGAAAAAGGACGGCTATATGCATACCGTGATAGAAGAGCTAAGAAAAGAGAATTTAGAAAACTCTGGATCTTAAGAATTAACGCCGGGGCAAGAGAACACGGGCTATCCTATTCACAGTTGATGGGAGGACTTAAGAAGTCCAACATTGAATTGAACAGGAAAGTGCTGGCGGATCTTGCCATGAATCATCCTGAAGCTTTTAAAGCAGTGATTGATCAGGTTAAGTAAAGAAGGAGTAAGACCTCAACGGAAAAACCACGCCCCGCGGCGTGGTTTTTTTATGCGCAAATTTCAGAGAGATTGTTTGATAACCACCTTTAAATTTTTCCATATTAAAGTCTATCTTGGGTCAGGATAAGATTTACATCACAATATGGAAAACCTGGACAAATACATTGAAATGGCACAAGATATGGCAGTACAATATGCTCCCCGCTTGTTTTCCGCCCTATTGGTACTGATTCTTGGTCTGTGGCTCATCAAGTTCATGGTTAAAGTTGTTAACAGAGGGCTTGCTCATAAAGCTATTGACCCCATCTTAGGGGTATTTCTGGGTAGCCTTGTTTCCTGGACCCTGAAAATCATTCTTTTCGTAGTGGTTGGATCTATGTTGGGTATAGCAACGACATCCTTCGTGGCTTTACTTGGAGCAGGTGGTTTGGCTATAGGGTTGGCGTTACAAGGTTCTCTTTCGAATTTTGCAGGTGGAGTATTGATTTTGCTGTTTAAACCTTTTAAAGTAGGGGAAAGAATCGAAACTATGGGACGCACTGGAGAAGTGTCTGAGATTGGTATTTTCCATACCACAATTGTTACACTGGACAAGCGTACCATAATATTACCCAACGGCCCAATTATGAATGCAGATATTGTTAACTATATGAAGAAAGGTATCCTGCGTGTTGACCTGATAATAGGGATATCTTACAAATCCGACATTCAAAAAGCCCGTAATGTACTTCTGGACGTAATGCATAATCATCCTAAGGTTCTTAAGGATCCTGAACCTGTGGTATTAGTCACAGAGCTGGCCGACAGTTCGGTTAACTTGGGTGTCAGACCACATTGCTTACCGGAAGATTATGCTGCGGTATATGTAGAAGTTCTGGAGGCTGGCAAGTTGGCCCTTGACAGGGGTGGGATCACCATACCTTTCCCTCAAGTGGATGTACACCTCGATAAATTGGCCATTGACAATTGACAATCGAGTTCCTCCATGGCTGGATAGCAGTGATTAATTTTCAGTTGAGGTACC
>BQJT01000306.1 GCA_021604845.1 Cyclobacteriaceae bacterium
GTTTTTGGTATCAGATTCCCCAATCCGGTTGGTCTGGCGGCGGGTTTCGATAAGGATGCCAGGCTGGTAAATCCTTTGGCCTCATTTGGGTTCGGCTTTGTGGAAATCGGCACCGTAACCCCTCGTCCACAAGCAGGCAACCCCATCCCTCGATTATTTCGTTTACCCCAGGACCAGGCGCTGATAAACCGGATGGGCTTCAACAACGGGGGAGTCGAGACTATTGCCGCCCGATTGAAAGGTCTTAAACCCAGGTGTATTATCGGTGGAAATATTGGTAAGAATAAGTCTACCCCAAATGAATTGGCATACCAGGATTATCTGTACTGTTTTGAAGCCCTGTACCAGTGGGTGGACTATTTTGTGGTCAACGTAAGCTCCCCCAATACTCCCGGCTTAAGGGAGCTCCAGCAAAAAGGGCCACTCAAGGAATTGATCACCAAACTCAAGCAAGCCAGTATAGCCAAACCGGATGCCAAACCAATTCTATTAAAGGTAGCTCCGGATCTCACCAATCCTCAGCTCGATGACATTATAGAAATTGTAACGGAAACCGATATCGCAGGTATTGTGGCTACAAACACTACCATTGATCGCAGTACATTGCAAACTGATCATCAGCAAGTAACCCAAATTGGCGCCGGCGGATTAAGCGGAAAACCTTTAAATAAAAGATCTACGGAAGTTATTCGTTATTTGTTTGAGAAATCTCAGGGCCAAATACCCATTATTGGAGTTGGGGGAATAGACTCACCCGATGACGTGCTCGAAAAACTGGAAGCAGGCGCTTCATTGGTTCAGGTTTACACCGGGTTTATCTACCAGGGACCGTCCTTGATCCGGAAAATTAATAAAACTTTGGCGGCACAATTTTCAAAACCAGAAGACCTGTAGATTCAAATGATAAAGAATTTTGCTAGTTTTGTTTTATTTAACAAAGATAAAGTCACTTTTAATAGTTTGATCAATTAGGCTGGTCAATAGGTTCAAATGGCTCAAAATACTTATAAAAGGAAATCCACCACAAAAAAAACTGCCAAGCGGAGAAAAAAGAGTAGTGGAACTTCTTTTTTCAAAGACCGGAGATTTCATTTGGCGCTTGGATTCTTTATGGTGGTTCTGGCCGCATTTTTATTGGTATCCTTTGTCTCCTACCTTTTCACCGGAAAAGCGGACCAAAACCTGATTGGAAGTGTTCAATTAAATTGGGAAAATTTAAAATCGCTGGGACCGGTGGTCGAGAACTGGCTGGGCTTACTTGGTGCCGTGAGCGGGTATATATTTATTTACCGGTGGTTCGGTATTGCCGCTTTCACTATTCCCCTGTTGATATTTTTGGGTGGTTACCGGGTTATATTCAATAAGAATTTGCTACCCTGGGGACCAACTTTACGCGTTAGTTTGTTTCTGGTGTTTTGGCTGGGGTTGCTCTTAGGTTACCTGTGGCTACAATTTGAACCTTCCGGAATTGGGTTTTTCAGTGGAGGACTGGGGTTCGAATTGGCGTTGGTGATGGATGGTTTATTGGGATGGGGTACTTACCTGATACTATTGTTAGGTCTGATAGTATTCATTATCTACTTTTTCAACATTACCAGAATATTTTCTGGCCTTTCATCTGCAGCCCGTGAAAGGACTGTTACAGATGAAGTTGAACAACCGGAGGATGACAGCGACCTTGTACTTGACCTGGAAGAGGAGCCTGTTGATGTTTATACCGATCGTGAAGAGATTTTGGAGGAGGCTAAGCATGAAGATACCTCAAGTTGGTTGGTTGAAGAGAAGAAAGAACCAGTGATTGACTCCAAGGAGCTTACAATTGAGAATCAGGATGCCATTACTCAAAACGCCGAACCTGAAATTAATGAGGAAAGTGATTTATCATTTTCCGTGGTTAAAGAGGAGGGACATGATCTGCTGGCGGATAAGGTGGAGAATTACGATCCGACGTTGGACCTGCCACATTATAAATACCCCGGGGTAGACCTGCTGAATGATCATGCCTCCGAAAAGGTACAGGTGACCAAAGAGGAGCTGGAGCAAAAAAAGGACAGGATTATTGAAACCCTGATCAATTTCAAAATTGGAATTAGCAGCATAAAAGCTACCATAGGTCCGACGGTGACTCTGTATGAAATTGTACCCGAAGCAGGCGTTAAGATATCCAAGATCAAAAACCTTGAAGATGATATTGCACTAAGCCTGGCGGCGTTGGGAATCAGAATTATTGCTCCTATTCCCGGCAAAGGTACCATAGGAATCGAAGTACCCAATAAGAACCGGGAAATGGTATCTATGAAATCGGTTATTTCCACTGAGAAGTTCATGAAGAGCGACATGGAGTTGCCGGTAGCATGGGGTAAAACCATATCCAATGAGGTTTACGTTTCCGACCTGGCCAAAATGCCACACCTGCTTATGGCCGGCGCTACCGGGCAGGGAAAGTCAGTAGGTCTAAATATTCTGCTGGCGTCACTGATCTATAAAAAGCATCCATCTCAGTTAAAATTTGTATTGGTCGATCCCAAGAAGGTAGAGCTTTCACTTTTTAACAAGTTGGAGCGGCATTTTCTGGCCAAACTTGCCAATGGTGACGATGCCATTATTACCGATACAAAAATGGTAATTTATACCCTGAACTCACTTTGTATCGAGATGGATTCCAGATACAACCTGCTCAAGGAAGCTGGATGCAGAAATTTGAAGGAATATAACGCCAAATTTATCAAAAGGCGTTTATTGCCTACCAAAGGCCACCGATTCCTGCCGTATATCGTACTGGTAATAGATGAGCTCTCTGACCTGATGATGGTTGCCGGTAAGGAGGTTGAACAACCGATAGCCCGACTGGCACAATTGGCCAGGGCCATTGGTATCCACCTGGTGGTGGCCACCCAGCGGCCTTCAGTGAATGTTATAACCGGATTGATAAAGGCAAATTTCCCCACCAGACTTTCGTATCGTGTGACCTCTAAGGTGGATAGCAGAACGATATTGGATACGGGTGGTGCGGAGCAGCTGGTGGGTATGGGAGATATGCTTTTAGCTCAGAACAGTGATATTATCAGATTGCAATGCGCTTTTGTGGACAGCAAAGAAGTTGAAGATGTTTGCGAATTTGTAGGAGAACAACGCGGGTATGATTCTGCATATTTGTTACCAGAATATGAGGGAGATGAATCGGGTGACAGTGTTTCTGAGGTAGATCTGGCAGATCGGGATGTGATGTTCGAGGAAGCAGCCCGGGTTATTGTATTACATCAGCAGGGAAGTACCTCATTAATCCAAAGAAAGCTTAAATTGGGGTATAATCGGGCAGGCCGCTTAATTGATCAATTGGAAGCAGCTGGTATTGTTGGTCCTTTCGAGGGAAGTAAGGCCAGAGTAGTATTGGTTCCCGATGAATACAGTTTGGAACAGTTATTGAATGGGATAGATGAACAGAATAAACAAATAACATAATGAAAAAGATCGGGTTATTTATCGTCCTAATGATTTTTACGATCATGTCAGGATGGGCGCAGCGAGATCCTAAGGCGTTAGAAGTTCTCGATGCAATGAGCGAAAAATACCAGAGTATTGATGGTTTTAAAGCCAAACTAGTTTATAAGCTGGAGAATCCAACGGAAAAGTTGAATGAAACCTTCCGTGGTGAGATCACCGTAATGGGGGATAAATACCGCTTGAAGATCGGAGAGCAGGAGATAATCAATAATGGATCGACCATATGGACCTATCTTAAAGAGGTTAACGAAGTAAATGTTGATAATTACTATCCCGAAGACGACCCGATGGCTCCGGCAAAAATCTATACCATTTATCGGGAGGGGTACAAATACTCTTTCGTAGAAGAGACCAAGCAAAAAGGTCAGCTGGTTCAGGTGGTAGACCTGGAGCCTGATAACAAGGATGAACCATTCTATAAAATCCGGCTAACCATTGGTAAGCAGGATAATACATTGTTGAATTACAAGGTATTTGACAAAAACGGAAACAGATACCTGTGGACAGTTTCAGACTTCGAACCCGAACTTAAGCTTACTGCCAGTCATTTTGAGTTTGACCCCAGCCAATACAAGGATGTGGAAATTATCGACCTCAGGTAGATCTTCTGGAATGACGCGTCAACCGTCCAATGTCTTGGGTACTTAATGACCAGGTCTGAATTAATTCAATCAATTAAAAGTAAGCAGTCGTATCTATGTGTGGGGCTGGATGCTGATCTTAAAAAGATTCCTAAGTGTTTACTTCATCATAAAGACCCCATTTTTGAGTTCAATCGGGCGATCATTGAAGCCACCAAAAACCATTGTGTCGCCTATAAGCCCAATATTGCTTTTTACGAGGCTCTAGGTCCTGCAGGATGGGAAAGCCTTGAAAAAACATTAGCGCTGATACCACCTGATATACTTACCATTGCTGATGCAAAAAGGGGTGACATTGGTAATACCTCCAGTTTGTACGCCAGAACCTTTTTTGAGAGATTCAATTTTGACGCGGTGACTATTGCTCCTTATATGGGTGAGGATTCTGTTCGGCCCTTTTTAGAATTTCCTGGAAAATGGGTGATTATCTTAGCCCTGACCTCAAATGCTGGAGCTTTT
>BQJT01000307.1 GCA_021604845.1 Cyclobacteriaceae bacterium
AATTCGTAATTCGTAATTCGTAATTCTCTCAGGAGTATCCCAGTAGTCTAAGCATATCTTCGCTCTTCTGTTCTTCCGAAAACAACCTGGTAGTTACCTTACCGGATTCATCTCTGTCAATGATTACATGTTTGGGCGCGGGAATCAGACAATGTTGAATTCCGCCGAATCCACCTAGGGATTCCTGGTACGCCCCGGTGTGGAACATTCCGATATACAACGAGTCACCATTCTCCTTAACCGGCAGAAAAACTTCTGATGAGTGAATCTCAGAATTGTAATAATCCATACTATCACAAGTTAGTCCACCCAGATTGACCCGCTGATACCCTGATTCCCACTGATTTATGGGCAACAGAATAAATTTACTACCGCTACCCCAGGTGTCCGGAAGGTGGTTAATAAAGGAGCCGTCAATCATATACCAGAGCTCCTTGTCATTCTGCAGTTTCTGGTCCAGAATCGAATAGATCATGGCGCCGCTCTCTCCCACGGTAAAGCTGCCGAATTCGGTGATTATGTTCGGCGATGGAACATGGTTTTTTCGGCAAATCCATTGAATGTTTTCCACTACCTGTTCTATCATGTACCGGTAGTCATACTCAAAATTCAGGCTGGTTTTAATAGGGAACCCTCCACCAATATCGATGGTATCCAACTCGGGACAAATCTTTTTAAGCTCACAGTATTTATACATAAACCGGCTTAATTCGCTCCAGTAGTAGGCGGAGTCCCTTATCCCGGTGTTGATAAAGTGGTGTAGCATCTTCAACCGGGCATTACCGGGCTTGATCTTCTGGAGGTAATAATCAATCACATCTCCATACCTGATGCCCAGCCTTGAGGTGTAAAATTCGAACTGGGGTTCTTCATCGGATGCCAGACGGATACCTACAGCGTATGGCTGATCCAGTTGGGACTGGTAATAATCTCCTTCTTTCAGGTTATCCAATACCGGAATACAGTTGTGAAATCCGTCTTTAATCAGCCCTACAATCTGCTCAAGATACAATGGTCTTTTGTAGCCGTTACAGATCAACAGCTTCTCTTTGTCAATCAATCCCTTTTGCCACAGGTTCCTGATAATAGAGATATCATAAGCAGATGAAGTTTCGATTTGCACTCCAGCGTTTAAGGCGGCTTCTATTACAAATTTGAAATGTGAAGACTTGGTACAGTAGCAATAAGTATACGATCCTTCATAGCGATACTTTTTCATCACCTCCTGAAAATGCCGGGTGATTAACTGAATATTACTTGAAATCTTCGGCAGATAGGTAAGCCGTAACGGAGTACCATATTGTTGTACAATCTCCGTCAGCTTTACCCCACAAAAACTAAGCTCACCCTGATCAACCGTAAACTCAGGCGAGGGAAAATCGAAAGTCTGCTGAATCAAGTCTATATATCTCATTCTTAATCAGGATACATATTTAGATTTGGTGGCGCAATATCGTGATAAATTTCTGATCTTTGCAGCTTCTGATTTTAAAAAATACATTAGGGGTGAATCATCAAAAACCGATATCCAGCTTCCTGGAGTCACATTTTTTGCATTTTAACGCGGCCAGCCTCATTGATGCGTCTAAAGCCTACAAAAATCTGCTTGAAAGAAAGGGCAAAATGATGATAACCTTGGCCGGAGCTATGAGTACTGCAGAATTGGGCAAGTCACTGGCACAAATGATCCGTGAGGATAAAGTCCATATTATTTGCTGTACCGGAGCCAACCTGGAAGAGGATATTTTCAATCTGGTTGCCCATGATCACTATAAACGCATTCCCAACTATCGAGACCTTACGCCACAGGATGAAAAGGCATTGCTGGACAACCAGTACAACCGGGTGACAGATACTTGTATTCCCGAAGAAGAAGCAATGAGACATCTGGAGCATCATATGGTTGGTCAATGGTCACAGGCCTCCGACAACCGCCAGCGGTTTTTTCCCCATGAGTATATTTATCAACTTATTGAAAATGATTTCCTGAAGCCCAACTACCAGATAGATCCGTTAGACTCCTGGGTTATTGCCGCCTGCGAAAAACAGCTCCCGATAATTGTACCCGGTTGGGAGGACTCAACTCTGGGTAATATCTTCGCGGCTCATTGCATAAAAGAGGAGTTCTCTCCCCAAATTATGAAAAGCGGCATTGAATATATGATATGGCTGGCAAATTGGTATACAGACACCGCCGCGAATTCCGAATTGGGATTCTTTCAAATTGGCGGGGGTATCGCGGGAGATTTTCCAATTTGTGTGGTGCCAATGCTGCACCAGGATCTAAAAAGAACCTCCACCCCGGTGTGGAGTTATTTCTGCCAAATATCTGATTCTACTACTAGTTACGGATCCTACTCTGGCGCAGTACCAAACGAAAAAATAACCTGGGGGAAACTGGGCATAGATACTCCTAAATTTATTATTGAATCTGACGCCAGTATTGTAGCTCCTCTTATTTTTGCATATGTGTTAGACTGGTAATATGACTATAGATAAACAATTAAGAGATAGCATCTCCCTCGGACTCTCAGAACTATACGATATTCAATCAAACTCAGAAGATCTGACACTTCAGCCTACCAGAAAAGAGTTCCAGGGAACCCATACATTTGTCACCTTCCCGGTGGCAAAAAAAGCAGGGAAGAATCCACAGGTGATCGCGGAGGAATTGGGCAATTATCTGACAAAAAATGACCCGTTGACTGCCAGCTTTCAGGTGGTGAAAGGATTTCTGAATTTATCACTGCATGACAATCTTTGGTTAGAAAAACTGGCTGATATTGCCGGTGAACCCGATTGGGGACAAACACCTGCGAACCAGAGTATGGCCGTAGTGGAAATAAGCTCGCCCAACACCAATAAACCCCTTCATCTTGGCCATTTAAGGAATAATTTCCTGGGGTTTTCGGTTTGCAATATCCTGGAAGCTGCCGGATACACTGTTAAAAAGGTCTGCATAGTGAATGACCGGGGGATACATATCTGTAAATCAATGGTAGCCTATGAAAAGTTCGGAAACGGCGATACCCCGGAGAAACTTAAAGTTAAAGGAGACCATTTTGTTGGAGACTATTATGTAAAATTTAACCAGGAGTTCAAACAACAGGTTCGGGAAATTGTGGCTTCAGGGGCGGATCAAAAAGAAGCTGAAAAGAATGCTCCCATCCTAAAGGACGCCCAGCAAATGCTGAAAAATTGGGAGGCCCATGATCCACCTACCCTGGAATTATGGCAATTGATGAACCAGTGGGTTTATGATGGATTCGAAATTACCTATAAAATCATTGGTGCCAACTTCGACCAGATCTATTATGAGTCTGATACTTACTTACTGGGAAAAGATATCGTTAACGAAGGCTTGGAAAAAGGGGTTTTTTACAAAAAAGAAGATCAATCGGTGTGGGTTGACCTCAGTCAGGAGGGGCTGGATGAAAAGCTGATACTCCGTGGAGACGGTACTTCAGTCTATATTACCCAGGATTTGGGCACCGCCGATTTACGCTACCAGGATTTCCAATTTGATCGGTTAGTATATGTGGTAGGTAATGAACAGGACTATCATTTTAATGTGCTTTTTAAAATTCTTAAGAAATTAGGACGGGCATATGCAGACGGAATGTACCACCTGAGCTATGGGATGGTTGATCTGCCCAGCGGTAAAATGAAATCCCGAGAGGGCACTGTAGTTGACGCCGATCAGATTATCGAAGAGATGGTGCGGACTGCGGAAGTACACACCCGGGAGCTTGGCAAAATTGAAGGTCTTGATCAGGAAGAAGCCCAGAAACTTTATCAAACCCTTGGACTTGGAGCGCTTAAATATTTCCTGACAAAGGTTGACCCTCGAAAAAGAATATTATTCAACCCGGAAGAGTCTATTTCTTTTCAGGGCGATACCGGGCCCTTTATTCAATATACCCATGCACGGATATCTGCCATTTTGCGAAAAGCCCGGACTTTGGCCTTGCCTTTCGACTTTGATGCTGCTGCCATATCAGAATTACATCCAACCGAACGTTCGGTGATTTATTTACTTAACGAATACCCCAATCGTATTGCCATTGCCGCTTCAGAATTCGCACCTTCTGTAATTGCACAATACGTATATGAACTAGCTAAAGATTATAATCGATTTTATGCGGATGTTTCCATTTTCAATGAACAGGATACTAATAAACAACAGTTCCGTGTGGTGCTGTCAGCACAAACGGCCAGGATTATTAAGGACAGCATGCGCCTTTTGGGCATTGATGTACCTGAAAGAATGTAGCTTATGACAGGTAGCGTAAAAGCATGGATTACCGCAAGCAGGCCAAGAACCCTGCCGTTGGCGGCTGCCAGCATTTGCATGGGTGGGTTTCTTGCCTATTTTCACGGGCTGTTCGACTGGACAGTTTTTATACTAACCCTGTCAACCACATTGCTTCTGCAGGTATTGTCAAATTTAGCAAACGACTACGGCGACCATCAGCATGGGGCGGATCACCAGGGAAGAATAGGTCCCACGAGAATGGTACAATCAGGCATTATTTCGCCGGAAAAAATGAAAATGGCAAT
>BQJT01000308.1 GCA_021604845.1 Cyclobacteriaceae bacterium
AATGCTACCCCAATGCTTCTCCTTAACCCCTGCCTGAATCTTTCAAGGTTTTCTTCCAGTCCTAAGGCGAACATTACGAACACGATGCCCCATTCACCCACGATCTCCAGAAATTCGTTGTGCTTGGGGAGCCAGCCGAGGTTAGTTAAAATGGTTCCTGCAAGTATCAGCCATAGCACATCGACGGTACCGGTTTTTTTACTGATAAGTTTAGAAAGAACCACTACTACGAAAATTAGCGCAGAATAAGTCCAAATTGAAAATTCCGAACTCGTACTCATAACCGATACCGGCTTTAGATTATTTGGTGTTTATTTGGCAGGGTTATTTTATTCCCGCAGATCCTTGATCCTGATATTTCTGAACCGCACCACATCGCCATGGCCTAAGAATCCAATATGGCCAGTAGTTTTCTGTAAGCCGGGATGATCTTTGCCGTCTATGGTGCCATTTTTACTGGCCTCCAGTACATCACCATCCAGTATTGTGTGGCCATTTAACACCACCTTTATGCTTGAACCTTTAACCGTTACCTCCTGCTGATTCCACTCCCCTACAGGTTTTTGATACCCGGTTTTGGCTGGAATAACGCCATAGACCGATCCGTGATATTGCCAGGGTTTTAGCTTGCCGTACTTGGTCTGCTTATTGTCAATGATTTGCAGTTCCTTGCCTTCATAGGCCACATTTCCTGTTAATGGTGCATGAATTCCCAGCCCGTTGTTGGCATCCTTGGTTAGTTGAAATTCGAAACGTAAGATAAAGTCGCTAAACTCCTCTTCGGTATAAAGATTTCCATCACCTCCCTGTTTCTCGGGGTCGATTACAATTATACCGTTATCAGCATAATATGCCTCTGTATCTCCTACCCAGCCATCCAGATTTTCACCGTTAAATAAACTGGTGAATCCGGGGTCATCAACTTGTTGGGCAACAGCAATTAATCCTACAAATAGCAGCATCACTGTGCTGAACATCAATCTACAAAAAGCCGGGGTTAACTTAAGTTTCTGAAATTTCATTGGTGGTATTTTTAACAGTTCTATTTTGACAACATAAGGTATATTTTAACCAATATATATCATATATCCCGAACTCACATGGTGGTAACACATGGAATGGTTCAGGCAACCCTTAGTAAAGTTACCGGTTGTTTCTGACCTTGTAATTCTTCAATTACAAAATCATCAGGTAATTTTTCCGGTTCGCTTAACTGATCGAAAACTTTCTTTGAAATTAACAGTTGCGATTTGAATTTTTTATTCAACTTCTCGATACGGGCAGCTGTGATCACAGTATTACCGGTAATGGAATACTGTTTTCTGATGGTAGTACCCACGTTTCCAGCTACCACATCTCCTGCGTCAAGTCCGATTCCAACACGTGTGGGAGGAATTGCACCTGCCTTGCTTTTTCGGTTAACCACCTCGATAATTTCCGTTGCCGCAGCCAGTGCGTCGTCGCAGACGTTACTCTGGAGATCTTGTAACCCGAAGGTAGCCATAAACCCATCACCCAAAAATTGATTGATCACCCCGTGGTTGCTGTCTATAAGATCTATCATAAGGCCGAAAACGTCGTTTTGGTATTTAATGATTTCTTCAGGTAATAATCTCTCAGCAAATGGAGTAAAATTCCTGATATCTAAGAACATAACGCAAACAAACCTTTTTTGGGCTTTATCAGCTTTACCGCTGTCCATCAGTTGTCGGGCAACACCGTGACTTACCTGTTGATCCAATAGGTTTTTCAACCTTTCTTCCGCGATAACCAGTTTGTCTTTGGTAGTATTGAGCTCGTTATAAGCCATGTTTAGTGATCCGAGCGCTTTTCTTTTCCCCCGATATAATATAAATGAAATTATAGCTACCATAAACAGTATGATCAGGCCGGCTAAAAGATTCCTTTTGAATGCTTTTTCCCAGGCTAATTGTTCCTGCTGTTGTGCCATTGTAAGCGCCTGTACGGCTTTCTCCGACTCCAGCAGATTCATTCTCTGCGCCTGTTTCTCCAATTGAAACGTTTTCTCCTGCAACGCCAGTTGTTGCGCCTGTTGTTCGTCCTTTTGTTGATTTTCCAGTTCTGTATACAACTTGAAATATTCCAGGGACTGTTTGTAATCCTGACTGGTTTCAGTGGCTTCCGCCAATTTTTTCAGTCGTTGCTGCTCCTGGTCGTTTGGATCAATGATCGGTTCGATATCAGATGGAATAGTTTGTTTTGATTGTTCAATTGTTCTGGGCGATACTGGTTTGAGTTGAATTAGATTATTTCGTATCATCGAAAGATTGGTGGTATCTCCCATGACCTCTTTTCTTTCAAGTACTTCCTGATATTTATCTAACGCTTGTTTGGTTCTTCCCAGTTTCTGATACAGCATGGCTATTTGCTGCATATTGTCTGTAACCGCTTGTTGATCTCCTTGTTCAACGTAAAGATCAATTGCTTTCTGGTAGTGATTGATGGCCGTTAAATAGCGCGCCTGGCCCTCTGCCACCTTGGCCTGCTGTAAAATCAGCGTAATGGCAACGCTGTTCTTGGTTCTATTGAATCTTTTACCAACACCCAAATTCAGTAGTTTGTCCTTTACATTGTTCTTTTCACTGTCCTCAGTTGAAAAGTCAGTGCTGGGAGAAAGCCTTTGGTTTAAGGTGTCTTGAGCTGTTGCACCGAACATAACAAGCATGGAACACAACAATAAAAAGGCTTTCATGATAAACAAATTTGTGGCGAAATTTAGCAAAAGTCAACGGTTTTCAACCGGGGAAGTCAGGCTCTCTTATTAATTACTTTTGGAATACCGCAGTTAAAGCTTCCTTGTACGCTTCAGCGTAATGCATCATACCCAGATCATTGGGATGGGTGCCGTCAACCATATCGTCCAGCTGCAGGTTGATTTCATCATGAGAAAGATAATGCAGCCCGGTCACGTTGTCTTTCTTTAATTGTTCAAATACATTTTTCTGTATCCTGTTAACCCTTTGATAGTCTCTTTTTCGTTGTTCCTGGATTAATCCATCGGTATAACCTGCATGTTCAACCAGTAAAATCGGGGTATTGGGTCTATGCATTTTCAAGGTTCTTACCGCCTGGTTTATTCTTTTGGTTAACTCCTGTTCCGGATATAATTCGGCATCGGTAAGGTTGGGCAGACAGTCTAAAACGTATACGCTGGCGTTTATTTCAGCAATTAGTTCAATCAACTCGGGCTCCAGCCGCCCGTTTCCTGAAAAAGCAAGATTTATCAGCGGCCGGTTTAGTTCACGGCTTACAATATTGGTCCAACCCATACCGGGTCTTGACGCACAGCCGCCCTGAGCAATTGAAGTTCCGTATACCACCATCGGCGCCTGTTCCCTGATGGGCAGCAGGGTTAGCTCATCTTCCTGGGGCACTCCTATTTCGAGCCAGGTAACCTGATTATACAGGGGTAAAAATAACCTGTATTCATAATCCGCACTGGTAAGGTTATTGTAGGCATAAGTTATGGTATCGGAAAAGTTTCGATTGCCCCGGCACCACAACCAGTTATCATCCTCGGTCAATGCATACAGATCCACTCCGCTAACTCCGGTGGCGGGCATATGATTCATCGCATGATTGCCGGATACGGTGTATCGGACAATTATATTTTGGGCATTTGTATTAAAACGAATCACCAGGCCGGCTGCATGTTTAGACAAATCCCAGACCGGAGTCCTCACCGACTGCTGCGCCTGAATGGGAAGCCGGTCATACGGTGTTTGTTGTTGACCATGCCAGCTCTGTCCTTCAATAACCTGAAAGGATTCATTTACCGGGTTTCGCCATTTAATATTAATATCATGCTGAGAATTGATCTCTGCTGGACACAAGTACCACATTGTCAACACTAGCAGGATGCGGTTAAAGCTGAAATAGTTCATCATTCACGGAAGATTATTTGTAAAAACTTTGGTAAAGTATAAAATAAAGATCACGAAAATAAAGCCAGCCCGTTCGAAAGCAACAGATTCTTTTCCATAGTTGAAACCAGATGGGTATTTTACAGGCTCTTCAGGACTGTTCGTTTGAGAAACATTCAGAAATTCAGCTAATCGTACTCACTGCTTATGAAAATCCTTTTAACCCTCTGGTACTTTGCCCTGTTCAGCTTATCAACGGCAGTATTACCCTTGCTGGAATCTCGGTCAGCAAATTTTTACTATTCCCCTATTACCAGCCAGCAGGAATCCGGTTTTATATCAATTTTTGATGGTAAGACCCTGGAAGGCTGGGCAGGTGATGATCCCTTCTGGAGCGTGAAAGATGGCGCCATTCATGGTGAAATTACCCCGGAAACCTTAATAGACCGCAACAGGTTTTTAATCTACAAAGGAGATATTCCCGCTGATTTTGAATTAAAGTTGGAGTATAGAATTTCCCCATCAGGCAACAGCGGTATAAATTATCGGAGCGAGGTAGTTGAAGGGATTAATTATTATGCCTTAAAGGGGTATCAGTTCGATCTTGACGGGGCCAATAACCTCACCG
>BQJT01000309.1 GCA_021604845.1 Cyclobacteriaceae bacterium
GTCAAAAGAAGGAATATCCGCACCAAAGGCAGCTTTCCTATAATCATAAGTTCCACTAATAGAATCAGGCGCAAGGACTTTAAGGCCATCCTCTTCCATATCCGGCAAAGATCCTCCCCAAAGGAACATTTGCATCCTTGGATTGCTCCCATCATTGGGCGTTGCAAAGTTAGCATTGCCTGTGCCACTACCATCCAGGACTTCTGCGCGAACATGATCACCTCCTATGCCCCCATGGCCATAATTGTTGGCCTGGAAATTACCGGATGGTTCATTAAACCCATATTGGTACCACAGATCATGGATAAGGTTATTCCAGTAAAAGAGATTAGTAGTTGCTGCATCCAATTGGGTATAAGGGCGATTCAGCGCAAGATCTAGCGGGAAATCAAATACCAGGGTATCGCCTCCATCGGGCTCGCCACCAGTAGACCTATTTTGGTTGAAAATATCGTGATAGGCATGGACATTGTTACCCCGGGTAATTGTATATTCAGGGCCAGCAACACCGTTGGTATCATGCCATCCAAGTGGAGAAGCATTTGGATCGGCTGGCGACTCTACCAGGGTACGGGTGCCATGGCTGGGACTTTCAACTAATAGTGGAAATACCCGGTAGGCATTGCTTAGCGGTGGTAATACCGTTGAATTGTCTTCCTGATTTAGATGTTGCTCCAAGTGCTTGTGCTGAGGACCTTCTTCCTCACAAATTTCTTCCTTTGGCCTAAATTCGCAATGAATAACCTGGTTAAAATAATCCAGGACTTCTCCAGTCAGGGCATCCACGCGGGCATTCCACCAATTCTGAGCATCTAATTCATAGAATACTACATTCCAGGCCAAACGCACTTTTTGATTACTTAAAGGCTGATATACTAGTGTTACTTTGATGGGTTCCAAAGCTACGCCAGAAGGATCAAAAATGGCTTCCTGATTACTAAGGCTTTCTTTTAAGGTAAAAATTTTAGCACCAGCTATGTCAAAATGATCCATCACAGCACTTATCGCCTTCTCCATAGAAAGCGTTGGTTCAGTGGTATTAATTTGGCTAGCCAAATCCTTTACAAAGCGATTGCCAATGCCAAACACTTTTCCATCTTCCAGGATATTGATATTGAGAATGGCATTATGGACCACAATGCCCTCATGTTGTTGATATAAATAAAGATGCGTGACCTTGTTGTGTTTGGTGATTACTTTATTTCTAACCAAAACATTGCTTACATCATCTGGTGTCAGGTCCAGGTGTTCAAAGTTTTTTTGTAGATAATCAAAAGCCAAGCCTTCAGGGTTGGTCACTTGGGCAAACAAAGCATTGCTTAGGACGGAGATAGAAAGAAGGGCTGAAAACAGCCCTTCTCTTAAAATAGATTTTTTCATTATATTTTTTATTGCACGATTAATTTCCGGGTAGTAATCCCAGATTCGGTTCGCAATTGTACGAGATAAATTCCAACACCAAAGGGTGTCATGTCGATTTCTTCTGTAGAAAATGTATCAAAAGAGCGTTGGAGTAATTGCCGCCCATCAATACTCATTACCCTCAATTCGACTTTTTCAGATACTGGTGTGTGCATTTGAATAGTGAATTTGTCGCCTGTAGGATTAGGGAAAAGGTTTACCCCTATATCTTGATTGATTTCTAAAACATCATCAACAAAATCGCCATAAATAACAGTTGTTGCCCGGCTGCATTGCTGTTCTTCTTCATTGCTGATACAAGCGATGTTATCGACCGAATGGAAGTCTCCCAAAAATTGTATATCATCTACATACCAGCCAACACCACCAACCAAACCATCACAAGCCATACGGAAACGAATTTGGACTAAATCACCAGCATAAGCACTCAAGTCAATTATGGTCTGAATCCAGCCGTTACTACTACCGTTGAAGGCAGAACGTCCACTAATGGGGCTATCCGGATTAACCGTTATTAAGCCATCGTATCCATTGATAATGATATTGCTGCCCAAGTCCAGCCAGGTTGTACCATTGGTAGATATTTCCACTACACCGCCATCCCAGTCTTTTTCTGTATCGTAATTATGCCAAAAGGAAAGCATAGGTGCAGGGCCAGTAACCTCTTTGGGTTCAGAAATAATTAAATACTGGTCAGAGGAGGAGGCAATATCAGGAGCAAAGAACGATGCTATGCCACTATTGGAGTTGGCCAAATTTATGCTCCAGGAAGCCGATCCAACTGGATTCTCGAACGCCCAGTTTCCTGTACCATTTTCTACATCATCTTCGAATGTGGTGTAAGAAAAGGGCGTAGGTGCGACTTGTAATTCATAGCTGCAGGTAATCGACACACCGCTTTCCACCGTTCCAAGTGAAAGGGTTAATTCATTGCCATCCAGTGTGGCGTCACAAGTAGAACTTCCCTCCACCAGCGTCGTTCCTTCTGGGAGGAGATCCGTTACAATGGCGTCAACCACACTTTCGGACCGGCCGTTAGTGATTTCTAAAGTATAGGTAATTGTGCCGCCTGCATCGGCTTCAGCATCGGCTGTTTTTTCTACAAAAATGGCATTGGTACAAGCTACCGGCACATCAAAAGATTCCACACCCCCATCTGCTGCACCTTCCCCTAATCCTCGTCGGGCAAAAGTCTCCCAAATTAAGCATTCGTTCACGCCATTGTTGTTAGCGACATCTGCATCGATAATAGCGTCTCGAGCCTCCGTAAAAGTAGGGCTACAAGGTTGCATTTTCAAACCATCCATCACCAATTGCATCGCGATATTATTACCACCAGTACCATTGAATAAATCCTCATCATAGCCATATTCATCTACCAGATTCCAAAATAAATCCCAAATCATCACACACCAGACCGAGCCCACCCCATGTGGAACAGATTCATTGTTGATATCTGCATAGGTATGTGGGTTGATCGCCATATCGCGAGAGTAACGATAAGATCGAATGCCACCTCCGGTAGTGGATTGATTTAACACATAGATTCCAACCCCTCTTCCTTGTTCTGCTGTCATATCAGAGGTGGTAGTCATCACCAAGCCAAACCAATCGCTCCAGCCTTCTCCAGCTTGCTCGAAATTACCCAGACAACTACTGTTGCCTGCACCGCCAGTCAATCGGGTTGAAATTCCATGCGTATATTCATGCGCAATAATACCATTATCGAAGTCACTGTCTCTACCAGAAGGGCCAGGGTTTGGTACGATAAATTCCGGCTGGGATAAGGACACTTCCAGGCCGGGGAGGCCCAGTTTTAGCGTATTACAAGAGTTCATATTCATAAATACGGCAGGAATAGTCACCTGATCTCCCACTTCACCTGGGCCCATACTTACATCAACACCACCTACATTATTGCAGATAATCACCGCAATGGCGCCAGCATTTTCAGCCGCGAGGCTTTTGAAACCAAATTCGCAATCTCCACGATCGATTAAGGCAATTTTTCCGGCAATACTATCTACGTTTATAATAGGTTCACAAGCATCAGAAAAGGTGCCGATAGTATCGCTAACCAAAACAACTTCACTAATTATAGGATTGGTAGGCAGTGGCAAATCTCCTCCAAATGTCCCGGGCGTAATGGGGTATTCGCCCACTATTTCCTCCGGACTTAATACCGTTAGTACCACATCATTCTCCAGTGTTCCCCCCCAAAGATACATCTGCATTCTTGGGTTACCGCCATCATCAGGTGTTCCAAAGTTGGCATTGCCCGTACCGCTGCCATCCAGGGCCTCCGCCTGAACATGATCTCCACCAAAGCCGCCATTGCCATAGTTATTGGCCTGAAAATTACCTGCTGCCTCATCGAATCCATATTTATACCATAGGTCATGCATTAGGTTGTTCCAGTAAAAAAGGTTGGTGGTAGCAGCGTCAAGTTGCACATAAGGACGCGCTGATGCCAGGTCAAGTGGAAAATCAAATAACAAGGTGTCTCCACCATCTGGTTCATCGCCTATTGAGCTATTTTGGTTGAAAATATCGTGATAGGCATGTACATTATTGCCTCGGGTAATGGTATACTCCGCACCATCAGCGCCATTGGTATCATGCCAGCCAAAAGGAGAAGCAACCGGATCAGATGGGTCTACTTCTAAGTTGCGAACACCATGGCTAGGGCTTTCGATAGTCAATGGGAAAACACGGTAGGCACTACCATCTGGAGGTGGTAATACGTTGGTTTTTGCAGTGTGATTGGCAGCATGGAAGTGGTTGTTATGTTCCAAAAGATCTTCGTCACACAAATTTTCATGGGAACCAAAATCACAGTGAACCACCTGATTAAAATGGTCGATCACTTTTCCTGTTAAGGCATCTACCCGGGCATTCCACCAGTTTTGTGCACTCAATTCATAAAAAACGACATTCCAAGCCAGGCGGACCGATTTATCTGACACGGGCTGAAAGACCAATTTAACTTTGATTGGTTCCAGGGCCAAACCCGTATGGTCAAAAATGGCTTCTTGATCATTGATACTTTCCACCATTTTTAAAGAAGCATCATTTTCGAT
>BQJT01000310.1 GCA_021604845.1 Cyclobacteriaceae bacterium
GTGCATTCGGATTCGGAACCAACCGTATAGCCAACTTTAACAATCATGTCTCCTATCAGGGCCTGAACACTGTAGAGGACTTTATAGACTACGCAGTTTCTGAGGCAAATGCATTTGGGATGCAGGCCTACGACAATCCGGATTTACTCTCTGAGCTGCCTTTTCTGGCTTATCAGACTACCCTAATCGATCGATTTTACGAATCGAATTCCCCGGGAGACAGCACATTTTTCTATGATCGAAATATATATGACATTTTTGATCCTGCTCAGGTTGCTTTCCCATCTGACGACTTCCCGACATTGCAAACCGAGAGCATTTCCACCAAAGGAGGGCATAATACTACCAATTTTGCTTATGGAGCGAATTTCGCGGACCGGTTTTATATCGGTGCATCAATTGGAATCAATACATTGCGATACGACCAGGAAAGGGTATACCGAGAACAGCCAACTGACGCGGATCTATCTGAATTTACCCTGGTCGATGACCGGTTGCTGGAAGGGACCGGTATCAATGGTACACTGGGGATCATTGTAAGGCCCGTTAACATATTGACTATGGGTATTTCCTATACTTCACCGACTTTCTACGAAATGCGTGAAGAATCATATCTGTTTATGGCCGCCAACTTCAATTCCGGTTTGATAAGCGATGAGGTGGTATTTCTTCCACTTCGATACAATCTGAGAACACCCGGCAGGTTAAACGGAGGAGCTGCATTTTTCATAGGCAAGCTTGGGTTTATTTCGGCTGATGTGGAGTGGGTCGACTACGGATCTGCAAAATTAACCAGCAACGAGGTGGACTTTTTCGATCCCAACCAGGAAGTAGACAACTTTGAATCGGTGCTCAATTACCGGGTAGGGGGTGAACTTCGCCTGAAAGCACTGAGAGTTCGTGCGGGATACTCACTGCAGAATGATCCTCAGAATCAATCTGATGGTATTGACCGGAGCAGGGAATCATTAACCGCAGGTCTTGGATTGAGGTTTAAGAAATTTTTTGCGGATGCCTCCTATGTGCGGTCCAATTTTAATTCGGCGGTCGTTCCATACCCTGGTGCGCTCACTGCGCTCACTGAAAACGTATCGGAATCAGCAGTACTTACTCTTGGGTTTAAGTTCTAGAGAGAAGCCAGTCCATTAAGAATCGTCTCAAGTGAAATAGCCCCGCCGTCAAGGTGTATTAAGGCTTTCATATAATGCGACTTCCTTAACTGGAAATGGTCGTGCAATTGACCCAAAAGTTCAGTAGCGGATTTATTCCTTAGCAAAGGACGGGCATC
This sequence comes from Cyclobacteriaceae bacterium, assembly GCA_021604845.1. Classification (GTDB taxonomy): domain Bacteria; phylum Bacteroidota; class Bacteroidia; order Cytophagales; family Cyclobacteriaceae; genus SZUA-3. Next base: position 1,289 of record BQJT01000310.1, read on the forward strand.
TGTACCCTGGTCTAGTAACCGCTCTAAAATAATCTCGAGGGGTACATTGAGGAATACGCTAACCCCATGCGCGTTCATATAGTCAATATTCTGATGGAAACAGGGGGTTCCTCCGCCAGTTGCTATCACTTTGATTTCGGCAATTCTGCTTAAATCTTCCAGACACTGCCTTTCAAGAAGGCGGAATCCTGACTCTCCATCCTCGCTGAAAATGCGATTAATGTCCTTACCGGCTTCCTTCTCGATACAAAGATCGAGGTCATAGAAGTCTGCATTGAGTTTCTCGGCCAATTGTTTTCCCAGGGTGGATTTACCACTACCAGGCATTCCTACTAAATAGATATTGTCCGGATATTTCAGGTCACCCATATTAGTTGATTAATTGCCTGACCCTCTCTGGTGAGGGAACGTCTCTGTAATGCCATTTATCAAGCACTACCCCATCCTTTAATACTAAAACACCTGGATTTGATCTTACCATGGTTTTCAATACCGTGGCATCAGCAAAGTAATACGGTGCACCCAATTGTACCTCATGCCTGAATGCTTCAAAAGCTTGTTCATCAGAGGCCGTAAGGACCATTACGTTCACCTCTCCAGCCACTTCATCAATTAGTTTATTGATCTTTTGGAATGCACTGATATCCGCTTTTTCAACATAATGTACGATGATAATCAACTGCTTTCCTTGCAGGCTCTGCTCAGTTATATCTTCCCCATCAGTGCTCCAGACACTATAATCTGTAATTGTAGGCTGCGCCTCAGGGTTTAAAAGTTTTATATCCAGATATTTGTAGGTAGTATCACTGGGGTAAGTTTCAAATTCAAAGCGCTCTCCGTCTTTTTCCATGATATAAATATGTCTGAGAGGCTCTGAAGGTTCCATACCTGCCGGAATGCTGGCACCTGGTTTATAAGCCCTGAAATCAACAAATGGCAAGTGTCTTATCGCATAGATTGCTAAGAACGTATTTGCCGCAATAATTACTACCATGAGTAAATCAGCTGGCCTGCCCTTTAGCAATGGTGTAAACTGATTGCGGTAAGGGAAAATCATCAGTATCAGCACCAGCAGAATAATATCCTTGGTAAAACTCTCCCACGGAGTAAGTTTGATTGCATCTCCAAAACAACCGCAATCGGTGACCTTATTGAAATAAGCTGAATAAAAGGTGAGAAAGCTAAAAAATAAGATTAGCAGCAATAAAACCCAGGTAGTTACCGGCATGCGGTAATTAATCAATACCGCTACCCCCAGCACTACTTCCAATACTACCAGTAGTACGGACAATTGAAGGGAGAATGGTTCGAATACCGCAAAAAATGCCGCAATATCACTGCTGAAAACCGTAAAATACTCCTCCAGCTTAATTGCGGTACCCACAGGATCATTCACTTTAATCAGGCCAGAGAAAATAAATAACCCCCCTACCAGAATCCTTGCCGGTGTTCGAATCCAGCTCATGATTGGTCCTGATCCAGTTTTATCAGACAAAAAACCGCATAGTTGATAATGTCCTGATAGTTGGCTTTTACACCTTCCGAAACCAGTGTCTTACCCTGATTGTCTTCAATTTGTTTGATCCTGAGGAGTTTCATAAGAATTATATCAGTAATTGAGCTCACTCTCATATCCCGCCAGGCCTCGTCGTAATCATGGTTCTTGCTTTCCAACAGGGTAGTTACCTCTTCAATGGTCCGATCATATAACGGTTCCAGGTCTTCATAAGGAATCTCCATAGGCGCATCCTCTTCCATACTGAGCTGAATAATAGCGATGATACAATAGTTGACAATCCCAATAAATTCAGGCTTCATTCCTTCGTCTACTTTTTGCTGACCCTTCTCCTGTATGGATCTGATTCTTTGTGCCTTAATAAAGATTTGGTCGGTTATAGAAGGTACTCTGAGAATTCGCCAGGCAGTCCCGTAGTCTTTGCTTTTCCGGGAGAATAACTGCTTACAAGCCTTTATTACCTGATTGTATTGGTCTATTGTTTGATTTACCAACTTTTATCTAATTTAGAGAAATCTATCCGGCCTGGATTTTGGAAGCGAAAGTTACCTCTTTTTCTGTAAAAAAAACACTGAACCTCAGGGGAAAGCTATACGACCTGAGCCACCCGTTGGTTATGGGAATACTTAACGTCACCCCCGATTCTTTTTACGATGGAGGCCGATATACCGATCAGGGCACCCTTGAAGAAAGATTGAAGCAATTGATTCAGGAAGGGGCAGATATTATCGATATCGGAGGCTATTCTACCAGGCCCGGAGCTAAGAACATTACCGCCAGGGAAGAAATCAACCGGGTGATTCCGGCCATTGAAATGGCTAAAGCTGCAGCTCCGGGAATACCTGTTTCTGTGGATACTTTTCGAGCAAAAGTTGCAGAATCAGCAATTCATGCAGGGGCGGATATGGTGAATGACGTGAGCGGGGGCAACCTGGATGATAAAATGTTCAAGCTGATAGCCGATAAACAGCTGCCCTATGTACTAATGCATATGCGCGGCGACCCCCGATCAATGAGTTCTAAATCCAACTATACCAATGTGGTCATTGAGGTAATTGAGGAACTCCAAGGTAAACTGTCTGCACTGCGCGACCTGGGGGTGAATGACGTTATAGTGGATCCGGGATTCGGATTTGCGAAAAATGCCGAACAGAGTTTTGAGCTGTTAAAAAAGCTCGAGGTCTTTCAAATGCTGGATGCTCCGGTAATGGTCGGCGTGTCCAGAAAATCCATGATTTATAAAACCCTCAATACTTTAGCCGACGATGCTCTGGTTGGTACCACAGCTTTAAACACCATAGCATTGTTTAACGGCGCCTCCTTACTGCGTGTTCACGATGTACGAGCAGCTCATCAAATGATTAAGCTTTTCATGAAAATGCAGCAATCAACATAGATGCTGCTCTTCAGAGACTGTATGAGGCATTAGGTCAGTACCCCCAGCTCTTTACCCGCCAGGATAAATGACTCAATGGCCTGGTCCAGATGCTGCTGTTGATGAACTGCTGAAATTTGAACTCGAATCCTGGCCTGACCCTTAGGTACTACCGGATAATAAAATCCAACCACATAGATACCAAGTTCCAGTAAACGCTCTGACATTCGCTGAGACAGCGCTGCGTCATAAAGCATGATGGGTACGATCGGATGGTCTCCAGCTTTAATATCGAAACCTGCGGCCGACATCTTATC
>BQJT01000311.1 GCA_021604845.1 Cyclobacteriaceae bacterium
TTAATCATGAGTCCCCGATACGCGGAGAAACTTTTGTAACCCGTAAGATAACTCGTGCCACCTGCAGGATCGCCATGGGATTGCAAGACACCTGTTACCTGGGCAACCTTGATGCCAAAAGAGATTGGGGACATGCCAAAGATTACGTAAAAGCCATGTGGTTGATATTGCAGCAAGAAAAGCCTGAAGATTATGTTATAGCCACTGGTGTAACCACTACCGTCAGGGAATTTGTGGTTAAGTCGTTTAACAGGCTTGGGATCGAGCTGAGTTTTTCAGGCCAGGGATCAGACGAAATAGGGGTAGTAAGTAAATGTAACCACCCAGAGTTTCAATTACCGGAGGGCAAACAAGTAATTAAGGTGGACCCTAATTATTATCGGCCCACCGAAGTGGACCTTTTAATTGGTGATCCCACAAAAGCCAAACAGCAACTTGGCTGGGAGCTGGAATACAGCCTTGACGAATTAATTCACGACATGGTTGACTCCGACCTGGAGGCGGTAAAGAGGGATCAACACCTGATTGATGGTGGTCATAAAGTAATGAACTACTATGAATAAATCCGATAAAATATATGTTGCCGGACATCGGGGAATGGTGGGCTCTGCAATTGTACGAATGTTGAAAGTCAAAGGGTTTAACCACCTGATATTAAGGACCTCAAAAGAACTTGATCTTAGAGACCAAAACGCTGTAGCTGAATTTTTCCAAAAGGAGCAGCCGCAATATGTGTTTATGGCGGCGGCAAAAGTAGGAGGGATTAAGGCCAATGCCACCTACCCGGCAGACTTTTTGTATGATAATTTAATGATCCAGAATAACTTGATCCATCAAAGTTATTTACAAAAGGTTACCAAATTGTTGTTTCTGGGATCCTCATGTATTTATCCTAAGCTTGCTCCGCAACCTTTGAAAGAAGAGTATTTGTTAACTGGTCCATTGGAGCCTACCAACGATGCCTACGCGGTGGCTAAAATAGCAGGTATAAAAATGTGCGAAGCTTATCGCGAACAGTATGGTTGTAACTTCATCTCGGCTATGCCAACCAATCTGTATGGCCCTAATGACAACTATGATCTTCAAAACTCCCACGTATTACCCGCATTGATTCGAAAGTTCCATGAGGCAAAGGAACAGAATACGCCAAATGTAACCGTTTGGGGTACTGGAACCCCCAGAAGAGAGTTTTTACACGTAGATGATTTGGCTGAGGCTTGTTTCTTTCTTATGGAACATTACAACGAACGGCTGTTTGTAAATATTGGCTCCGGTTCGGATATTGAAATAAAGAGCCTGGCTTTAATGATAAAGGAAGTTGTCGGATATGATGGCGATCTGGAATTCGACCTGACCAAGCCGGACGGGACCCCCAGAAAGTTAATGGATAGCAGCAGGTTGCAATCAATGGGATTCAAAAACAAAATTGATCTCAGGGAAGGGATAGAACAAGTTTATACGGATTATATTAGTAACCTGGCAACAATTAGTTGACTTCTTTTCCACATAGCATCGGATAAATGAATTTTGCCAGTTTATTACAAAGGCTTATTGCATTTAGTACCTCCGGACGGGCCAGTATACTTGTTTTAATTGTATGTTTATTATTCACTGTTTGGGTAAGAAAGAACGGATTTGAGGGGTATCAGTTCGGGCAGGAAATAGGGAATGTTTCGGCTGCTCTGGCTTCTGGTCAGGGTTTTTCCAATGTATTCGGACCAAATACAGGACCCACTGCGTGGACCCCGGTAGCTTATACTGTAATCTATGCGCTGGTTTTTTTAATTTTTGGCGTTAAAACGGTTTACTCCTACTGGGCCTTATTTTTCCTCAGATGCGCCTTAATAGCAGTTACATTTCACCTTGCAGTAAGGATCAGCTACTCTAGCAGATTGGACCGATACAAGTTCCTGTTGCTGCCGCTATTTATGTTGTATACATACTTTGTTATGCTAAAGCGAGGGATGGATGATGTGATTTTTAATGTTTCGCTTTCAATGCTGGTCATATACGTAATCGCGGGGTTACTGGATCAGGGTTATAAAAAAGTAAAGATTTGGCTTTACATACTTGCTCTAATTCTTCCATTGGCCAACATTTCACTGTTCATTGGATATATTCTACTGATTATAGGCACCCAGTTTTCCACCAAAAGGGAATATATTCCTAAAATTCATGCCTTCGCTCTGCTAATCCTATTGATAACATCAATGGCCGGCTGGGGGCTTAGAAACCAGGCAGTATTTGGTAAGTTCATCCCATTTAAATCAAACCTGTGGTTTGAGATGTACCTGTCTAATGTGGCCGATGAGGATGGCATTTTGAAGTTTACTAATTTCCGACAGTATCATCCTTTGACCAATGAACAGGTAAGAAAAGTATACATCGCCCAGGGTGAAGCCGCTTTCCTTGAGTACTACAGGAATGAATCATCCGAATATCTGAAGACAAACCTAACGGATTTCGCCAGCAAGCTGATTGGCAGAGCCCGCAGTGTTTTTGTTTGGACTGAGTTCAACATTAACAACGTTGAAAAGGTAGATCACGAATTACCCGGAGAAGATATAGCACAGCTTGAAACCGCAGGTCTTATTGATAGTGGATATTGGTTATGTCTTGATGTGACGCAACAACAGTTCCTAAATATTGTAGCCAACCTTCACCTCAGCAGTGAAGATCAGATTACCAGCGATTGGCAAGCCAAAAAGCAAATAAATAAACAGTCAAAGCTTAAGTTAAACAATTTAGCCTTAGGGCTGCTAATGAGTTTTTTGCCTTCTTTAGCTTTAATATGCTGTTTCCTACTGCCGATAGTAAGAGAAAGTAAAGTGTTTTGGATTGCTTTGGGGTTCTTTATATTAACTATTGGACCTTATTTACTTATATCAATTCACACCAGATATCAACTTTTTCAAATGAGTTATTACTTCTTATTCGTATTTATGGCCCTGGCTGGCATAATGGATCGATTTTTTCCTGGTTTGGTTGATAAAAGATTGATAGTAATAGCTTGAACATACTTTGTACTTTGCAATTAAAACCTATTTGAAATTACCCAGCTACTAATGAAACTAGCTTTTTTTACAGATCATCCGGTAAAAACATCAGAGACTTTCATCCTTGAGCTTATCACCGGATTAGAAAAGGTCATTGGAAGCGACAATTTGTATCATGTAGCCGGGGACACCAAAGGAAAACGTGTGGTGTCAAATACGTACTTTACAAATTTCAGTAACCAGCAGAAATTTCAAAAACTTATTAGCAATCTGGAGAAGGCTGCAGGAACAAACTATCATGCGGCTTTCAGGTTAAAAAGGAGAGCTGCTGAAAAAATTTTTAAAAGAATATTCGGCCAAAATAATCCGGATGTTGCTTACTTCGAATTCGGTCAACCAGCGATTTTGTTCAGACGGTATTTAGAACATCGAAATATTCCCATGGTGGTGCATTTTCATGGTATGGATGCTTCGTCTGCATTTAACTCCAAGTCATACCGACTGGAGATTCGAAAAGTTTTCCTTTATGCTTCCTATATCATTACTGCATCCCACCATATAAAGCGGCTTTTGGTATTGAAAGGGTGTCCGGTGGAAAAAATCCATGTTGTGAGATATGGTATTAGGGTTGCGGAAATTGAACCAAAGCCCTGGGACCAAAGAAACCAGCACCATCCATCGATTATTTTTCTGGGAAGACTGACCGAGAAGAAAAACCCCATGGCTTTAATTCACGCGTTCAACCTGGTAAGATCTGTAGTGACAAACGCCAGGTTAACCATAATAGGGGATGGTCCTTTGAGCAAGCAGGTAAAACAACTGGTTGCTGATCTTGGCTTGGTGGATTCGGTGAAATTTCATGGTGAGCTATCCCACCAGGAAGCCATGACCGTTTTGAGCGACCATTGGGTTTTTGCTCAGCATAGTGTTACTGCCTTAAACGGTGACCAGGAGGGCTATGCTCTTAGCCCTGCGGAAGCAGCCGCTTTTGAACTGCCAGTGGTAAGTACTTTGCATAATGGAATCCCTGAGCATGTAATTGATGGAACTACCGGGTATCTGGTACGAGAATTCGATTATGAAAGCATGGCGGAAAGAATCATACAACTACTTCAGGATAAGCATTTAGCAATCAAAATGGGGCAAAATGGACGCAGAAACATACTTGAGTTGAATGATCCCGAAAAAAGAATTGAATCTATTAGTAGATTGTTGCAATTAGCATATCGCAGCCAAAAGCAGTAAAGCTTTCTTACTTGCAGTGGAAGGATAACACTTGAGCATTAAAAACAAAGCTATATCAGGAGTAAAATGGACCAGCACTTCCACTGCAGTAGTGGCGGTTAATGGTTTGTTAAAAATCTCCATCCTTACCAGATTTCTTGACAAGTCGGACTTTGGGTTAATTGCGATAGTGATGTTCGTGCTGGGCTTTACTGAATTATTTATAGATATGGGGCTTTCCATTGCCATTATTCATAAACAAGATATTACCAGA
>BQJT01000312.1 GCA_021604845.1 Cyclobacteriaceae bacterium
ACCGGCCAGACCCGAGGGTGAAAGATGGGTACTTAGGAAATTTAAGTTTGGTGGAATCGAGGGATCAACTGATAATTCGATTACCCTGAATATTGGAATCGGATACCCGTTCTAATATTCCAGTAAATCTTTCATCTTCTGATATACTTTATCCGCATTGGGCAACATTTCAGCCTCTAATGCAATATTCAATGGTACTGCAGGAAGATCCGCTGACCCGATTGTGGCTACAGGGGCATCCAACTGTTGCCAGCACGTTGATGCTATTCTGCCCGCCAGCGATTCGGCAAACGAGTTCATCAATGGCTCCTCGGTAACTACCAGACAACGGCTGTGTCGATCAACCTCTCTTTTCACTGCTTCCCAATCCAGGGGGTTCAGTGATCTTAGATCCATTACGGTAATGCGCTCTGGAAAACGCTCAGCAGCCCGCAGGGCCCAGTATACTCCCATGCCGTAAGTAATCACTACCGCGGCATCACCTTGCTCTATGCAGTGCTCCTTGGCAGTAACAGCCAACCGGGACTTACCCAGTGGAATTATATAATCTCGGTCAGGCTCTGGCATTTTTGCCGCTTCTGTTCCCGGAACCCGTGACCAGTACAGGCCCTTGTGCTCCAACATTAGTACCGGATTGGGATCGTAGAAAGCGGCTTTGAATAAACCCTTCATATCTGCTGCATTACTGGGATAAACAACTTTAATCCCACGGATGTTTAGCAACGTAGATTCCACACTTCCTGAATGATATGGTCCACCTCCTCCGTAGGCTCCGACAGGTACTCTAATAAGGGCTTGAATGGGAAACTTCCCGGCGGTTAGATAACAGGACTTCGATAACTCTACTACCAACTGGTTAATTCCCGGCCAGATATAATCAGCAAACTGCACCTCCACGATAGCCTTGCAGCCGACGGCTGACATGCCGGCGGTTGAACCAATTATATAAGCCTCCTGAATCGGTGTGTTAAAAACCCGCTCTTCGCTATATTTCTTGCCCAAATTCGCCGCTTCGCGAAATACACCGCCCAATCTCATTCCCACATCCTGACCGTAGAATAACGCTTCAGGGTTTTCAGCTAAAATTTCATCCAAAGCGTGCAGCGCTGCATCAACCATGATCACTTTTTCTGCTCCATCTGGGGTACGTTCACCCTTTTCAAATTTTATTGGAGTTGGGGCGAACTCATGGGTATACAATTGTTTGGCAGCCGGGTCCAGCGATGCACTGGCCTTTTTAAAATCGTCCAACACCTGCTTCTCAACAGCTAATCTTATTTTATCCAGTTTCCTTTCAGCCACTCCGGATTCGACAAGTACCTGGTGTAGCTTTGGTAGCGGGTCTTGCTGGTGATGCAGGGTTAGATTCTCGTCATCACGATACCACTCCATGCGTACTCCACTGGTATGATGACCCAGTAACGGCACCTTTGCATGAATCAATAATGGCTTTCTTTCATTCCTTACCTTTTGAACAGCCTGTTCCAAGCCAAGGTAAGACTCAATGAAATCCGATCCATCTACCTGCATTCGATCCATCCCTTTAAATCCAGCAGCAAATTCATATGCGTTCATACTGCGCATCTCCTTTCCTGTGGCACTAATTCCCCAGTCGTTGTCCTGTACTAGATACAGGATGGGAAGTTCCTTCAAAACCGCCATTTGAAAGGCTTCTGATACTTCACCTTCTGTTATGGAACCATCCCCCAGTGAGCAAAGCACTATTGGTTTCTTTCTACCCTTCAGTAAACCCTGAGAAGAAAGATATTTTAAACCATGAGCCATTCCAGTGGCTGGAATGGCCTGCATTCCGGTGGCTGAACTTTGATGTGGTATGGTGGGGAATCCTTCCTTTTTTAATGCCGGGTGTATGTAGTAGGCCCGCCCTTGTGAAAATGGGTCATCTGATTTTGCCATTAACTGAAGCATCAGATCGTATGGGTTCAGCCCCAACCCTAGTAAAAGGGACTCGTCGCGATAATAAACCGATAAATAATCCTTGGGTTGCATATGCCAGGCAGCTGCCAATTGAATTGCTTCATGACCCCTGGAGGTGCTGTGAACATATTTACTGCAAACCGCTTTTTCTTCATCATACAATCTGGCCATGCGTACTGAGGTACACATTAACCTGTACGCTTTCAACAAGACGGATTGCTTCACTTTATGCCTGGTAATGGTACTCATAGGATGGTTGTTGGTTGTTGCTTGAAAGAGGGTCAGGCGCCTAAAAATAGCAAAATACTGTCAAAGGGTTTATGAAATTGGGTGGTTTTTGATAAGTTCACCCTATCATAAGAATACAGGGTAAGTGAATAATTTAAGCAAATCAGCACTATCAAAATGGTTTCAGAATCTTCAGCATGAGATATGCCATGGACTGGAAGCTGTTGATGGTGGCGGTAAATTCATAGAGGATAAATGGCAGCGCCCGGGCGGGGGTGGCGGAAGGACTCGATCATTTGCTAAAGGTAATGTAATCGAAAAAGGTGGAGTGAATTTTTCGGAAGTATATGGAAATACTCCTCAAAAAATACTGGATGCTCTGAGTCTGGAACAGGCAGATTTCTATGCTACCGGGGTAAGTATTGTATTACACCCGGAAAACCCCATGGTACCCATTATTCACATGAACATAAGGTATTTCGAAATGACCCCAAGCAAATCCAAAACAAAACACTGGTGGTTTGGCGGCGGCATTGACCTTACCCCTCATTATATTGATCCGGCTGATGCAGGCTTTTTTCATAAGCAGTTGAAGGATGTATGTGACCGGCATCACCACTCCTACTATCACAAGTTTAAACGCTGGGCCGATGATTATTTTTTCCTCAAGCACCGGGATGAAACCAGAGGAATAGGAGGAATATTCTTTGACCGTTTATCCAGTGATGATGCATTTACCAAAGCTGAGCGGTGGAAATTTGTTCAGGATGTGGGCCTGATTTTTATGCCCACATACAGAGATTTGATTGCCAGGAATAAAGACAAACCCTACGGTGAAAGGGAAAAACAATGGCAATTCTACCGGCGCGGCAGGTACGTAGAATTCAACCTGGTCTGGGATAAGGGAACCAAATTTGGTTTGGATACCGGTGGCCGTACCGAATCGATCTTGATGAGCCTGCCCCCTCAAGCCAACTGGTCTTATAATTTCCACCCTGGAGAAGGTACACCGGAGCACCAGACTCTGCAGAAACTTAAGAAAGATATCAACTGGATCGATGCCGGAAATACTTGAGTTAATTGATCAGCTGGATAAGGAATTGCTGTTATCTATCCAACGGCAAAGCAGCCCTTTTCTGGACTTTTTAATGGCAGCAATCACAGATAAGTACAATTGGATACCGTTATATTTAGTTTTACTAATTGGATTATTCCGGCAATTTGGCTGGCAGGCAGTATATTTTGTGCTGGCTGTAGTAGTTTTGATTACCTTAAGTGACCAGCTAACCAGTAGTCTGATGAAACCGTATTTTGGACGTTTTCGCCCCTGTCATGATCCTGAAATAGGTCATTTGGTGCGGATTGTTACCAGGTGTGGCGGTAGTTACGGGTTTGTTAGCTCGCATGCAGCCAATAGCGTTGCGGTATCCACCTTCTTTATCCTGATATTTCGGAAATCTCATCCGTTTGTTTGGCTGGTAATAATCTGGCCGCTGGTGGTTTGTTATAGCCGTATGTACCTGGGGGTACACTATCCATTGGATATTTTGGGTGGTACGGCAGTGGGCGTGGGACTGGGTTATTTGGTGTATTGGGGTACCCAAAAACTCTCGATGATAGTACCATTCAAGTTCAAGCCGGCTTCTGGAAATAGGTTTGATTAAATTCCAATGGTGCCTGGTTGAAAGGCACTATTGAGACTATTCAGTACTAACGGCCTGTGAGCACGGGGTTGACGGTTATTTTAAAATGAAAAGTCAAATGAAAATTGAACACATAGCGATATGGACGAAGGATTTAGAAAAAATGAAGGAATTTTATCTGGAATACTTTGACCTGAGTTCAAATGACAAATATCACAATCCAAAAAAAGATTTCAGCTCATACTTTTTGGCATTTGAAAGTGGTGCGCGAATTGAACTTATGCACAGACCTGATATAGGTAAACTTCTTGAAAAAACCGGACCAATATTAGGCCTGACCCATTTCGCAATATCTGTTGGAACAAAAGAGAGGGTTCATTTACTAACTGAAAGAATCCGGGAAAGCGGAAACGTGATAATAGGGGAACCAAGAATAACAGGAGATGGCTATTACGAAAGCGTTATCTCAGACCCGGAGGGCAATTTGATTGAACTCACAGAATAACTATTTTGCAATTCATCTAAACTAGTAAACCAAATCTATAGCTCAATAAAATGACCAGGAGAAGAGAATTTATTAAGAAGAGTCTGGTGAGTAGCACCGGAATTGCTGTGGGCGCCGTGGGCATGAGTGCCAAATCATATGCTTCCATCATTGGAGCCAACGACCGGGTTAACC
>BQJT01000313.1 GCA_021604845.1 Cyclobacteriaceae bacterium
TGTGCTGGATGATAATGGCTGTCAGGCGGAAACTGCTGTAGAAATAATTGAAAACACTAATCCAACAGTAGAGATTTCTGGCGATGAAAGCTATTGCGTAGGAGATTCTACAGCGCTGGATGCTGGTCTTTTTGTAAGCTATTTATGGTCCACCACCGAAGAAACACAATCCATTGATGCTAGTCAACCTGGAACTTATGAAGTGGAGGTGGTTGATGATAATGGCTGTACGGGTTCAGGCTCTATTGAAATTAGCGAATTAGCCCTTCCGGAGCCGCAAATTGAGGGTTTGTTGAGTTTTTGTGATGGCGGTTCAACTACCCTTAGCACCGGAACCTTTGAAGGCTACGAATGGTCGACGGGCGGTATGACTGCGGAGGTTTCCGTCATGCAAACCGGGACATTCAGCGTGACCGTAGAAGATACCAATGGTTGCTTTGGAACCAGTTCGGTGGAAGTCATGGAAGCAGAAGATATTCAATTTGAGATAACAGGGGAATTGACCTTTTGCGATGGCGATTCTACTCAGCTAAATGCAGGCGATTTTGAAACTTATGAATGGTCTACCGGGGATATGACGTCGACTATTATGGCTAATAGCAGTGGGACTTATGATGTAACGGTTACCAATTCGGGGGGCTGTACGGGAGAAAGTTCCATTGTTGTGCAAGAGAATGATCCACTTAATGTCAATATTGCAGGGCAAGCTAACTTTTGCGAAGGAACAACTACAAGCCTGACTGTGGATATTGGTTTTGACACTTATATTTGGTCGAATGATGCCACGGGAAATAATATTGAAGTGGAAGAAGGTGGTACTTATATGGTAACTGTTACGGATGATACAGGTTGCTCTGGAATGGCTTCCTTGGAGGTATCGGAGACACCTGCTCCTTTGCCAGTTATTAGTGGCGAATTAAGCATATGCGAAGGGGAGCCTACAAGCCTGAATGTTGGTGATTTTGAAACCTACCTTTGGTCGGATGGAACCAATGCGGCCACACTTGAAACTAGCACTGCTGGACTATTTTCTGTAACGGTAACGGATCAAAATGGATGCACCGGAGAAACCGCTGCTACAGTGGAAGCTGCCAGCCAACCCCAAGCAGAAATACTAGGTGCCTCCAATGGTATTTGCATTGGAGAAAGCATCGAATTAATGGCCTTTGGGGAAGGAGCTTATACATGGATTGATACCGATGGAACCTTAACTGTTATTAGCTCGGATCTGGCGGTTGCAAGCCCAGCTAACGCTGTTACTTATGGCTTGATTGTTAGCAATAATTGTTTTTCAGACACTACCTTCCTCGAATTACAAATTTTTGATTCGCCACTAATTGATGCTGGTTCGGATGTAATTGTTAAAGTAGGAGAGGAGGTGCGATTGGAAGCATCTGGTGCGAGTGCTTATGAATGGTCTGGGGGTAATTTCCTGTCTTGTACTGCTTGTGCCGGACCAATTGCCACGCCTGATTCAACGACCACTTTTATAGCCACCGGGATCGATGCAAATGGGTGCCAAGGAATAGATTCTGTAAGGGTCACCGTATTGTCTGAAGATGTAAAATTAGTAGATGCCGTTAATGCTTTTACACCCAATAATGACGGTGTGAACGACTTTTTTGCCATCAAAGACATAGAACAATTCTCAGATCATAAATTGACTATTTTTAACCGTTGGGGAGATACGGTTTACGAATCATTAGATTATCAAAATGATTGGGACGGCACCTATAACGGAGAATTATTACCTGCGGGCACTTATCTCTATGTATTGGTTATCAATGCACTAGGCGAAAAACAGGTGATTAAGAGTACTATAACCATTGTTCGGGAATAATTCGGGAAATACAACCATTATGAAAAAACTTAGACTGACCTTTATCTTACTCATAGCTCTGGCTACCAGCAGCATTGCCCAGCAACTAGCTAATTGGACCCAGTTCCGAGCTTTTCAATATGCTACTAACCCGGCAGTAGTGGATATCTTCGACTTTGATACAGATCAATTGATTGACCTTGACTTGGTATACCGCAAGCAATGGACTTCCTTTGAAGGGGCGCCTGAGACCGCTTTATTAGGTTTGCAATACGTGAATGACAGAGCCAATATGAGCTTGGGAGCTTTGCTCCTAAACGATGAATTTGGTCCCACTTCTTATTCCCAACTACAATTACAATATGCCTATCAAATTAAAATGGATCGATTTGGAGAAAGTTTTCTTTCCATTGGTTTAGCCTTTGCGGCAAATCAGTTTCGGGTAGATGCGGACAAATTAAAGGTTGAAAATCCTAATGATCAGTTAATTGGAGACACGCCCCAGTCTAAGACTTTGATGAACGGAAGCTTTGGATTATACTATCAGGGCGAAATTGGTTCTTCCCGGTTTAATCGCAAGTTTTTTATTGCTGGCTTGTCAGCAGAGCAAATGATTCCAGCCGATTTGCAGATAGAAGGTGATGGAGGCAGTTTAGCTAACTTAAAAAGAGCCATGCATTTCCACGCTTTTTTGGGCACCCGAATTTACTACGGGTCTGGCTATGACTATGTAGAACCCGTCATATGGGCTAAAGCGGTTCAAGGTGCACCACTCAACTATTTTTTTGCTACAAAAATGACCTTTAGTGAACAACGATTTTGGCTTGGAGCAGGCCTATCATCTGAATGGGAAGGGCATCTTCAGGCAGGCGTTGGTTTAAGTGAGCAAATCCAATTAGGCTATGCTACCTCTTTTTATTTGGCTAATACCTTTGGCTCAGATATTGGACTTACCCATGAAATTAGGCTGGCTTTTAGAGGAATGTTTTAATTTTCATTCTATAGCTTAGGGTTTAAAATTAAAAAGGGGCAGAAAGCGTATTAAACCCTTTCAACCCCTTAAACTCTTTCAACCTTTTAAACAGGTTTATTTCTTATCATCTTCAACTTCTTCAAACTCCACGTCGGTAACATCTTCTGCTTTGCCATCTTGGCTAGCTCCAGTGTCTTCTGCGCTTGCATTTGGATCAGCCTGTGGTCCTGCGCCTGCATTTGGATCTTGCTGTGAAGCCTGATACATGTCTTGGCTAGCTGCTTGCCAAGCCGCATTCAATGTTTCAGAAGCCTTATCGATTTGGTCCAAATCTTCTGCTTTATGAGCAGCTTCTAATTCTTGAACCGCAGTTTCGATGGCCGCTTTTTTATCCTCTGGCAGCTTCTCGCCATAATCTTTCAACTGTTTCTTAGTTTGGAAGATCAAAGTATCAGCTCCGTTGAGTTTGTCCACTCGTTCTTTAGCCTTACGGTCCTCATCTGCATTGGCTTCAGCCTCCGCTTTCATTCTGGCAATCTCTTCTTTAGATAATCCAGTAGAAGCTTCTATTCTAATATTTTGCTCTTTACCGGTACCTTTGTCTTTAGCAGAAACATTGACAATACCGTTGGCATCAATATCAAAAGTTACTTCTACTTGAGGCATACCCCTTGGTGCCGGTGGAATCCCGTCAAGGATAAAACGACCTACGGTGCGATTATCCTTGGCCATTGGGCGCTCTCCTTGAAGAATATGGATTTCTACCGATGGCTGATTGTCAGCAGCAGTAGAGTATACTTTTGACTTCTTAGTAGGTATAGTAGAGTTGGATTCGATAATGACATCATAAACACCACCCATCGTTTCAATACCAAGAGATAATGGTGTAACATCCAGTAGCAAAACATCCTGCACATCACCACTCAGTACGCCACCTTGGATAGAAGCACCTACGGCAACCACCTCATCAGGGTTTACGCCTTTGTTTGGTTTTTTCTTAAAGAAAGTTTCAACCGCCTCCTGGATTTTTGGAATCCGGGTAGACCCACCAACCAGAATGATTTCGTCGATATCGTCTGTTCCCAGGTTTGCATCTTTGAGTGCCAAACGGCAAGGCTCGAGGGTACGCTCCACAAGTGAATCCGCCAATTGCTCGAACTTAGCCCGGGAAAGATTCATGACCAAGTGCTTAGGAACACCATCTACCGCTGTGATATAAGGCAGATTGATATCCGTTGAAGTAGAGGCAGAAAGCTCTATTTTAGCCTTCTCTGCTGCTTCCTTCAAACGCTGTAAAGCGATTGGATCTTTCCGCAAATCGATATTTTCCTGTTGGTTAAAGCTTTCTGCCAACCAATCAATAATGACGCGATCGAAATCATCACCACCAAGGTGCGTGTCACCATTAGTTGATTTTACCTCAAAAACCCCTTCGCCTAATTCCAATACAGAAATATCGAAAGTACCACCACCGAGGTCATACACGGCAATAGTCATATCTTTATTTCGCTTGTCCATACCATAAGCCAATGCTGCTGCAGTAGGCTCATTGATAATCCGGCGGATGGTTAAACCAGCGATTTCACCTGCTTCTTTGGTAGCCTGACGTTGAGAGTCATTGAAGTAGGCAGGAACTGTAACAACGGCTTCGGTTACTTCCTGG
>BQJT01000314.1 GCA_021604845.1 Cyclobacteriaceae bacterium
CTGGCAAACATGTTATCTGTGAAAAACCTATGGCGATGAATGCTGGCGAAGGCAGGCAGATGATTGATGCTGCCAACAAGGCCAACCGGAAACTGGCCATTGGTTATCGCATGCATTACGACCCCTATTTCATAGAGGCTAAAAGACTTGGGCAGGACGAGGTATTCGGGCCGGTAAACTATATGGAATGCGCACTAGGCTATTCTTCTACACCATCCAAAGGTTCCTGGAAAACCAAAAAAGATATGGGCGGTGGGCCATTACTTAACTTAGGGGTTTATCCCATTCAAAGTGCCCGCCACACCAAGGGGGCCGAGCCGGTTTACGTCAGCGCCCAGGCCACTACCAAGCGAAAACAGCTCTATCCCGAGGTTGATGAAATATATACCTGGCAGCTGGAGTTTGCCGATGGCACGCTTTGCAACTCTTACAGCGGAGATGCCGGATGGCTCGATCGATTATTTGCAGCCTGCACCGAAGGATTTATTGAGTTAAACCCGGCCACCATTTATACCGGACAACAGGGAAAATCTACTAACGGAACCATGGATTATGAACAAGTATTCCAGCAGAAACTTCAGATTGATGACTTCGCCCGCTGTGTTATGGAAAAGCGGGAGTCAATAGTAAGCGGAATAGATGGGTTGAAAGACATGTTGATTATCGATGCGATCCATGAGTCAATAACTACTGGAAGCAAAGTGGCGGTTGGCCAGATAATGGGTTAGCGTATTTGGTAAGAGACAGATCTTATTAGGTTTTTTTTCTTAACCCCTGATAGGAAATTAGCTTGACCTTTAAATCAACTGTCAATATTACATCAAACCAAATCTAAGCGGGATTTGTAGCAATTTATTTGCGGTTTTAGTGATCTTTACCGGAATGAATACCAGGGTATTGTTGATCTTTATTTTAATCATGTGGGGCCTTAGTAGCTATTCCCAGGAATCAGTGGTTTTTCAACAACCGGAAGCTGATCTGGGGACGATCATTGATAATCAGGGTGTGGTCGATCATCAGTTTACTTTTGTTAATCAGGCTTCCAAAGGGGTGCAGGTAGACAGAGTAACTGCCAGCTGCGGATGTACATCTACTGATTGGTCTGCAGTTACCATTGAACCCGGAGACCAGGGGTTTGTAGCGGTGCAATTCGATCCCAACAACCGGCCAGGGCCATTTGAAAAATATGTGACTGTTCATTTCAAAGATCAACCCGATAGCGCCCAGTTGACCATAAAAGGATTCGTTAAACCCGCTTCTACCACGATTGAGGAGGAGTTTCCAATTCAAATGGGTGCGCTCAGGGTCAAGCAACGGGTTTTCGATCTGGGTACTATCACTACCAACTCGTTGTTTTCCAAAAGTTATGAGGTTTATAATCAAGGAAATCAAATCCTGATTTTTTCGGATGATATGGCTGGACCGAATCATATTACGGTGACCTTCGAACCGTATACTTTAAAACCCCGATCTACCGGAAAAATATGGGTACATTATGATGTGATGGCTAAAAACGATCTGGGCTTCTTTAATGAAGACATTTCGATTTTTACTTATGAGGAGACAGATACTCGCAAGGATTTTTCAGTTACTACTACTTTGTTGGATGCTCCACCACCCATCAGTCCGGAGTCACCACGGATTCAGTTTGATCGAACGGAGATAGATTTTGGGGTTAAAGAACAGGGAGATACCGTTAATGCCTCTTTTCAATTGCGAAATATCGGTCAGTCGACATTGCGATTGAAAAAAGTTTTCGGCAACTGCAATTGCATTAAAGTACAATCCGGGTCTCAGGAGGTCAAAGCCGGAAGCCTGGCCGAGATATCGGTTCAGTTTTTTACCGATGAACGAATTGGCAATCAGGACAAAACCGTGACTGTATTCACAGACGATCCTTTGATGCCGGTGGCAATTCTAAAATTAAAAGGTCGATTACGTGGTTCTCGGGATTAGTCAACTAAATGCCGGTATCCCGGTAATCTCATTTCCCAGGATCAATAAGTGAATATCGTGTGTGCCCTCATAGGTGATTACCGATTCCAGGTTCATCATATGCCTCATTATGGGATAGTCACCGGTTATGCCCATTCCCCCGTGGATCTGCCTGGCTTCCCGGGCGATCTCCAGTGCAACCGCTACATTATTTCTTTTAGCTAATGAAATTTGGGCAGTGCTGGCGTTGTTTTGATCCATCAATTTAGCTAGCCTCCAATTCAATAACTGGGCTTTGGTAATTTCAGTAAGCATTTCAGCCAGTTTCTTTTGAACCAGTTGAAACGACGCTATCGGTTTTTCAAATTGTATTCTTTCCATTGCGTACTTACGGGCGGAATAGTAGCAGTCCATCGCTGCTCCAATTGCTCCCCAGGCTATTCCGAACCGGGCGGAGTCAAGGCACATGAGCGGGGCGCCTAAGCCGCTTTTCCCAGGCAACAGGTTTTCTTTAGGAACTTTTACATTGTCAAACACCAGTTCTCCGGTGCAGCTCGCTCTTAATGACCACTTGTCATGGGTTTCCGGAGTGGTAAACCCTTCCAAACCACGTTCAACAATCAATCCATGAATCCGTTGATTTTCATCCTTGGCCCAAACCACCGCAACATCCGCTTTCGGTGCATTGGAGATCCACATTTTTGATCCATTCAATAGAAAATGATCCCCCATATCCCTGAAATGGGTAGTCATTCCGGCAGGGTTCGAACCGTGATCTGGCTCTGTCAGCCCGAAACATCCCAGCATTTCTCCCGTGGCAAGTTTGGGCAGGTAGGTTTTTTTTTGCTCCTCAGTGCCAAGCATATATATCGGATACATCACCAGCGACCCCTGAACAGATGCAGTACTTCTCATACCGGAATCACCCCGTTCTATTTCCTGCATGATTAAGCCATAGGAGACGTAGTCCATTCCTCCTCCTCCATATTTCGATGGGATGGTTGGCCCAAAAACTCCCATCTCGCCGAATTTTTTAACTATACCCTCCGGAAAGGTTGCCTGTTGACACCAATCCTCTATATAAGGTGAGATCTCCTGCTTTACAAAATCCCGCATAGAGCTTCTAATCAACTTTTGTTCATCAGTCAGAAGTTCATCCAATTGGTAAAAGTCCGGAGACTCAAAATCGTCTCTGCTGGTTGATTTTGTTCTCGAACCGCCTCCTTGTAAGGTATTAGCAGACATTTTGTTATTTTGTTAACTTCAAATTATCCAAATTTACATATTACGTACAGGACTATTCACAGTCTTGGAAATAATTTAATTCCGGAAGCCATCGTTTAAAGTATAGGTCGCCAGGCTGGAATAAACAATAAGTTAAACAGAATTACCGGAGTTTTGAGGCTTGTTCTAATCTTTTCCTTTTTTTTAGCTTGGGTACCTGGAATAGTACTTTCGCAAGGGTCTACCATCACAACCTATTACGATCCCGATTTAAAGAAAAAAAAGGAAGAGTATTTTTTAAAGGAAGGGACCCAGGAACTTGAAGGGCCATATACTTCCTACTACGCCGACGGCCAGATAAAAGAACAAGGTAGTTATCTAAATAATGAACCTGTAGGTATCTGGGAGTATTATTATGAGAATGGTCATTTAAAGATGACCGGTGAGATTCGAGATAATCAAAACTTCGGGACCTGGAAATATTATTACGAAAATGGTACCCCAAGTATGGAAGGTGAGCTCCGTAACGGGGCAAAAGAAGGGCTGTGGCATTATTACTTTGAAAATGGAAATATTAAAACCAGGGGTGAGTATCAGCATGGGCAAAGGGTGGCAATTTGGAACTGGTTTTACGAGGATGGGCAGATAAAATCACAGATATACTACCAGAGTAACCGCGGTGAGTACAAGGAGTTTTATAATTCCGGAAAATTGAAAGCTTCAGGAATCAAAGTGAATGATAAGAATGAAGGCGCCTGGGAATATTACTATGAAAACGGTACCATCCAGGGACGAGGTGGGTATATCGATGGTGTTAAAGAAGGATTATGGGAGTTTTATCATCCTAATAGCATGGTTTCAGCCAGGGGAACTTACCGGAAGGGGCTGAGCGAAGGAGAATGGGCATATTATGATGAAAACGGCAATTTAACTTCACAGGGCGCAGAAACTGGCGGCCGCAAAGATGGATATTGGCATTTATACTATGATGATGGCAGTATCAAGGGACGGGGATTGTTTAAAAACGGAGAAGGGTTCTATAAGGAGTACTACGAAAATGGAGCGGTAAAAATTAGTGGTCTGGTGAGAAACGGAGTTAATGAAGGTAAGTGGCTTTACTACTACGAAGATGGAATACTTGAAGGAGAAAGCTGGTTTGTAAATGGTATAGGTGAGTACAAAGGGTATTACAAAGACGGCACCTTGAAAATGGAAGGGA
>BQJT01000315.1 GCA_021604845.1 Cyclobacteriaceae bacterium
TGGGATCGGGGAATAGCAGCATACCATAAGCTACAGGCTAACATAACCAACCTCAAATACCGGTTGGGATCAGCCAATTACAGAGTTGGAGAAACTGTCATACACAGCGACTCTTTGTCGCAGTTTACTCAAATCAATATGGAGAAATCCGGGGAGTACAATTTGGCGGTCAACGAAATAGCACTTGGACCGTTTACTGCCACTCCAGCTAGCCTGGAGGTCAGTTCTCTACTAATAAATGATATTGTTTATACCAATGTACCCACCGGGCTGGTTTCTACGGTTGATAGTGTTAGGTTAGTAAACCTGCACCGGTCAGATTCTGCACTGCCATTTACTGAAGAGATTTTGGTTTATGCACCGGACATCAATACGGGAGATAAAGGGAACGGCAGAAAAAATAGAGCCGACCAGAATCGCGCTACTGTCTCACCGTTGAGTTTATTTTCGAAACTTAAAGTCTCTCCAGGCCAGTTCACCAGCAATGGAACTGCTATTTCCTTTGATAACATAGCGTTGGAACCTGGAAATAACCGGTTAAAAATCGGTCTCAAAAATTTGGCGTTTAAAGCGCCCACTTCCAGCGTTCATATTGGAAACATCTATTCGGATGAGTCTAACCTATATATTGATTCGATGTTTGTGGTTCCTATAAATGAATACGTCATGGGAATCGAAACTGAAACAGATATATTATCTGCGCAAATTAAACGAATACATTTCCAGAATGTAAACTGGGACAGCTTGATTCAACAGGATAAATTTATCGCGGACCAAATGATAATGGATGACTTTGACCTTAGCATAAAGAGAGATAAAACCTTGCCGGATCCTGAGCAGATAACCAAACCCTACCTGCTGACGGAATTGATTCCTTCTCCTGAAACAGTAAGCATACCTAAGATCAGCGGCCGGGGTGGCCGGGTGGTGTATTTTGAAATTGGTGAAGAAACCGGACAGGAAGGTCATATTGCCATTGACAGTATCAGTTTTACTTTGAATCGATTCCATTCAATTGATCAAAGCGAGCATGTTGCCCATGGCAGTGGATTGATTTATAACCGTGGTCAGATCAGTTATGATTATCATCGCCTGGATTCAGGTAAGTTTTCACTTTCCGTCCAACTTACCGATTTACCGATGGAGCTGCTAAATCAAATGGTTGATCCACTACAGGCCGCGAAAATCAGATCCGGTCATTTGCACAGCTTCGAATTCAACATGATAGGAGATAGTTTGCAATCATCAGGGGAAGCGGTGATAACCTACGATGACTTGCATGTCGAAATTTTTAAAAGCCATCAACCGGATGTACGGAATTTCGGATCATCCCTGCTGACGTTGTTAGTCGATAAAATTGTGCTAAAGCATTCCAAGTACCAGGCATCAGCAGACTTCGTTCAGGACCGGATTACTTTTAAAGGTCCCATAAACTACTGGGTAAAATCCGGTATTCACGCAGCTGCAGTTAGCGTAATTAAGGGAAAACAGGATAAGAAGGCTAAAAAGGCATCACGCAGGCAGACGCCATAGTTTTGTCAGGTGTCTGGAAATTGCACGAAGTTAATCCCCTTCATTCTCCTTCTCAAATCCGGTTTTCGAATTATGAGATTCATCATCTTCACTAACAGGTTTCACCCCATCTAATGTCCTTGAAACGGATTCAGGAGCTTTTGCTGTCCATGATACCACGTGGAGGTCTCTTTGAGGAAACGGAATGGTAATATCGGCTTCGTTCAGGGCGTCGTAGATTTGCGTTGACAGCTCGCTTTTTATTCTTAACCAGTGGTCTATATCAGTGGTCCAGATCAAGCATCTGAAATCTACGGAGCTATCTCCAAATCCATCCAGCAGTACCGCAGGTTCGGGATACTTTTCCACTTTGGGGTGCGATTTTAAAACATCAGATATCAACTTGGTAACCTGTTTTACGTCGCTGCCGTAGGCAACCCCTACATGCATTTCAACTCTCCGTTCCCTGCTGCTTAAGGTCCAGTTTATCACCTCTTGTGAAACCAGATCTCCATTGGGAACGATTACTTCAGCGCCATCATAGGTCCTGATTACACTTGCGCGGATCCCTATGTCTTTCACAAATCCTGTGTATTGCTGTAGCTCTACCAGGTCACCGGTTTGAATTGGACGTTCGAATATTAAAATGATCCCTGAAATAAGATTGTTTACAATGTTTTGCAAGCCAAATCCTATACCCACACTGAGGGCACCAAGGATAATGGTAATTCTATCAACCGGAATACCGGATACCAACAGGGCAAGAACAAAGCCCACAGTAATCAAGAAGAACCGGACAATTACCGCGACATTAGCAGTTTCTTTTTGATTCTTATAGAAGGATTTTTCTTCCGTGAGAAACTTAACAGTTGAAGAAAGCTTACTTGATACATAGATTACCAACAGGAATAGTGCGATGCCTCCGTAAGTAAATGTCAACTCGCCAACCACCCGGGGGGTGTTAAACAAAGATAATACGCCATCCTTTGCTGACGAATACAGGCTGAAATTTTTCAAAAAAGAAATCACAAAAATTACCAGCAGTATCAGGTATATTCTGTTGCTCCAGGTATGCCAGAATTCATCCACTTTGGACCGATCCTTGGCCATAAATTTAAAAAAAGGCCTTTTTTTAATATAATTGATCAGACGATCCGACCAATTGGCAAAGTATAGCAGGATGAGTCCCAGGGCGATGGTTTCAGCAGCTCCATTGATCAAGATTAGCCCCAACCTTACTCTTGAGGACAGGACAGATATCAGCCCGATAAGAATAATAATACAGAGCAGCCAGTTGATTGCCTTAACCCACTTCCAGCGGATTTTAAAATATTTTCTCAGTGATTGTGAATAAATGGTATACACAAATACGCCACCGCATACAACTGTTAGTATGGCAATAAATCCGGAAGTGCCGGAGAGTATACCATGGGTCTTTAACACCAACAGGAATACGAAAAAGATCAGATACGACCTAAAGCGTACTGGTTCCAGGTTTCCCTTAAGAATAAACAGAAAAGGGAGATAACTGGCTAGTAATGCAAAGTCGTACATTAAAGAAGTGGTAGGGGGAAATATCACCGGGAAAAGCATCCCGGCTAAAAGGATCGAAGTAGCTAAAGGATACTTATAAAACGTTGACTCAGGTTCTTGTGCTATTTTTTGATCAAGTACTTTATAATGCCTCAGAAACAAAAAAGCCCCAAACAGGATCACTAATAAATATACCACCCGATCCAGGTTAACCTTAAAGAAATCAATGATACGCCAGGCAGTATTTGAGAATTGTGTCTTTGACCCTGATAGCATTTCTTCTTCTGCTCCGGTGGCTTTCCAGTTAATCTTTTCCTTTCGCATAAGATTATCCCAGTATTGTGCAACCGCAGACTTTAGCAGCTGAATTCTGTTATACAACAATGAATAATCTTTGGAGATCTGATATTCCAGATCAAGAACTTCTTCAAGTTTAAGTTCTACCAGCTGGTTTAAACTGTCAGCCTGTTTCAATAGGGGAACATGGCGTGTATGATAATATTGCAGCTGCAGACTGCCCATGCTGTCCTGATCAACGGAAAGTCGGTTAATATGTTTTGACAGTTCAATTCTGTAATCACTCAACTGCTTGGTGGTTTGCACCAGTGATGTTTGCCAGCTGGCTACATTGGCGAGTTGTCGTTCAAAAATGGAAATCAGGTCATTCATACGACTCAAGGTGGCATCTTCAAGGTGGCTTTCGCCAATGCGCTGGTAAATATCCAGGCGTGACCGGATTGCTTGGTACTCCAGCCGAATAGGTTCAATGTTAAAACCGGTGAGCAGCTTATTTTTAATATCCAGCAAACTTTGGGAAGCCTGTTCATATTCAATGATCAGGTGGGTCGGATCGGTAGGATCGTATTTGGTAATGGTATCCTGTGCAGCCTGCGCGCTGGTAATATAGGAGGCCAGGGCAAAAAGGATGAACAGGACCAGTGGTCTAAAGTGCATGGGAGTAACCTTAGTTGCAGGAGGGTAAATTAGGGAGATTAACTTTAATAGCCAATAGAAGAGGCAGGACTTTGGAAGATCCGGAGCCTTAAAAGACTGCCCTTTCCAGCAATATCATATTTATCCCAAAAATACTTTCCTATGCTTTGCAAAAAGTAAAAAGCCCTCTATATTTGCGTCACATTTTAACAGCGGCCCGTTCGTCTAGGGGTTAGGACGCCAGGTTTTCATCCTGGTAACAGGGGTTCGATTCCCCTACGGGCTACAGAATAATGAATAACGACTAAGGAA
>BQJT01000316.1 GCA_021604845.1 Cyclobacteriaceae bacterium
GGTGTATGTACCCAATGGGTATGTGCCAACTAAGTACAAGCATTTCATTATGCAATGGAAAAACATTGCAGATCCTGGTTGTGATGTGGGATCGCCACCGTTTGCAATAGAGGAAAATAATGGTAAATGGGGGTATATTAAAAAGCAGGATGGCGATACTGCCTGTACGGTTACCGTTGAAACAACTTTTGGGGACGTTGACGGGACAATTACCAGTGGCTGGCATCATTTTGCGGTGGAGATTTATTACAACTATACCGCCAGTGGTTATTTCAAATTATGGTACCAGGAGAATGATACCATCGATGTTGATACAGATCTATTGTTCCATGTAAATGGTCCTACAGGGTATAATGACAGGCAGGGGCCTTATTTTAAATTGGGCAATTACGGGGCAGCGAATAGAACCTTGTATTTCGATGATGTAACCATTATTGAGGGGCCGTATGGTAGTTAAAAATTAAATAGTGATAAACAGCATTAAAATAACCATAGGAAACGAGGTACTGTACGGAGCATTATATGAAACACCCACAGCCTTGGCCATCACAGAAGCGTTACCCGTAGAAACTTCGGTGCATGTTTGGGGAGGTGAAATCTATTTTGAAATCTCCGCACAGGCAGTGCTGGAGTCAGATGCTCAGGCTGAAGTAGCGGTGGGAGATTTGGCTTATTGGCCAACCATGCCAACATTTTGCATCTTTTTTGGTCCAACACCAGCAAGTCATGACGGCACACCAGTAGCCGCCAGTGCGGTTAATGTTTTCGGTCGACTGGAAGAGGTGGACCTGGAGCAACTGCGTAGTGTTAGGGATGGCGAAACCATAAGGGTTGAAACTAATTAATAGCCAATTCCAACTAATACTCAAATTAATGGGTCTCTTATACAGCAAACTATGTCATTGATAAATGCGATACCTATTATTTGTTTTAGCTCTGTTAACATCCGGTTGTGGTGACGATTTGGAAGTGTCCATCAAGCAAGAAATACAGGAACACATACAGAAAGAAGCCGAAGCATTAGTGGCTGATAAAACTTGCAACGGTGCTGGAGATTGCGATGCTATTGCCTGGGGGATCAATCCCTGTGGCAATGTCAAGGATTACTTAGTATTCGCACCAAGTCAAACCGATGTAGCGCAACTAGAGAAATTGGCAGCAGAGTACAATCAGTTAGATCGTGAAATAAATGCGATTGTGGGAGGCGCCGAATTAATTGATTGCGAGCTCTTCTTAATTAAGCCAGAATTGGAATGTGATGAGCACGTGTGCAAATCTACCGGGCCGAAGTATGTAATATCCTAAGAACCTCGCTAATTCGACAAATTATAACATACCTAAAAATCCAATTAGCAATGTCATAGTAGGGGAGCGAGCTATAAATGTTTAGTCTGTAAGTGCATAGAAAGTTTTTGGAATAGTTTAAGGAGAAAGGGTGTTATATTGTTACTTAACATAATATAAATTATATAACAATACCCTAAGGATTTGCGATCCCGACGCCAGGCGGGATTAACATAAGATCAGATATATAATCTGTGTAAAGGCCTGCGCGCAGGTAAGTTATATATCGACAGGTCTTATGTTAAAGCAAATCCTGGCATTCTATGTACTAATTTCCTTTGGTAGAATAATCAACGTCAATCTAAAGCGTTAGAGAATTAATCAAAGAACTCCACGATCTCTGTACGACCCACAGCTCGCGCAGCGAAAACAAACCTCCCAACCCTTTTAGCAAATCCGCCACCGCACAAGCCATCATTATATAATGATATTATGTTAAGTTGTTTGCTTCTTAAATCAACTCTCTCTTAATCCTTGTTATATAATTAGACGTTATATTAAATAGCCGCTCGGCCAGCGCACATTCCTTCGCTCGTGGATGGAACCGCCCAAAGGGGGCCACTGATTCTCGGCTAAAGGGGGCCAGTGATTACTGGGCAAAGGGGGCCACCTATTATCGGGCAAAGGGGGCCACTAATTTGATTTAAGATACTGGGTTTTTTTGTTTGATACTACTTTTTTTCTTTCTCATCGATTCACCTTTCAATTCCAGCCGGTGAGCGGTATGCACAATACGATCTAACACACCGCATCGGCGAATGGTTTGCTCTCCAAATAATTCATGCCATTTGATCACGGGAAGCTGCGAGGTGACAATAGTGGAACGTCTGCCATGACGGTCCTCAATAACCTCCAACAACATCAGGCGGTTTTCTTGATCCAATGGCTGCAGGCCAAAATCATCCATGATCAACAGATCCTGCTTTTCCAAACGATTGATCCACTTTAAATACGATCCATCAGCCCGGCACATCTTGAGCTGAGAAAATAGTTTGGCACTGTTGTAATAAAGCACCTTAAAGCCCTTCATACAGGCCTGGTGACCCAGGGCAGAAGCCAGGTAGCTTTTACCCACACCGGTAGGACCAGTAATCAGGATGTTCTCTTTTCGCTCTATAAACTGGCAGCTGGCCAGCCTTAGCAACTGGTTTTTCTCTATTCCCCTGGGAGAAGAAAAATCTATTTCTTCCACACAGGATTGATATCGGAACCGGGCTGCTGTCAGATGACGCTGGATCTTGCGTTTCTGGCGATCCTCATACTCTGCGTCAATCAGCAGATGGATCAGTTGATCACTGGCCAGTTGCTGGTGTTGCTTGGTTTCCAGGCTCATTTTAAAAGCCTCATGCATGCCCAGCATTCTCATGGCTTTCATCTTTCTAAAGGTCTCTTCATAATTCATCTGAATACGTGGTACAGGCGATCTTGACTTTCTTGCCCATATAGCGATAGGGTACACTGTAGTAGTGTTTATCCTCTCCCAACCACACATGGGAGGTTTTATAAACGGTGGCTTTAACATACTTTTTCAACTCATAGGGCCTGGCGGGCAAGGGCTGCAAGGCCGGTTTATCCAACTCCTCATATAATCTAAATCGAGAGGTTGAACGGCCTTTAAAATCAATTTGATTGTAGGGGGTTAGCGCATCCCCAATGGCCTGGTTCAGATCAGCCAGACTGGTAAAGGTCTGATCTCTCAGAGGAGCAAATATGCGGCTGTAAACAATCCTGACCGCTCCTTCTACCAAAGCCTTATCCCTGGGTTTATAGGCTCTGGTCGGAAGAATGCTGGTCTGGTAGTGGTTGCCAAAATCCCGGAATATGTCATTGAGTAGCGGCTCATAGCGATCCGCCTGGGTAACAGCCGCTTTCAGATTATCAGGTACCACTGCTAACGGTACACCACCAAAGAATATAAACGCATTGACCAGTGCCCCGATGAAGCTGGCTACCTTCTGATCAGTTACCGCCTCCACATAAGTGTATTGGCTGGCTCCCAGTATGGCTACAAACACCTTAACCTGATTGATCTCGCCGGTAACCCGATCAACCACCGCTAGCTTCTTACCAGTAAAATCCACAAATACCTTGTCTCCCGCCTTGTGGACAAAGTGCATGGTAACCTGTTGACCCTGCCGCCAACGCCGGAAGTGAAAACAAAATCTGGAATAGCTAACTCCCTGGGGATGCAACTGCTTATATTCCTGCCACAGCAAAAGACGGGTAACCCCCACCCGTTTTAATTGTTTATCTACTTCACAGAAATGGTGATAAAGAACTTGCAGATAATCGTCCGGTGGCTTCTGGCTACGGGTATCTACCAGTCCATGGAGTTGTTCATCAGTGAGTTGCAATAGTTCGGAAGCCGTTAACTCACTCTGATTGGCAAGCCCGATATATTTATTGGTAGTTTTTCGGGACAAGCCCAGCTGCCGACTGATGGCACGGTTGCTAAATCCCTTCTCTTTTAGAATAATGATCTGACGGAGCACTGACATTCTGATAATTTTATTGGCCATTCTTTGCTTGAGTTTTTACCTCAAGAATAGCCTTTTGTCAGTGGCCCCCTTTGGGCAGGATTTACTGGCCCCCTTTCCCCAGGATTTGGTGGCCTACTTTAGCAGGATTTTACACTCGGCCGTTCCCTGACCAAACGGCTATTAATAGTTTTCCCCACGCTCTTTCAGGCTCTGGCTTGATGACCAACCCAAATGCAAGAGAATCTCAGGCAAAACTTATCGTTCAAAATTTCATTATTCGGGTAATTGTTCGATTCGTTTTCAAATACACGATTCTCAGCGATTAGGATTTTGCCTGTGATACACTTGCAGGCCCATGCTTTGTTTGGCTCACAGCGCAAAGCCATTTGGTGAACAGAAAAACAGATTGTCATGCTTAGCCTGCCGAAGTATAAGTCTGTTGTGATGATTTAGA
>BQJT01000317.1 GCA_021604845.1 Cyclobacteriaceae bacterium
TCTACTGTGGGATTGGGATAGATATACCAAGCGGAGGGGTTGATGTTTCCTGTGTTTGTCACCACATGCAAATGTGTCGTCACTACACTATCACAGCCATTGGCGGCCTCAAATAAGTCAACAAGTATGGTATCCTGCATATAAAAAATACCCTGATAAGGCTCGTTGACCAAAACGAAGGTGTCGATGAAAATAGTGCTATGGAGCAATTGCCCCAGGTGTACTTCTACAGTGCTATCACAACCTGCTTCGGTGAGAAAATCAAAGGTATAAACGCCAGGCTCTGTCAGCAGACTATCCCCCCAGAAGAAGTCATCGCCCAAACAAAAAGCGGTGTCAAGCTGAAGAAAATAGGTTTTCAGGATTTCTACTTCCAGTATTTCGGTACTATCGCAGCCCAGAGCCGTTTGATAGTCAAACGTGTATGCTCCGGCAGCGGTGATAAGGCTATCCTGCCATAGCAGGCTATCGCCTGGACAAAGGCTGGCATCGGTAATGGTCGGCATGGCTGGGCAGGCTACTGTGGTAAACGAATAACTTTGGCAGGCCTCAGCTGGGCCATAGACATAGTTGTAGGGCTGAATGGTGACGTAGATGGTCATAGCATCGGGGAGCGGGGTCGTGATTTGAAAGCTGGTGTCCTTGCCCATGTCCGTCAGCGGAAGGACTTCGGCTCCGCCCGGACTTAGCCCCAACATCAGGTTGTAGCCATCAAAACAGCCGGAAGCAGGGAGCCAACTGAGGAGGGGATACAGACTAGCGTTGCTTGTTTCCGGTGTAGGGTGCTCCAGGATGGCATTACACTGAGCTTCTGCCCCTTGGTAGCGGTAGACATAGCCATAGGAGTCGATAGCATAGCCGCGATCGGGGCTGGTCATTTGGATTTCTGAATTAACTCCTATTAGATCGACTTGTTTGTTCCAGGTTTGGCCACCATCGGTGGTGACATGCACGCCTTGACCATAGGTGCCTCCTATCCAACCCAAATGCTCATCAATAAAGTGATCACTAAAGCCTTGAAATAGGTGCTCTGTAACTGGAACAGGAAGAGGAACCCAACTTTCACCGCCGTCTGTTGTTTTTAATAGCGTGTTATTCTTTCCAGAAACCCATCCCAAAGTATCATTCAAAAAAAAGACATCCTGAAAACTGCCGTTTTGTAGGTTCAATTCTTCCTCCCAATTCTCTCCTCCATCCTCTGTGTGAAGCAAGATTCCAACATTAAAGTCGCTTGAGGCGGCTACCCAAACTTCCAACTCACTGATAAAATCTATTTCCCATGCTACTTGATTTTCTCCTGTATTCAATTGCAATGCCCAATACATTCCTCCATTATTTGAATGGAATATTTTCATGCCATTATTTCCGAAACTGGTTCCTCCGCCTACAGCCCAACCTAACTCTGGATTAAAAAACTTAATGTCCAAAAATGTAGTTGAGGCAATGTCTGCATTCTCAATTTCACTTTCTACCCAGGTTTCGCCCCCATTAGTGGTTTGATAGATTATTTCAGATCCGCCTACCCAACCAATTTGTTCAGTGACAAAGTAAACAGTAACATATGTTCCAGATGCAAAAGGTAAATTATTGTTAGGCACCCAGGTTTCTCCACCATCAATCGTTTTAACAAGAGGTTCATTGCCTCCCAAATGAGCAGTAATTACCCAGCCTGTACTGTCATTGAGGAAGTGCATATCATAGGTTTCAAGTTTTCCCAGAGCATTAGGGTGTTCATAGACTTTCTCCCAACATTGCCCAGGAGCATTTAAGCAAAAGAAAAAGGAAAAAAATGTGATAAAGAAGATATACTTATTTTTCATGGAATTATTTTTTTATGGGGGATGGATGACGGGAATAAGTGATGAATGATGGGGGATAATGGATGATAAGTGATGGATCATAGATGATAGTGTTTTTACCACCTATGACCCATTTTATCTTATAACTTGACTAATTTTCCGGATAGGAAGTCTTGGCCAGTTTGCAAACGATAGTAATAAATACCTGGTTGCCATTGCTGGGGATAAGGCACATTGATCGCGTTATGGCCTTGTTCCAGCCAAAGCGGCTGTTCAAAAATCTTTCGGCCAGCGGCATCAAATATTAACAAGTGACTCTGGCTTGCTATTGGTGCCTGGATGACAAGGTCTAATTTTGTTGAAAAAGGGTTAGGCTCCGGTTGTAAACTGTAATGCTCTGCCAGAATATCCAGTCCGTTTGTAGCCTGCCCTAATGACTGACCACCCGAAAAAACTACTGGCACAATCGTTCCATTGGAAAGGTAGGCTTGAGCAGCCATCACATTTTCATCTATAGAAAAGTCAGATAGATCAATGTTTCCTGATGTAGATTTGGAAAACTCCAATTGCCATAGCGTCTGAGAAAGCGTTAAGGTTTGGCTGCTGCCGCCTTCATCAAACCAGGAAAGACGTAAGATACCGGGCTCCGACACCACGTTATGGGCGATAATGTCGTTATCTACATAAGCCAGGCTTTGAGCCTCTAATTGCTGATAACTCACTTTATTGTTATCATAACTCAAAGCCATTTGAAAGCCTGCGATATTGCTAAAGTTCCCCGATTTAAAACTAATAGGTGTATGGCCACCCCAAACTTCAATGCCGCCGGATAAGCGGAGGACTAACGGGGATTGTCCTACGGTTTCAGTAGCATCACAACTGCAATTGACATCACCTATTTTAATGGCTTCAAAACAAGCATTATAGCCTTCTGAAGCGCTGTATTCCAGGTATTCCGGAAAAGTAAAAGGTGCGCCGATGTCATGGTCAAAACTACAGGGAATAAAACGCCAGGAGCCTGCCTGGAAACTGTTGTCGATGCCTAATATCACCTTTCGTGCAGCAATAAGATCAAGTGTGCTAACTGAATTGCTAGCATTAACATCCGCGGCAACATAATCTTTAGGATCATCAAATGGGGTAACGTTCAGAATATGTTTTTGTGTTAACAAAAGATCAAAGGTGGAAACACCACATCTGATATCACCCGTTTTGGAAGGCTTTAAATCATAAGATGCGCTTCCACTACAATCGGGCGGTGAATAAACTCCATTTGAATTTGTGTCAGTGTTAAGACCAGAAATGCAGCTGGAACTACTTCCACCACTCGCCGTTGTCACACAAATATCAACATCGGCAACGCCCTCCGCTTCACAGTATTTTTGGACCAGAGCCGTATTGGCCGGAGCACAATAAGCTTCTCCAATGGAAAAATCCTTCTGAACCCGGATTACACAGTCGTCATTGCTATTGTTTTCCCATTCAGCTATCTCTACGATCAGATCGCTAATGCACCCCTCCGTGCCTGTAAGAATAACATCAAATATGTCAAAACCTGGTGGATTGTCTTCGGGAGCACAAAAGCCAAAAATAACGGTTTCCGTGCCCGTATTTACTTCCAGACATTCATCGGAAGGATAACCTGATTGGGTACAATTTTGACTAGTCGTATAAGGACAAAAAGAATTTAGTGTAGCAAGCGTTGCGGTTTCGTCGATAGCCCAATCCCCATCGGCATCCAGGCTGATTTTAAGCAACATATCACTAACATCCAAGGATTGCCCAAGGTTATCTGAGTCAATAAAGACCCGAAAAGTAGCCTCTTCGCAACCGATGATTGGGGCACCGATACGGATAAAGGCGGGTTCGATGCTACCGCAAGGAAATAGGTCGTCACCTACGACAAGGCTATTGTCCGTCGTTGGAACCAGGCAACATTCCGGTACGGTCCCAGGGAACTGAACCTGAGCGTAATCAAAGTTGAACTCAACTTCGCCCGCGGCTTGGGGTTGTTGGTTGGGAGTAGGGGTGATTTTGATAGAGAATAGCGTCCTTTCACCATTGATCAACGTTATAAGTTGGGCTAATTCGATATCTCCCTCATAATAATCAGGTCCTTCAACAACATTGCTTAAACTAAGCAGCGTTCCGGTGAAGTCTAAAACAAACTCCAAGTTTTCAAAAACATCCACATAATCCAACTTAAAATCCAGGCGGTCCACATCAATACTTGACGCAGATGGGGAGTTATTGTCTCGTATCTTCACTGGAACCTGAATTCCGTCTCCAAAAGGAATGGTCGCATTTTCATCCACAAAAAGCTCCAGGTCATAAGTGGAACTGGAGCAGGAACTAATTGTCGGGCCATCAAACGGCGTTTCATCAAAACTGACATCACCTGGGAAAATAAGGCCACAAGGCAGCGAGCAATCATTAACCTCAAAAGATACAGCATCGAACTC
>BQJT01000318.1 GCA_021604845.1 Cyclobacteriaceae bacterium
GCCAAATACTGGTTTTCAGGGTCAACCTCCAGCAGTTCCTGGCTTACCTGGGAAGTTTGACGGTAGCTGTTGCTCATTACAATTTTCTTAAACAGCTTCTTCAGGTCCCAGCCATTTTCAATAAAATCTACCGCCAGCCAGTCCAGTAACTCAGGGTGTGTAGGTAACGCACCCTGTACTCCAAAATCTTCAATTGTCTTAACAATGCCATTCCCGAAAAAATATTGCCAGTATCGATTCACGGTAACCCGGGAAGTAAGCGGATGGTGGTCAGATACCAGCCACCGCGCCAATGCTAGTCTGTTGTTCTCAACACCCTCAGCAAGCGGTGGTAACGCCGCAGGTACATTCATGGTTACCGGATCCTGGTCCATTGGTTTGTTGTAGATCCCACGTTCCAGAATAATTGTGGTTCTGGGGAAATCAAGCTCATCCATCACCATTACCTGCAGATTATTTGCCGATTGACGATCGCGATTTATTTTTGCTTCCTTAAGTTCCCTTAGCAAATCGGCATACTCCGGGTCACGTTGTTGAAAATAGCTCTGCAGTAATCCAATGTAATAAGGATTCCTCTGGTTGGGTGTATAGCCCAGGGCAAACAGGTTGTCTCCGTCAAGATCTGCAGCAGCCATTGATTCCGCAGCCGGTACCCCCTTATCCCTGGGAAACTTCTCCAGTTCCTTATTTTCAACTTTGGAAGATATTTGATCAACATACTCCTGCAATAAGGCAACTTCTTCCAGTTTTTCAGGTGGGCTTAGATCCAGGATGGGTTTTACCCGTCCGTGGTAGCCTATGCCTTCTTCGCTGGTCTGATTAAAGTAATCGTACAACTGATAGTATTCCTTTTGTGAAATGGCATCAAACTTATGGTCATGGCAGCGGCTGCAGGTCATGGTAAGACCCAGCCAGGTGGTGCTCATGGTTTCTACCCGGTCAAATACATTTTCAACCCGGGTTTCTTCAGGAATTCTTCCACCTTCGCCATTATACATATGATTGCGATTAAACGCTGTAGCCAAAATATTCCTGGCTTCCGCATTGGGTAACAGGTCCCCGGCTAATTGTTCGATGGTAAACTGATCATAGGGCATATTACGGTTGAAGGCCTTAATCACCCAATCTCTCCAGGGCCACATGTTTCTGACAGGGTCCCCCTGAAAACCATTGGTATCGGCGTATCGGGCAACATCTAACCACTCCCAACACCATCGTTCCCCGTAATTTGGAGAAGCCAGTAAACGGTCAACCAGATTTTCATAGGCTTGGTCAGAAGGGTCACTTTCAAATCGGGCGATTTCTTCAGGAGTAGGAGGAAGGCCTGTCAGGTCAAAGCTCAATCTCCGGATTAATGTCCGCTTGTCCGCCACAGGCGACGGGCTCAGATCCAACTGTTCCAACTTATCCAATATAAAGTAATCGATTTCATTGCTTGGCCAGTCGGATTGCACGACTTCCGGAAGCGGCACCTTGCCTGGAGGGATATATGCCCAGTGCTTTTTCAATTCCGCGCCTTGTTCGATCCACTTCCACAGTATGGCTTTCTCCCTGCTGGTTAAGCTAAGTTTGGAGTCAATTGGGGGCATCATTATTTCAGGATCTTCATTGAAAATTCTGGCAATGAGCTCACTCTCGGCAGGTTTGTGCGGAACCACTGCGAAATGTTCCGAATCCTTCAATTGGGATAAAATGGCTACAGGATCATCTAGTCGAAGTTCCGCTTTTCTGGCATTTTCATCAGGTCCGTGACAGGCATAACACCGGTCGGAAAGGATTGGACGAACATGAAAATTGAAATCTATTTTATCCGGTAAAAGGTCATAGGCAGCTGAAGCTTCCTCGGGGAGCCCCGGTGAACAACGGGCGAAAGACAAAATTAGGCATAGCGCGAACAGCCTGGCTATGATGCGGGTTCCGTGGACCATTAGTAAAAATAATGAAAATTCTTTATGCAATAAGGGGGCTATCTTTTGGATTTTGAGAGAAATCCTACGGATACGGTATTATATTGAATAAATTTAGGGCCTTCGAATAGCAATCAGGCACGATATCCTTAAGCGGAACCTCAGCAGGCTGAACAGGGATAATATTCTAAACGGACGTAACATGGCAGATAAAAAGGACTTAGACTTCACATATACCACTATAGACCAAATTTTCAGGTTAAGTATTGGAGAAACCGGTGATTACAGTGGTGCTAAATACGATGGTGATTTTAGTATGACCCTGGAACAGGCTCAAAGAGCCAAACACGTGTTTATTGCGGATAGCCTGCACATAACAAAAGGAAGCAAAGTATTGGACATGGCTTGTGGCTGGGCTCCATTTACCCGGTATATTGTAGAGGAAAGAGGGGCCACCAGCATCGGATTGACCTTATCTCAAGGACAGGCTGAAGCTTGTCAGAAAAATGGGTTCAATGTGCAGGTTAAGGATTGCCGTTATGTGAAACCGGATGACTTCGGTACTTTTGATGCTATAGTATGTATCGGGGGGCTGGAGCATTTCTGTTCAGTGGAGGACTGGCAGGCAGGCCGACAAGAAGAGATTTATAGGAATTTCTTTCAAACTGTCTATGACCTACTGAACGACGGTGGAAGGTTTTATATGCAGACCATGACCTTTAGCAAGAATATGGTGGATTTCAAAGACCTTGATATCAATGCCGAAAAAGGATCCGCCGCTCATGTTTGTGCCTTGATGGTTGAAGAATTTCCCGGGTCCTGGCTGCCCTATGGACCCGAGATGGTAATAAGGAATGCAGCACCTAAGTTCAACCTGATTTCCCAGAGCAGTGGAAGACTCGATTATATAGAAACCATTGGACAGTGGCGACGAAAATTTAGAAAATTCAATCTGAAAAAGTACTTGCTATATTTAAAGCTGGCAGGTAGGTATATTACAGATCCGGGATTCAGAAGCCAGGTGGAAGTTTTTAAAGTAAGTCCAAACAGAGTGTGCTTCGAAAAGGAAATTATGGATCACTTTAGGCTGGTTTTCGAGA
The DNA here is from genome assembly GCA_021604845.1 of Cyclobacteriaceae bacterium. Lineage (GTDB taxonomy): Bacteria > Bacteroidota > Bacteroidia > Cytophagales > Cyclobacteriaceae > SZUA-3. The sequence continues at coordinate 3,008 of BQJT01000318.1, forward strand.
AAGTATGATGTCGGTTTTACACCATTACGGATAACCTGCTTATTTAAGTTGCCGTCCATCAACGTTTATTCCTGTTCAAAGAATTCAGCTTTTAATTGTTGTTTTTTGTGATAGCTTGGTGCTTGTACTAAACATCATTACTAACATGAAGCAATTTTTCAAACCAACAAGACCTATTTTACTGGCGCTGATCTTTGTGACCGGTACTATTAACTTCAGCTACTCCCAGGGTGTAACCACACCAAGAGCTGCCAGCCCTGCTGCAACTGTCAGTCAAACCGTGGGTATTTCCAAGGTAACTATTGAGTATTGCAGACCAGCAGTTAAAGACCGCGAGGTATATGGCACCAACCTGGTTCACTATGGATATCAAAACCTGGGCTTTGGTACTTCAGACGCGGCTCCCTGGCGGGCAGGTGCTAACGAAAATACAATTATTTCGTTTTCTGACGATGCAACGGTTGAAGGGCAACCAATTCCCGCCGGTACTTACGGATTGTTTATGGCTGTTAATGAAGACGGAAGTGCTGAGGTTATTTTCTCTAATAATAGCAGTTCCTGGGGCAGTTATTTCTACGATCCAATGGAGGACCAATTAAGAGTTTCAATTACCTCCGAAGAAATACCGTTTACTGAAAGGCTTACCTACGATTTTATTGATATCGATGATCAAAGTGCGGTGGCGGTTTTGGATTGGGAGAAAAGACGATTTCCGTTTTCAATTGGATTCGATGTGCATCAAATAGTAATCGCCAATGCAAAAGAAGAATTGAGAGGGGTGAAAGGTTTTAATTGGCAAGGCCCTGTTTCCGCAGCGAATTACTGTTTGCGGAATAATGTTGAGCTAGAACAGGGTATGAAATGGGCGGATCAGGCCCTGAGCAACAATAAAAATTTCAACACTGTACTGACGAAAGCCGGTTTGACCAAAGCTATGGGAAATGACGCCGGACCCCTTTATGATGAGGCGGCAAATCTTGCAAGTAAAAATCAGTTGAACTTTCTGGGTTACCAACTAATGACCGACGGAGATCAGCAACGGGCCTTAGGGTACTTTAAAACCAACCTGAAAAATAACCCGGACGACCCCAATATGTACGACAGCCTGGCTGAATGTTACAAAAACATGGGTAATAACAAAGACGCCATCAAGAACTTTAAGAAATCATTATCAATGAATCCTCCCATGAACGTAAAGGCTAATTCTATAAAGAACCTTA
>BQJT01000319.1 GCA_021604845.1 Cyclobacteriaceae bacterium
ACATGGAGTATCCACAAACAACCCAGAGCACGGTCATTATACCCATGGCAGTGAAACTGTGCATCATGGTGCCTAAAACATTTTTTGTTCGCACCAAACCACCATAGAACATGGCCAGACCCGGAACCATCAGTAAAACCAAAGCAGTTGAAGTGAGCATCCAGGCAGTAGCCCCACTGTCTAACTCCACACCGTCTTCACCAAATAACCATGGTGCAACAAGCATAAAGATTGACAACAAAAGCAATCTTTTTTTCATTTTAAGTAGGATTTCATTAGTTCAATTTCAGAAACAGCTGGGAATATCGAAAAAAATGTCAATATATGGAAGTCTATTCTTTAAAGCACTCCGGCAGTATCAATCACTTTGCTCCGCTCACTCCCAATTTCTCAAATAACCACTGGTCGCCTTGTTCCCGCTGTTCTGGGAATGTCCAATGTTCTGTCTCCAGAAATTTGTGTAATTCTTTTGGAGCAGTAATTGAATTATATGCTGAATACATGGATGTTGGGGGACATACATGGTCATTAAATCCCCAGGAGTACCAGCCTGCTGCAGTTAATTTTTTGGCAAAATTCACTACATCGTAATACCCAACGGTTTGAACCCAGTGGGGATGCTTGGTTTTATTGTAATCTGCAAACATATGGGGCCATCCTCCAACCCTTCCATGCAGATAACCTGTTACATCTGACAAGGCAGGATAGTATGCCGCCAGATACTTTACCCGTTGGTCAAGTCCGGCGGTAATTATGGAGAGGGCACCTCCCTGGCTTCCCCCGGTAACCGCCAGCCGCTCTCCGTCAAACTCGGGTAATGAAAAAATGAAATCTATGGCCCTGACACAACCAAGATAAACCCGCTTATAGTAGTAGAGGTCTTTGTCATCCAGGTTGAAATTTTGGTATCCCGACAACGCCCCGGATCCCAGTGCCTGGTAAAGTTCTGCTGGCAGATTGACTGGTAAACCATGGATACCCACTTTAAATACGATCACCCCGGCTGCTGCCCGGTCATCACGCCCATAACTTCTCACACCTGCGCCGGGAACATTCAATATAGCCGGATATGACCCAGGCTCCTTTGGCATGGACAGCATGCCGTAAAACCTGCTATTGCCCCTCCAGGAAGTTTGAACATTTTGAAGACTAACGTGATATACATTTACCGCGCCGGTAGAAAGCTCCGGCTGCAGCGTTAATTTAGCGTCTATTGGAATTGAAGCCAATTCTTGTTTGGCATTCGACCAAAATTCATCAAAATCATCTGGCATTGATACCGTTGGGGTTATTTTCTCAGGCTCAAATCCCGCAGTACCCCAATCGTGGTAGGTTTCTCCGTCGTGTTCCACCCATACTTCACAGCGTAAAAACCCTGGTTCCTGTAGCGTCCCGCCTTTAATGGTTACTGTACCGTTTTTCAGGTCCATTGTTCCTTGCTGCTCCGGGGGCATTTTTTCCAGTCCGGTTTGGTAACGTATCTGGCAATTGGATAATGGTTGGCCGTTTTTCAAGATCCTTACCTCAAATTCAACTTTGTCTCCTGTTTGGTAGGTCCAATCGGTTTCTGTTGGCGCTACCTGTACTTCGATCAGTTTCTTTTGCGGCTGAGCTGATAGTTGACAGCAAGAGATCAGTAATATCAATAAGGTAAGTACCTGTAAATTCCTTGTTTTATGTTCGGTGTTAGACATTTTAGGGCTTAGAAAAGTGAAAAAACCAATTTTAAGGAAAATTCTTGAATTACCTCTATTTAATGTTGTTTACTCCTTCAGACAGCGGTATTTTTTTCCCATCGTACTCCCATACGCCAGCAGTACCGGGAGGTAATGTTACAATGGCTTTCAGTTCATTTCTTTTCTTTTGAAAATCAACTGAGATTCTTCCTTTTGGATGAGGCATGGATGCAGCAACGGTTGTTAAACCAGCTAAACTTGGCGCAATGTTAATTTTGTTAAATCCAATATCCCCTGCGGTTATGCCGCAAACCATGCTTAGCAGGAAATAGGCCGGATGCGCGCTCCAGGCATGGCAGTCGGACCGATCATGAGATGCGAACCCCGTTTCACCGGTGGTAGTTAGGCCCATGTCGATGAATTTAGTCCAATGATCAAGATGGTCCAAATACAATGCTTGCTGCCCGGTTTTTTCCATTGCTTTGAACAGGAAAAACGAAAAAAATGAGCTGGCATACTCGTCAAAGCCTTCAAAGGAAAGGATTCGATTCAACATTTCCGCCTGTTTATCCGGAGCTACCACATCACACAATATTGCTAATATATTACTGTGTTGAGAGTATATCTCTTGATTGGGACTGTCGGTAAATAATTCTAAATCTTTATTATAACAGTGCTCGATGACCGCCCGCTTAATGCCCGAAGCTTCCCGCTCCCAATTTTCAGCCTTTTCTATTTCCCCTATCTCCCTGTAAATTTTGACTGTCAGGTCCAGCGTGTGCACATAAAACAAAGTCAGCATGGTGCTGTGAGCGATTTCTTTTCGATCATTACTTCGCGGAATGCTTCCTTTGGTGATACTCCAGTCCATAAAATTTTGATTTTTGACAACACCCAAAATTCCTAGCGATTCATCCAGATGCCGGTGATAAAATCCCAGTACTTTCTCAATATTGTCTACAAACTGGGTAATATATTCCTTATCGCCCCGAACCATATAATAATCATGAAGCCCCTGAATCCAGGCCAATGACCAGGAACCCATGTCAAAGTCGAAACGAGAAGGGTATGCGGACTTGAACAACCCTGTTTCCCGGTTTTCTGATTGAGGGTATAGTCTCATTACTTCCCTGAAAAGGCGGTCGTCGGTGGTATTATAGAAAGAAATGTTTCCTATCGGACGATTATCACCGCCATAGCTTAGTTGTTCATAATATGGTGTATCGTAATATGTTTCCCCGGAACACATCCGGAGTGTACGCTGGGACATTTCAAAAATCTCATTTAACCGCGGGTCATTGCTTTGAAAACTGGCCATATCGGTATACGGGTAACCGGAATACTCACTCTTAAAAGACAGAATCTCCAGCGGCTGGTCTGCGGTCACAATCTCCAACTGTATGTACCTGAATGTTCTCTTCCAGAGCGGCCTGAAAGTCCTTTTCGAACCATCGGGGTGAAAGATGTCCCAAACTCCGAACATGGTCAGGTTATCTACCGAATCCCGGTGTGCCTTTAGATTGACCTTCTCGTAAAGTGCTTCGGCGTATTTTAGTTTAACAGAACTTCCCTTTCCCTGATCCAGGGTTAGTTCCGGGTAGCCCATGGTGAAAATATGATAATCGTATAAAATTTTGGCGCTGGTATTGGCGGGGATGGTTATTTTTTCCTTCGGCCCTGATACCATATCAATTCCTTCCGTGGTGCGAATACTTTGTGGTTCAACCATGTAATTGGCCATAAAGGGTATATTTCTGGGCACCAACTTCCAGTGGGGACTTTCTTCAAATTGCAACTCTTCAGCCAGTTGCCAGTCACTGTCATCGAATGCTGCCATTTCCCAATTCCAGGGATATTTTTCAGCTCGAACTTCATCGCCCGGACCACAGGCGTAGTATCCGTAAAACCACCGCTCTTTAAACAGCATATCATAATATGAAACCGGTTCATAGGCCATGTTTTTCAATACTTTCCAGGTATTGCTGGTGTTAACATGCTGAAATGCGTTGTCTTCAGCCCGTAACATAAAGGCCGTTTGGATCGAAAATAGAGACATAGGCTTATCCTTTCCCGCATTATATACCTGGGCGGCCAGTACGTTGATCCCAGGTTGCAGATAGCTGGCGATATCGATGATATCATACTTGTAAGTTTTAAGATCTCCTTTTGCCGGGCCGTAGCAAACCCGCTGACCATTGATAAGCAAATTGTATCGGTTGTCTGCTGAAACGTGTATGATCAGTTTTGCAGGAACCCGCTCCAAATCCAGGGTTTTCCGAAAATGGTATACGCCATATGTCTGATTGTTAGCGGATGGATAGGAAATCCAAGGCTCTGGCAGTTTGTGCTGAGAGAAACTAACATCCCATGCTATCAGGTGAATCAACAGAATAAAGCAATATCTCATGGTAACTATTTTGTTGGAATCTATTTGAGGCAATATATCAGGTTAAGTACCTGGCAAGTACGCTCCCTCCCTTAGTACGTTAATAACTATAACTAAAAACTAAAAACTAAAAATTAAAAACTAAAAACTAAAA
>BQJT01000320.1 GCA_021604845.1 Cyclobacteriaceae bacterium
CTGCAAACATTTTCGGATGGTATTTACTATTTAAAAATAAACAGTAGAGGCACTAATATTACAGGAAGAAAACTGGTTATCAAAAATCATAACTAAGTACTGTCACGAAACTAAACCATAAAATAAACATCAAACACTAAAATTAAATGTTCTCAAGATCTTGTGAGTATGCATTGCAAAGTGTCCTATATATTGCCCTCCATTCCGAAAATGGAAAGGCGGTGGGGTTAAAAGAAATTTCAACCTCACAACAAGTTCCGCTTCATTTTTTAAGCAAAATTCTCCAACAACTGGTAAGAGGTAAAGTACTTACGTCAATAAAAGGACCGAATGGGGGGTTTAAACTAATTATCCAACCCAATAAGTTAAGACTAATCAAAATCGTGGAATTAATTGACGGACTTGAAATATTTTCTCGATGTGGTATCGGTTTAAAAAAATGCTCTGATCATACCCCTTGTCCTATTCATTTTGACTACAACGTGGTAAAAGAAAAGATTCGACAGCTGCTTTCGAAAAAAACCCTGGCCGAACTGTGCGATGACGTTAGCCAGGGCCGGTCGATTGTAAACTACCTGTGATTATTCACTGCTGGCGCTTTTGTTAAATTCCCTGATGTAATTAACCAACGTCCATCTTTGATCCTCGGACAGTAGGCTTTTATAGGAAACCATTTCTCCTCTCCCATGAGTAATCTTCCAGTAAAGCGCCCCGTCGGATTGAGTTTGCACTAAATCCTCCGTGTAGTCGGATGGGGTTACTTTTAAGGTGGCTGCGGCCGGACCATCTCCCTTTCCGGATTTACCATGACAGGTCCAGCACAGTTTCATGTATAACTTCCTTCCCTTCTCCACAGCCTTCTGATTACCTATGTGTGGGTTTACATAACTATCCGCCTCTAACGGAGCAACCCATTTAGAATCTTGCAAAATCTGAATACCCGTTAGAGTAATAGACAGCACCGCTATTAAGAAAAGGTGCAATTTTCTGTATTCACCACCGAAAAGGGTTTTGTACAGCGTTTGCGATTTAATCAACTTTTTCATGGTCATATTTCTAGTTGTCCAACCCCCCTTCAGTGATCCATTGTAACACTAAATCAATTTCATTGTTCGGTAATGCCCCAAAAGGAGGCATGACCAGTAAATCACCGGTAAGGTGCCGGTACAATTTTGATTGACTGGGTACACCAGTATCGAGGTAAGGAGCACCCGTTCCCAGGCTCCAAAGCTCCTCGTATGAACAGCATGCACGGAGATCAAGCTGTTCGTGAATTTCATCATGACATCCAATGCATTTAGCGTCGAATATTGGTTGTATCTGTAAGCCGTAACTGACCGGGCCCTGGTTTGAATCAAGAATCAGCGGCCCCGTATCGTTTTCACAGGAAAACAACAAAATAATCCCCAACGCGCAGGCTGACAGTTGTATTATTTTTTGCTCCAAAACGTCCTTTTAATGTTAAAACCCAGGGCAAACTCACCATCTGTGTAATCTCCTGAAGGCTGGGTGTAAAGGTTCTTCTCCAGGATATAGTTAGATGAACTTACAGTTAGCTGGAAAACATGCCCTGCAGTTCCAAATTCAACTCCTATTGATAACGGATTGATAAATCCATCCACATTGTTGTTCAATACCGGGGCGTATTCAAAGAGAAAGGATGTATTTAACAAGCCAAATCGATACCTGCCACTGACGGGGAGGGCTACCGTGTAGTTTTCCCTTCCAATCTCCACCAGATTCTGGTAAATAAGTACTGGTGTAAACTGGAGGGTCAGCCTATTGCCAAATTTCCGTGAGATTATCAATTGGGTATTGTACGAGAGTTTATGGCTGAATTTGTACTCAAAAGCAGTCAAGCTATCCGCAAAAAAGGAATTGGGGGGCTCCTCGGGAAAGGGGTCAGTACGCATCATGAAGCTGACATAGGCCGCCAGGGAAAATGGTGTACTATTATCCTTTGTTTGTCTTAGCAAAAGATACTTTGATTCCAGATCAATGGTTTTATCCACCTTGGTACGACCTACACCCCAGTACCATCTGGAACTGATAGGAAATGCCACTCCCAGTCTGATATTGGCTGGAAGATCCATACCTAAGAATTGATGATAAACGGTTGAATCAAATCCGATCACCCCAAACCGGTGTTCGATCATGAATTGCCACCCCCCCTGAGGTAGTACCTCAGTTGTCTGTTGGTTAAGCAGTTTGGTGCCTATAAATACATTTTCCTTTACTTCTGTTTCGGTGCTCTCATCCTGTCCATATACAGGGATTACTGCTACTAACAGCCAAAACAATATTGAGATCCATCGATCCAATGAGATTTTTAGGTTGGTATAACATGGACTGGACTTGCTCAACCAGCTTTGAATGTTGGGTTCATTCATAAAAATTGGTGCACAACAGTTTAACCATATCAATCTTCGGTCCTACTGGTAAAAGTATTGTAAATATAAGATATTTAGATATAATTATCTATTATTATGTTGTGAAAATCCCTGAAACCTAACTTGTTTCATACAATTAGTCTTTAATACAATTCACCTACCCCCTTTGTTAAGCTGTACAAAACGCCCACTTCCTCCTCACTAAATCCTTTGTTAAAAATCGCCAGGTCATCAATTAGTCCAACATAATTCAATCCTATAAATATTTTGGACTTCTCCACATCCCAGGTAAATGTCTCGGGGATGTTTCTTGCTCCCTGATGCTGTCCATTGACATAAAAATCGACCTGCGAACCCTCGACGCCAAGATTGTTATAGCTAATTACCACATGAGTCCATTGATCCCGCCCAAAGGGCCGGTATTCGGCATTTACCAACCGGCGGGTAAAGTCCACATTCTTGTCAGGCCCGATATTTTGTGGATTCCAAACTTCCAGGTCCCCGAATACCCCCATTCGAAATGACCGGGGGTTCTTGTCACTGAAATCCACCCACAACGCAGCATCATTATATCCTACGTCTGTTATTTGTATGGGATCGCAATACCCTGGTTCCAGATCCTTTTCAGGATCCAATTGCAGCCATAGTGATATGGTGCCACTGAAGCGGTCACGGTTATAAGCAATATTGTCTTCGCTTTTATAGTAAAGTACAGGTTTACTTTTTGACTTGTATTCTATAGCCCCTCCGAACCTGCCGCCTTCAGCTACATTTATTACATGTTGGCTGTGCATCCCTTTTTTGGCGGTCTGTAAATTCCCGTATTCCTCCGCAGTATAAATATGGCCGCTACCCTGATTATAGTCCGCATCGAAACCATGGTCGTAACTTGCATGAAAAGTAAGTGCCTCTTTTAGTGAATTCCTGGGATCAGAAGCCTGCTGCTGCAGCACATATTCAGTAATTTCTGCTACGGTTGCCAGCCAGACTCCGTTCGCAGGATCCTGAGCATAATCAATCAACTGCTCTAGCATCGATATAGTGGTAGTCTGCCGTCCAGCATCCCCAATCTCGTGCCCTGCCAACACCACCCACGCTCCATCCTCACGGGCCTGGTCCATCACCGTTTTGATTTCGTCAAATTCTTTTCCGTCTGATTCTATACCGGTCAACTGGGCCAAATCCAAATATCCGGGTGCATTGGCAGTTTCATCCAAAAACCCTCGTCCGGAGGTAAAGAGTTCGGCAATCAGGGGTATATAACTTTTGGTATTACTCCCCCGTCCAATAAATTTCTGACCGCAAGTATAAGCATAGGAAACCGCTGTTACTCCAAGCATATCCTTAATCTGTTGATTACAGGTAGCCAGTTCATTGCGCATTTGTGACAACGTATAATCTTCCAACGGGTGGTCCTGGCTCCATACAAAATTGCCTGTACAAGGATGATGAACAGTATGATTCCCAATCTCATGTCCCTGTTCAACCGCAGCTTTCCATCCATCCAATTGCGGCTTCATGCTTTCAGGGACCACATAAAAAGTTGCCTTTACATCAAGACTATCAAAGAATGGAGTTCCTACCAGAACCTGGGATTGTCGGGCATCATCGAATGTCAGACTCAATGCCAGTTGTTTGCCTTCCGGCCATTCGAATTGAGTGGAGGGCTGCTGTGCTACCAAATTAGATTGTGCCATAAAAATCAAGCAACCTGCCAATAGAACAGTCTTTAAATTAGAATTTCTCATTTCCTGAATGTTTATATACGACCTGTCCGGAGTCGGACCTAATTCCTAATTCATAATTCCTAATTC
>BQJT01000321.1 GCA_021604845.1 Cyclobacteriaceae bacterium
CTGACCCACAGTTACACCTCCACTTATGACGTTATTGGATTTACCGCTTCGGGACAGTATCTGGACCCCGGCCTGATTACCCTGAACAACGACGTGGAAGACTACCCATTGGCAACAGTATTTAACGATAATGGAGAATGGGTGCCGCTTTATGTTATAAACCAGGTAACCATTACCGAGCGATTTGCCCCGCTCATTGGTATTAATCTGCGCACCAAGAGCAGGCTTGATTTCAGGATAGAATATCGAAAGGAGCGCAACCTGGCATTACAGCTCTCGAATGCCCAGGTAACTGAATTAAATCGCTCCGATTTTGTGCTTGATGTAGGGTACCGAAAAGCTGGTTTTAAAATCCCCTGGAAAATGGGAGGCAAAAATGTCACGCTGGATAATGATTTGACATTCAGGTTGGCGCTGAGCATCGGAGATAGTGAAACCATCCAAAGAAAGATTGAGGAATCCAACACTATAACCAGCGGTAACCTCAACTTTCAGTTGAGTCCAACAGTAAGTTATGTGGTCAATGACAGGTTGAATGTACAGCTCTATTTCGAGCGAAATATTAATGAGCCCAAGGTAACCAATTCATTCAAGCGTGCAACTACCCGATTCGGCACCCAGATTAGCTTTAGTTTGGCTCAATAAAATTTCTGCATTTCCAAAAAGAATGTATTTTTGGAAAAACGATCTAAATGAACATTCCCGATAATTTAAAATATACCCAGGATCATGAATGGGTAAAAATTGCTGAAGATGGTAAAACTGCCCTGGTAGGGATAACTGACTTTGCTCAGCAGGAACTAGGAGACATCGTTTACATTGAAATAGAAACTGAAGGCGAAGAAATCGAGCATGGGGAAATTTTCGGCACCGTGGAAGCAGTAAAAACAGTTTCAGACCTGTTCATGCCATTGAGTGGGAAAGTAATTGAAGTAAATGAGGCGCTTGAATCTAACCCGGAGGCAGTAAACGAAGATCCGTATGGGAAGGGATGGATGATCAAAATTGAGCTGAATGGTGATGATGAGACCGGCCTGATTGACAGCGAAGAATACACATCTCTAGTTGGAGGTTAACAAACCAATTTACAGAAGTTACTGGCTGGTGGTAGCCTGGGCATTGGTGATTCTGGGACTTCATATCCTACCATCAGAAAATATCCCCAAACCTCCGGACTGGAATATTTCATTCGATAAAATAGTTCACTTTATACTTTTTGCAGTACTGAGCTTCCTGTTGTTAGCAATCGGAAGTCAATACAAAAAGCAAAATAATGCTTCTACTTTTCTGCTAATAGCACTCATCTCCATCATCTACGGAGCATTGATGGAATCCGTGCAGATCCTGGTACCTGGACGGGAGTTTCACCTGCTAGATCTACTTGCCGACACAATGGGAGTCATTGCCGGTTTAATCGGCTATTGGGGTTTTGTTATGTTGAGAAGTCCTAGGTAAAAAATGTATTGTTTTGTATATTATATAAGGACCCTACTCCTTTCGATCCTTAACTAAACAAACAAAACAATGGAACTAAAAAAAAACCCAAAAGCAAATCTTCTTAAGAAATCAGGGCTTTTTATGAGTATCGGACTGATGCTAAGCTTCCTGCTGGTAATCACAGCCTTTGAATGGAAAACCTATGGACCGACCAAACTCATAGATCTAGGGGTTCCCAGTGTAGAATTCGATCCATTGCTTGATGTCCCGATCACTGACATTCCCCCTCCCCCTCCTCCTCAGGTAACCCCTCCTAAAATAATTGAAATACCGGACGATAAAGAAATTGAGAAAAAAATCGACTTTATACTGGATACAGAAACAACGGAGCAAGATGTAATCGCCGACCTGGTTTTTAAGGATCCTCCGGCGGCCGAGGATCCAGACAAGACACATATCATTGTTGAAGAACAACCTGTCCCGGAGGGGGGCTTGAAAACATTTTACCAATACGTCCGCAACAATATGAAATATCCAACCCAAGCCAGAAGGATGGGTATTGAAGGAAAAGTTTTTGTGAGTTTTGTGGTTGAAAAAGACGGCTCTATAACTGAGTTAAAGGTACTCAAAGGTATTGGAGCTGGTTGTGATGAAGAAGCTTTACGGGTGTTAGCCAATGCACCTAAATGGAACCCTGGTAAGCAACGGGGTAAGGCAGTTAAAGTGCGCATGCAGTTACCCATTTATTTCAGGTTGGACTGAACTGATGCATTTCAGTGGAACCAATAGGGAATTTTATTTGCTTCAGCGTTGTTAAACTAAAAAAAGATGTTGTTAAACTAAAAAAAGATTTTGGGCAATAGCTGAATTGTTTTGTATATTTGATATTGGGCACTTTGCCTGGAAAACTAACAGATAAGATATGGAACTCAAGAAAAATCCTCAAGCTGACCTGTTTAAGAAATCCGGCTTTTATATGAGTATAGGGTTGATGGTTAGTTTGTTTCTCACCGTTATGGCTTTCGAGTGGAAATCATACGATGACAATGACCTGGTAAATCTGGGTACGCTGGACGCTGATTTCGAGGAACTACAGGATATTCCAATTACGGAACAGCCACCACCACCTCCTCCTCAGGTGACACCCCCTGAAATAATCGAGGTTCCGGATGAGGAAGAAATAGAAGAAGAAATTGAAGTGAATTTGGACGTTGAGGTTACCGAGGAAACAGTTATTGAAGATGTTGTTTTCGAAGAAGCTCCTGAGGAAGAAGCTGCTGATGAAATATTCCAGTTTGTGGAAGATCAACCAGCCCCTATAGGTGGAATGAAAGCCTTTTACGAGTTCGTAGGGAAGAACATGAAGTATCCTGCACAGGCAAGACGGATGGGAATTGAAGGAAAAGTATATGTTACCTTTGTGGTAGGAAAAGATGGTTCAATAACCGAAGTTAAGGTGTTAAAAGGAATTGGAGCAGGCTGTGATGAAGAAGCTGTTCGAGTATTAAGTGCTGCACCTAAGTGGAAGCCTGGAAAACAAAGAGGAAGACCTGTAAGGGTAAGAATGCAGTTGCCAATTATCTTTAAGCTGAACTAATAAGGGAAATACTCAATAAAGTACAAGTACAACCCCGCTGCTGGCGGGGTTTTTTTATAGTATATTTTGTAACTGCTCTTTAATTTTTTCCAGCTCATCTTTCATGCCAACCACCAACCTTTGAATTTCGGCATCGTTTGCCTTGGAACCGATGGTGTTGATCTCGCGACCCATTTCCTGGCAAAGGAATGTCAACTTCTTACCCTGAGATTCACTTTCGCTCAATATTTCAAGAAAATAGTCCATATGGGACTTTAGCCGTACTTTTTCTTCGCTGATATCCAGTTTTTCCAGGTAGTATATCATCTCCTGTTCAAATCGATTTTGATCAAACATATCATTCCCGGATATTTCGGCCACGTGCCGTTGTAGCCTGGCTTTAATAGCTTCTGTCCTGGCAGGATCCAGTTTATCAATTTTTGACAAGTAGGTCTCAATCTTGTCTGCATACACCACCAGCTTATTTTTTAGGTTGGTCCCTTCAAGTACGCGGAATTCTTCACATTTAACCACAGCGGACTTTATTACATCTCCAACTTTGTTCCAATCGTCTTCTAACTTGTCTTTGGTTTCCTCTGTACGAACTACTTCAGGAAGTTCATATACCATCCTGAACAGACCATCCGTGGGAGCCCCGATTGAAGTGGCAATTTCCTGCAACTCATCATAGTAGGATTTGAATAGTTTTCGGTTGAATATAATCCTGGCTGCTTCATCATCCTTCCGCTCATAGGTGATGTTTACGGTAATCTTTCCCCTCTCTAATTTTTCTGTAATTACCTTTTTAACTTCAACCTCCTTGTCGAAAAATACTTTAGGCAGTTTAACTACAGTATCCAGATATTTGGAGTTCAACGATTTTACCTCAACGCTTATACTTAAGATATCGTTCTCCAACTGGGCGATACCGTAGCCCGTCATTGATTTGATCATATACTAAAAGAAGATTGGAACAACATACAATTTGTTCTTGTAAAAATCCAAGATACAATTATTCCTTAAAAGTCGTATCCCAGGGTCAGGTAAAATTTGGGTGAGCCAACTTCGTAGTCCTCTATTGGCCAGGCAACATCAAATTTGAGGTAATATCCCAGGAGCACTGTTCTAATACCGGTACCGTAGCTGGCAAGCCAGGCACTACCGAAGTTATTTA
>BQJT01000322.1 GCA_021604845.1 Cyclobacteriaceae bacterium
AGCGCCCATTAGTTGTTGAGGTCGCAGAGGATTTAACCATAGCTTTGGCGGAAGCAAAATTGGTGGACCACGCCCGTTTAAGTTTTAAGGCTAGCCAGGAAGTCGAATTCGGAATTGTTTCCAGTTTGGATGGGAGAATGGAAGAAGTGAAACAGGATCTTGTTACAGGGGCAGTCGAAAACAAGAGAAGTCAAAACGCTAAAGTAGTACAAACACTTCCATTTCAATCGCCCTGGCGTGTGGTGATGATGGCTGAGAACCATGGAAAACTGTTGGAAAACAATTATATCATCCAGAACCTTAATGATCCCAGCCAGATTGAAGATGTGTCCTGGATCAAACCAGGGAAAGTATTGCGGGAAACAACCCTGACCACACAAGGCGCATTTGCAGCAATTGATTTTGTAGCTTCTCACAATATGCAATATGTACATTTTGATGCGGGATGGTATGGCAACGAGATGGATAATAACTCCGATGCTACCACTGTAACCCTCGACCCGAAACGCTCCAAGGGTCCATTTAACCTGGAAGAAGTTACGGCTTATGCCAAAAAGAAAAATGTAGGGGTGATGCTGTATGTGAATCGCCGGGCACTCGAAAAACAATTGGATGAATTATTGCCACTCTTCAAGAAATGGGGTATAGCCGGTATTAAATACGGTTTTGTAAGAGTAGGCGATCAGGAGGCAACTGCCTGGCTGCATGAAGCAATAAAAAAGGCCGCAGATTACCAAATGATTGTGGATGTTCATGATGAATACCGGCCTACGGGGTTTAGCCGAACCTATCCTAACTTACTTACACAGGAGGGAATTATGGGCGATGAGACCACCGTAACAAATAGACACACCTTAATTACCATGTTTACACGCACACTTGCCGGAGCGTCTGATAACACCATTTGCTACTATAATAAACGGGTGGAAAAGATGGGTTCTCATGCGTCGCAACTGGCAAAAACAGTTTGCATTTTTAGCCCGCTTCAGTTTTTGTATTGGTACGACAGGGCCCCGCTTGCACCAGCAAAATCGGATGGACTTTGGGGAGATACCAAGCACATTGGAAATGAACCTGAATTGGAATTTTTTAATAATGTACCCACTACCTGGGACGAAACCAAAGTACTGGTAGCAGAAATAGGTGAATTAAGTGTGATCGCCCGCCGAAAAGGACAGGACTGGTTTGTTGGTGGCATCAATGGAGAAAAACAAAGACAGATAAATCTTGATTTTTCATTTCTCGAAAACGGAGAGCAATATGAGGCCAAATTATACAGTGATGATGAAAATGTTAATAGCAGAACGCGGGTGAAAATTGAAGATTTGGAACTAAAAAATAGCAGTTCACTTATGCTTGATGTCAAAGCAAACAATGGTTTTGCTATGCATATTAAAATTCAGACTGCTAGAAATTAGATGAATTGCTCTATGAACTAGTACCCTCTAATTAAACAAAGAGGAACGAAGTGGAACACAGTTTAACCAAGGAACTTTCAGGCATTGTTTCACTTTGTTCAACTCTGTTAAACTGTGTACAAGTTTGACGGCTTATCCATCTGCGGTTAATGCCTGGCAGTCTAAAATGTAATATTATGAAACGAGCAACAACACTACTGGCACTACTGGCAATCCCCTTATGCTTTGTTGGGTGCAACAACATAGAGGGAAAAAAACCAAACGTAATCCTCATCATGGTTGATGATCAGGGCTATGGTGATATCGCCTGCCTGGGCAATGCGTATATTAAGACCCCCAACCTTGATCAACTCCATAAAGTAAGTGCGCGATTTACGGATTACCATGTGAGTCCAACGTGTTCGCCTACCAGAGCAGCGCTATTGACCGGCCATCACTCCAACAGAACCGGCGTTTGGCATACCGTCAATGGCCGCTCCCTTATTCTGGAAAGAGAAACGATCATGCCACAGGTTTTCAAAGAAAACGGTTATAGCACTGCAATTTTCGGAAAATGGCATTTGGGCGATAACTACCCCTTCCGCCCTCAGGATAAAGGTTTTGAGGAAGTATTAGTCCATGGCGGCGGTGGCATGGAGCAAACCATGGATTATTGGGATAATGACTACTACGATGATATGTATTTACATAATGGTCAACTAAAACAATACAAGGGTTACTGTACAGATATCTGGTTCAATGAAACCAAACAGTATATCGATAAACAAAAGGACAAACCATTCTTTATTTACTTACCAACCAATGCGGCCCATTCCCCATATTTTGTTGATGATACCTATTCAGATCCTTATAAGGACAATGAAAATATCCATCATGCACCCTTTTATGGAATGCTCAGCAATATCGATGAAAACATTGGCAAACTGATAGATTACCTGGAATCAAAGAAGCTGATAGATAATACCATAATTATTTTCACCACGGATAATGGAACGGCTCAAGGTGCAAAAGTAGAAGGGCATCGTTTAGACGGTTTCGTAGTGAAAGGAAATAACGCAGGTATGCGGGGCGTCAAAGCCAGTATGTACGAAGGGGGGCATCGCGTTCCGCTTTTCATTCACTGGAAAAATGGTGGAATATCCAAGGGCAAAGACATCAACGAATTAACAGCGCATTACGACATCTTCCCAACGCTGGTCGATTTATGCAAACTGGATATCAGCACTGAGATAAAGTTTGATGGCAATAGCCTGGTTCCATTGATAAACGGCAATAATGAGGATTTCAAAGATAGGATTGTCATAACCAATTCACAAAGGACGGAAGTTCCTGAGCCCTGGCGCCGAACCGCTTTAATGCAGGCCAACTGGCGGTTGATTAACGGAACGGAGTTATACGATTTAGATAAAGACCCCGAACAACGGACCAATATTGCTGAGCAATATCCTGAAAAAATGGAGGAACTTAAAGCCGCTTATGACGATTGGTGGACAGAAATATCTCCAAGCTACAAGGATCAGCCATATATCATTGTTGGTCATGAGGCAGAAAATCCCTCAAAATTGTATTGTCACGATTGGCATACGGAAGAAGTCAGTCCCTGGCATCAGCGACACATTCGCCAGGGATATATCGATAATGGCTATTGGATGCTTAAAATAGCCGAAAGTGGAACTTACCAATTAAAATTACGACGCTGGCCGGAAGAAACGCACCTGCCCCTAAATGCCCAGGCTCCCGTTCGTCCTGCGATTCCGGGTACGAGTGTGAGCGAGAGTAAAAAAAGTAAGGCCCTGATTGTTCAGAAAGCCAGCGTAAAAATCCAGGACAAGGAGCTGTCCCAAGAAGTTGATCCAAGTGCAGAATTTGTCGAATTCACCCTTGAACTTCAAAAAGGAACAGCCAATCTCGAAACCTCATTCCTGCTGGATGATGGGGTTGAAATTGGGGCCTATTATGTGAGTGTTGAAAAGTTGTAAAAAGGAAACATACTTAGACTACTAGACATTAGATACTAGATGAACGGACAAACAAACTTGTAGACAGACAGTGGAAGTAAGTTGAACATAGTGAAACGAAGTACAACAAAGCTTTAAACCTACTTTGTTCAACTATGTTCCTCCTTGTTCAACTTGAACCCTCAGTAGGTACAAGTTTAAATGTCAATTCAACTAGATCTTAGACGGCGAGCTAATTTTCAGCGCTTGAAAATCAAGCTCTTGAAGTTCAGCCATACAGTCTAATGTCTATTGTCTATTGTCTAACATCTAATGTCTAGTAGTTTGAAATCTACGCTTAATTCTAGCGAGTCAACTTAAAAATTGGTGATTATTTATTTCTGTAAAAGAATGAAGAGTGAAGAGTGACGAAAGGTGACATCTTATCCCAGTTCATACCACGCAGAAGGTGTCATCTTATCCAGATCAGACGTGATAAAAGGCGACATCTTATCCAGATCAGGCGTGACGAAAGGTGTCGTCTTATAGCGATAAATCGATTTGAAAAATGAAAAAAATTAGTCATGGTCTTGGGATTGTTCTTATTTGCTTGCTCGGCAAAGTATATGGCGCAAAAGTTGAAATAAGCAGCCTTAGGGAACTAGCTTTCCATGCAGCACAGAGCGGCAATGAGATTACGCTTTCTCCAGGTGTTTATCAGTTGGTTGATTTCCTGACGGCAGATTCTATGCAGGCCCGAAGGGAGCGTGGAATGTTCCAGTTTATCACCTTTAGCGGGA
>BQJT01000323.1 GCA_021604845.1 Cyclobacteriaceae bacterium
GCACAATAAAAATACGCAAATAGTTAAAACTTTTTTCATGATATATAGTGTTGGTTGGTTACCTAAATTCGAACGTAATTGACTGAGTATAGTTGCATTTGCAAATAAACCCTTCTTTCATTTAATCTTCACTCAGTTTAGCTTAGCTTTCCGGAAAATATGTACTATGAAACCAATCTATTTATATCTGTCATTCGTATTGCTGATCACCAGCTGCTCCAGTATTAAGGTGCTGGATGCATGGCGTGGTGATAATATCAATTCCATCAAAACTGAAAATATCCTGGTTATTGCCCGGGCCGATAACGAATTAGCCCGCGTATCTTTTGAAAAAGAAATCGCCGATCAAATCAGGGCAAAGGACCTAAAAGCCACTGAAAGCCATAAGCAGTTTCCGGGACATAATCCTGACAAAAAGCTTTCGGATGAGGAAATTGCGGCATTGAAAACTAAAATACAGCAAGCCGGTTTCAACGGGGTGGTGGTAAGTGTTCTCAAAGACCTGCAAACCACTACCCGGGTAACTGAAGATGGAGGCTACTACACCGGTGGCTATACCGGAGGCCCATATGGTTCTTACTATCCTGGATACTACGGTGGATTTTATGGTTATTACGGAAATGCCATGTCCTATGCAACCTACGGCAACTATGTGCCTACTACTATAAACACCAGCACTTCAAAAACCTATATACTGGAAACCGTGGTTTATAATCTTGATCAGCCTGATGATAAACAGTTAATTGCAGTAGTGACTTCCAAAGTAGACAACCCGCAAAGTGTAACCACTACCGCCAAGCAGTATGCCCAGGCTATTGCCAAAGCCTTACAGGATAAGTAGTTAGTGGTTTTACAGTCAATACCAGGTTTTTTTAGTGCGTTCAACCGGTGCCCCGGGCCTTTTAGCTGCCTGGTTTCGCCCATGGTAAACTCCATCTAAAGCCGGGACCCCAGATTATTTTTTTGTCATGGATTTGATGTTACAACACTAACTCTGGATTTTCATAAGTAAACTGGCTATATTCACGAGGGAACAAAAGATTACCATGCCACTTTTTATGGACGTGCACAAAGGCACGGAATTTACCTTGGAGGAAGTAAAAAAGGCTCATTTGGCTGATCTTCAAGTACAGCAAAAGCACGGAGTGCGCTATATTCAGTATTGGGTCAATGATGCTGCGGGTATGGTGTTTTGCTTGATGGAAGCCCCAAATAAAGAAGCATGCGCCAGCGTGCATCAGGAGGCCCATGGCGGTGTTGCCTGCAATATTATCCAGGTAGAAAAAGGCGATTACGAATTGTTGATGGGTGCCACTACTGTGGATGAAGATGATATAACCCATAAAGACGGTGTTATCGACCCGGCTTACCGGGTATTTATATCGGTAAGTCTGGTAGGCCCCGGAAAGTATACTATTGAACCCGAGTTTATTGCTGGCAAATATCTTAGAGAATCCGGTGGCCGCGAAATCCTGCATCCGGGCCAGGAAATTCTGGGGGTTTTCAATTCCTGTACCCAGGCAGTCACTTGCGCCAAGAACATACAATCCGCATTGAATAAGTATTTGCAGGAAAAAAAGATGGCTGACAGAATTGAGTTCCGCATCGCAGTGGGAGCAGGAGAGCCGGTAACGGAAAACGAAGGTCTGTTTACGGATACCATTCAATTTGTAAGCAGATTAAATACCCTGGCAAGTAAGAATCAGATCCTGCTGTCTTCTTTGGTAAAAGACCTGCTGGGTAGAACTATTTCCGAAAAATCGTTTGATCATCTTTTTAAAGTATTAACCCCATCCGATGAAAAACTGCTGATAAAGGTGATGGAAGTATCTGAAGCAAGACTAAGTGATACACATTTTACCGTGGCTAATCTTGGCAAAGAAGTTGGGATGAGCCGGCCACAGTTGTATCGGCGGATACTAAATCTCACCAGTATTTCTCCAAATGATCTAATACGGGAGCTACGCTTAAAAAAAGCGGAAAGAATGTTGAGAACAAAGGATCGGAATATCTCAGAGATTGCCTTGGAAGTGGGTTTCAGCAACCCTTCCTATTTTTCAAAGCGCTTTTACCAAAGATTTGGCGCTCTTCCTTCCCAATATCTTGGAACCGCGTGATTCTATGCCAGAATCCCCTGGATTACCTCTCCGTGAACATCGGTCAATCGGTACCTGCGCCCCTGATGTTTGAAGGTAAACAATTCGTGATCTATTCCTAAAATGTGCATCAGGGTAGCCTGAAAGTCATGTACATGAACTTTGTTTTCAACAGGGTTAAAGCCAAAATCATCAGAAGCCCCATAGGTAATACCTGGTTTCACACCAGCTCCAGCCATCCATAGGGTAAATACATAAGGATGATGATCGCGACCCCAATTGTTATAATCTTCTATTTTCCCCTGTAAAAATGGCGTTCGCCCAAACTCGCCACCCCAGATTACCAGGGTATCGTCCAGCATACCCCTTTGTTTGAGGTCTCTGATTAAAGCTGCGCTGGGAGCATCGGTATCTTTGCATTGTGTCTTAAGCTGGTAGTTCAGGTTACGATGCTGGTCCCAGCCGGCATGCATGCATTGTACAAATCGGACACCTCTCTCGGCCAGGCGCCGGGCCATTAGACAATTATAGGCGAAACTCCCTTTTCGATGGACATCCGGTCCGTACATGTCCAGTATGTGCTGGGGTTCTGTGGAGAAATCGGTGAGCTCCGGAACACTCATTTGCATTTTATAGGCCATTTCATACTGGGCGATCCTGGTGATGATCTCAGGATCTCCGTACTGCTTTAAGTTGATTTCATTCAACAGCTCGATGTCATCGAGCATCTCGCGCCTGATCTGCCTGCTCATACCCGGCGGGTTTTTCAAATAGAGCACCGGATCACCGCCTCCCCTGAATTTTACTCCCTGAAACCGGGTAGGCAGAAAGCCGCTGCCCCAGTAGTAATCATAAAAAATCTGACCGCAACTGGCTTCCTTATCCCTGGAGGTCATGGCCACGAATGCAGGCAGGTCATCGGAGGTACTTCCCAATCCGTAGGTGAGCCAGGCGCCCATGCTGGGACGGCCAGGTTGTTCCGCACCGGTCAGAAAGAAAGTTATGGCAGGTGCATGATTGACCGACTCCGTATACATTGACTTAATAAAGCATAGATCATCTGCTACTTTTGCCGTTTCAGGCATCAGGTCGGAAACCCAGGCTCCGCTGCCACCGTGTTGAGCGAACTTTCCCCTGGGAGATATCAGTGGACGGTTTTGTTGTTTACCAGTCATGGTGGAAAAACGCTTCCCCTGAACTAATTCATCCGGAATTTGCTTTCCATGCCAGCGTTCCAGCATGGGCTTGTAGTCAAATAAATCAACATGAGAAGGCGCTCCATTCTGGAACAGATAGATAATTCTCTTGGCTTTTGGTGCAAAGTGCGGAAGTGCCGAACCTTCTATTCCCCTGAATGCGCTACCCATCAAGGGGGTGGGATTTAACAGTGAACCAAGCGCTGCTACTCCAAGTCCTTGGGCCATTTTTCCAAAAAAGTTCCGCCGGGTCATAGCCGCCTGATGTTGGATTATTGGGTGCATCATTGCCTGGTTATGGTTTCATCTAAGTTCATTAATAGCGAACAGATAGCGGTGTACGCTGCGTGTTCTGCCAAATCCAGTTGGTTGTTCCTTGGAAACTCCCCAATACTGGTAATCAAATCAGCCTGCCGCGGTGATTCGGTAAATTGATCTCGTAATACAGCCAGTCGCCGGCTCAGAATTTCGAGCTCCTCGTTGGCGGGATTTCTGGAAGTAGCCAGCACAAAGGCCAGTTTGAGCCGGTCATGATCGCCGTCTTTTGCATTTATGATCCTTGAAGCCATTACCCGTGCCGCCTCCATAAAGGTAATATCATTAAGGGTAGTTAATGCATGCAGTGGTGTGTTGGTATTGGAAGATTTTACCGTACAAACTTGTCGGGAAGCATTGTCAAACAACATGGTAGGACCGACAATGCGGCGCCAGAATGTATACAAGGTTCTTCTATACAACGCATCTCCCTGATCCTGATGATATTTTATTTTTCCGAAAGTGGCTTCTTCCCAAACTCCCGGCGGCTGATAGGGTTTTACCGGAGGGCCGCCGATGGAATCTTCCAGCAAGCCGCTGATTTGAA
>BQJT01000324.1 GCA_021604845.1 Cyclobacteriaceae bacterium
GAAGGGTTTAGGCAGGCAATTCAGCCAAATTCAAGACTATTATACTTCGAAACTCCCAGTAACCCGCTACTCAATATAATGGATATTCCTGCGATGGCTTCATTGGCACGAGAACACAATTTAATTTCCATGATTGACAACACCTTCGCATCGCCCATAAATCAGAACCCATTGAAATTTGGTATCGACGTGGTGATGCACAGCGGAACCAAATATCTTGGCGGTCACAGCGACCTGTGTTTTGGAGCGTTGATAACCAGCGATGAACTGCAAAGGGAGATGATGAAAAGCGCTGTTAACTGGGGAGCTAGTTTGGATGCAGTTACTTGCTATCAGATCGAACGAAGCCTAAAAACACTGCTGATCCGGGTAGAGCGACAAAATGAGAATGCAATGTACCTGGCACAGGCACTAAAAGAACATCCCGAGGTGAAGCGGATTTATTACCCCGGACTTGAAATGCATCCCGGCCACGCATTAGCAAAATCTCAAATGTCCGGTTTTGGGGGTATGCTGTCGTTTGAACTAAAAAAAGCCAATTCAGCAGTTGCATTTTGTAAACGATTGAATTTGGTAAGGCCAGCACTAAGTTTAGGGGGGCTGGAGACTATCATAAGCATACCATGCCTAACTTCTCACATTAAAATGACCAAAGAGGAAAGAACCGCTGCCGGTGTGTCAGATGAATTATTGAGGTTGTCAGTAGGGATTGAGGACGCGCAAGACCTGTTGGAAGACCTGGTGGGAGCGATGGATTAATCAATTATCAACCGCTTTGCTTGTGCCACCCAGTCATCCCGAATGATCCGCCCCGGGAAGAATTCTATCGCCTGGTTGATTTGTTCTGCTTGCTCAGGGGTCATGGATGCAATCTGGTCGAAGGTATAGATTCCCAAGCGATGCAACTTATTTTCTATGAACGGACCTACACCACTAATCTTTTTCAAATCGTCCTTATCGGAATAAGAAGCCGGCTTCAATCCTATTGAAGTAACAAAATCTGCCGGTGTAACTTCATCGATCTGATCTATCGCCTGAATCGGAGTTGGCGGAGAGTTATTTTCACTTGCTTTCACTTTGAGATCCCTCAGTTCTTCCTCCAATGAAGTATTAAACATTCTAAGTCTATTAACCTCCGCCCTTAGCTTATTAGCTTCAGTTTGAGGCAGCATTTGGTCAATTTTAATCTGTAACTCCTGTTTCAAAGCTTCATGGCCGCTCTCAATTTCCATTAGCGAGTTTCTGGCAGTTTCACTTCGCTCCCGTTCCTTTTTTATTTCGGCGGTGGCCTTATGCAACTCCTCTATGTCTACCATTCCGGATTTACTCTCCAGACATTGGTCCAGTTCAACCTTTAGTTTACTTTTTGAGATATCTAAATTTTCATTGGAAATATTCAGATTGCGAATTTCAGAGTGACATTCACCTAAATCTGTTTCAATGGTTTTAATTACCTGATTTCTCAACATCCAGGCTATGGTAAAGCCTATCAGAAAGGCTCCCAATAACATAATCATTATATCTACTGGTGCACTGATCAATGGTGTTAAAAACATGGCTACAAACTGGTTGTTAAATAATTATTATTTCTACACGGCGATTTTGTTGCCGCCCGCGGCGGGTGGTGTTGCTTACCAGTGGTTTTTCCTCTCCCTCAGACTCCGCTAAGACGTCATTCTCCTTCATCCCAAAGGTAATTAACAAGTCCTTCACATTGGTGGCTCTAATCAGCCCGAGTCTCATATTGTCCATAGCATCTCCTTGATTATCAGTATGGCCAACCACCAGCAGCCGGCGATTTCTCTTAACCGCCGTATTTGCCAGCTCTTTTAAAGCGTTATTTACCTGGCGGTCCGTTTTCAGGTTAACATCTTTCGAAGGAAAGTGTACAACTATCTTTCCTTTGGCTTCGGTAATTAGAAATCCTGTGGTATCCTCTTCCTGGGGAACCATTTCTACCAGAAACGAATGAAGAAGCTTTCCGTCCGACCCCGCACTCAAGTCGTTTTCCTCTGCTCTGGTTCTGATACTTCTTTTAATACCGGAATGAAGCAGTAACTGCTTAATGTTTTCGGCCCTCGCCAGGCCCAGGTTTTCGAACTTACTGTTATTTACCTCCTGTGAATCATACAATCCTGTAATCTGTACTACTGATGCAGGAGACTGATCAAAAATCAGTTTTAGGGAATCCAAATATTGGTTAAAGTCTTTACTGGTGGTGGGGTTCGAGACAGACCACTCAAAAGTAAGTGGAGCACTTTCCGTTATTGGTGGCGGATTTTCTTCAGGAATAGCCTCAACCGATGCTGTGGTGGAATTAGATTCATTTCCTTCCGGACACAGATCATAAATCCCGCAAACGTACCACCGAACACTGATTACACACCATATGCTAAACACTATTAGCCCTGGTATCAGGATTTTCATAACTTCATAACTGATTTGAATCCAATTTTGGAAATTTATCTGGCTAAATCAATAAATTAACCGGAATAATTGGACAATTCTAAGAAACCTCGGGATAGCAAACTTTTTATCAATGAAATCAGCCTTTATAGTTCTACTAATTCTTTTCAATTTTCCTATTACTGCCCAAAAACAAGCTACGCAATTAAATCAATTCATTTCCGAATCTTTGCCTCGCTGGTATAAACAGTACCAGCATCTACATGCCAACCCGGAAATTTCTTTTCAGGAGAAAGCTACCGCTGAGAGCATGGCTGAAGTTTTACGTGGCCTGGGGTTTGAGGTTACTGAAGGTGTCGGAGGATACGGTGTGGTTGGTGTGTTGAAGAATGGCAATGGGCCAACCGTTATGGTGCGAACAGATACTGATGCACTACCAATCATTGAAGAAACGGGTCTGTCCTACGCCAGCAAAGCCACTACCATAGATGATGAGGGTAATCAGGTAGGTGTAATGCACGCCTGTGGACACGATCTTCACATGACCGTATGGTCGGGTACCGCTGAACTACTGGTTCGTCATAAGGATCTGTGGAAAGGGACTGTAGTATTTATCGCGCAACCGGCAGAAGAACGCAGCGGGGGTGCAAAGGCAATGCTCGCGGATGGCCTATTTGAAAAATTCCCCAGGCCGGAATACGCACTGGCATTACATACACATGCAGCGCTGGCCGCAGGAAAAATCGGGTACGTTACTGGATATATGATGGCCAACGTTGATTTCGTTAAAATCACGGTTTATGGTAAGGGAGGCCATGGGGCTTATCCACATACCACAAAAGACCCAATCGTATTAGCGGCTCAAATTATTATGGATCTACAAACTATTGTAAGTCGTGAAATATCCCCACTGGAACCGGCGGTGGTAACTGTGGGTAAAATTAGTGGTGGAACTAAGGCGAACATAATACCAGATCAGGTTGACATGGAGCTTACGCTAAGAAGCTATAGCGATGAGGTAAAACAAGGCTTGATCGATAAAATTAGACGAATTTGTAATGGTGCGGCTATGTCGGCCGGATTGCCGGAAACGAAATACCCTGAAGTATGGGTGCGACCTGAAGACACTCCGGCGGTTTACAATGACCCGGAACTCACTACTCAATTGGCTGAAAAGATTGGCGAGACTCTGGGGGAGGCACAGGTAGTGGAGTTGAAACCGGTGATGGGCGGGGAGGATTTCTCCAGGTATGGCAAAGTATCCCCTAATATTCCCATCTGTATGCTACGCCTGGGGGTGGTTTCACCTGAACAGATAGCGGCGGCCGAGGCCGGAGAAATCGAGCTGCCCTCGTTGCATTCAGCAAAATTTGCCCCGGAAGCAGAGCCCGCGATAGAAACCGGGGTGAAAGCAATGAGTGCGGCGGTATTGCACTTGCTGAGTAAGTAAGCACTCCCCTCCCGTGTATGGCAGCCAGCTGGCGACCAGGCCCTCCTGTTGCCTTTGCTGTTGCCCTTACTGCTAACCTGTATACCCACCCTCCGGCAGGCAGGTTCCACCCTGTTGCCCTTGCCGTTGCCCTTGCTGTTTATTCAGTATCCGTAATGCTCTATAACCTTCCCCCACTCTCTACCGATCAAGTCTCTTTCTATCAAGGTTTGCTCATATTGATTTTTGGTATAACCCCTGATGCCGTCGAGGTATTGCTCAAAAAG
>BQJT01000325.1 GCA_021604845.1 Cyclobacteriaceae bacterium
GAAGCTACCTCCAGTAACACCTGGGATTTAAAAGTCATTAATACGCTTGATCTATCTAACCTGTTTCAGATCCAATTGACCGGGTTGTATATCGCCCCCATTAACATTCCTCAGGGACGGCAGCTATCAAGAAGCTCTATTGACCTGGGCCTGGTAAGGAAAATCTGGCAGGGCAATGGAGAGCTTACATTTTCATTTACCGACATTTTCAATAATTACGGCTTAAGACAGGAAATAACTGGTGACGGGTTTACTGCCATTTATAAAAACTATTATGAAACACAGGTGCTGCGAATTGGACTGAAACGCAAATTCTAAGCATACCTTCCAAATGTCCTTCAAGCTATTCAAATTCAAAACTTAAATACTTAATACTAAATCCTTGTTTAGCAAACAAAACTTCATAGTGGGTACGGATTTCCAAAACGGGGTCCATCAATCTTGATTGGTATAAATTGTCGGTTGCGGTGAGCGCCCGAACACCGGTCATCTCAAGTACTATTTCCAATGTGTACTGGAACAACTGATCATTATCGGTTTTTAAATGCAGTTTTCCCCCGCTTTTCAGCAATCGACGGTAAATATCCATAAACCTGGGATGCGTCATGCGCCGTTTAATGTCTCTTTTCTTTGGTCGTGGATCCGGAAAGGTTAGCCAGATTTCATCCGCTTCATCTGGCGCAAAAAAATTATCCAGCGATTGCACCTGGGTACGCAGGAAAGCCACATTGCTCAGACCCTCATGCTCCGCGGTTTTGCTTCCCTTCCAAATACGATCTCCCTTAATATCCACCCCTACATAATTATTTTCAGGGTTTAAACAGGCCATACCCACGGTATACTCTCCTCTTCCGCAGCCTAGTTCAAGTATCAATGGAGCAGTATTCTTAAAGTATAGTTCGTTCCAGCCACCTTTGATTTGGTTGAACAATTCTTTTCCTGGCTGTATCACGTTTGTGCGGGCCTGGTTCTCTGCAAATTTCTTTAGTTTTTGCCGGCTCATTCAATTAAGTAGTTCTAATTCCGCGACTACAAAGGTACTACCTCCTACAAAAATCAAATCATTTTTATCTGCAACCTGGATTGCGGTGTCTAATGCCTGATTCGGATCAGGTATTACCGACCCTTTTATGCCATACGATTGGGCCATACTGAACAGTTTTTGAGCATCCAGGGATCTTGGTACCGAAGCAGCACAAAAATAATAGACAGCACTTGTGGGCATTATTTCAAGCATGCCGCTGATGTCCTTGTCATTGACAAATCCCAGAACCATATGCAACCGGCCCCGGTTTATACGCTTTAGCTCAGCAATCAGTACCTCCATGGCAGGTCTATTATGACCAGTGTCACCAATAACCAAAGGGTTTTCCCTGAGTATCTGCCATCGACCTGCTATTCCGGTAAGATCCCTAACCTGAGCAAATCCGGTTTTAATATCTTCCCTGGTGACCGGATATCCCAGATCCGCCAGAATATCCAACAACGCCAACACACCGCGGGCATTTTTAGATTGGAAGGGACCCTTCAGTTGTAATTCCAGCGATTCCCATTCAAGCTGTTCACATTTACTAACTCGTATTGCGGTATGCGAAGGCACAGTTTCAACCTGGTAAATATCTTCTGCAAACAGGATTTTGGCGTTACACGATTCAGCTTTTTGAATGAATACCTGCGCTGTTTTAGCATCTCGTTCACCTATTACCACCGGCACCTCCTTTTTAATGATTCCGGCTTTTTCCCTGGCTATTAATTCAAGAGTGTTACCTAACAGATAGCTGTGATCAAAACCAATATTGGTAATTAGTGAAACCAGGGGTTGAATAATATTTGTACTATCCAATCGACCGCCAAGTCCTACCTCTATTACCGCCAAATCTACCTCATCATCAGCAAAATGACTGAATGCCATGGCCACGGTAAGTTCAAAAAATGAGGGTTTGATCTTATCCAGTAATAACCTGTGCTGCTCTACAAAATCAACCACTGCCTCTTTTGAAATTGGCACACCGTTTACCCTGATGCGTTCGCGGAAATCCTTGATATGGGGTGAGGTATACAGACCGGTTTTATATCCTGCGCTTTGTAACACTGCCGCCAATAAGTGTGAACTACTCCCCTTGCCATTGGTACCAGCAACATGTATTGATTTAAACTGTTGCTGCGGGTTGCCCAGCTCCCGGCACAAATTTATAATGTTGTCCAGACCAGGCTTTAATGCAGGTGGGCCGGTCCTTTGAAACATAGGCAGCTGCTGGTAAAAATAATCAATGCACTGTTGATAAGTCACCCTACTTGAATTACGAATTACGAATTACGAATTACGAATTACGAATTTGCGAATGTCGTAAAATTTCAAACACCAGAGAACAATATTTGCTCTCAAATGGGTTTTCATGCATTGAGATCCTTTTTGGTATACTCGCTACTTTGCTTTTATGATAAAGGTAATTCTTCCAGTCGAGGTAGGTGCGGGCCTGGAATTGGCGGAAGTTTGAGAAAATGTCAGTTTGGCTACTTCGGATCGGTATATTTTAACCAACGGATCGCTAACCGATTTTTCAACGGTACGGATGGAAATAATATCACCTTGGTCGTCGATCTTAATTTCAAAGACGATGTGACCGGTTTCATTGCTCAGATCCTTGGGTTGTGGTAGAAAATCCCAATTCCAACCGGTCATATCAAGTGCGGCACCCCCGCCGCCTCCCGGATTACCATAGAGCGCCCTGGCATCTATTTTTCCATCGGGATTTCCCTGATCTCCGGTGGTTCCGGGCTTGTCTCCCTGGTTACTTTGAGCCGGCTGTTTGGCTTCACCTTCGGTCCCGCTTGCTCCATTGGTGTTGTTCGTGCGGTTGGGATATGCGGCAGCAGGATCCAGCTTTGGAGTTTCCTTTTTAACCGGTTCTTCTTCTATTTTCTTCTCTTCAGGAGTTTCTTTCACCGGAACTACATCTGGTTGTGGTTGAGTTACCCTGGCTGCTTCCACCGGCGCTGCTTCTTCCTGCTCCTGTACCTGAGTTTCTGTCTGCTCCTGCACCTGAGGTACTGTTTCAGGCTCCGGGGTGATTTCTTCTTCAGCGGCAGCTGGTTCTTCAGGAGCGGGATCTTCCACTGGAGCAGGGTTGTTGTTTGCAGGCGCAGTGGGTTGTACTTCACCGGATCCGGCATTATCCAGCCCGAAGTTTACCTCTATTCCGTACTCCGGTAAAGGAGGAAAAGGTTGTTTCCAGGCCAGTAGAAAAAAGAATAGGATCAAAATAGCTGCATGGACCCCAAGTGAGATCCCCATTCCCATTCGATCATTCTTTTTCTCTTCTGTGGTCATGGTGTCAGTTCCGGACTGGTAGCAATAGTAACTTTAGCATTCATTGAGGTGGCAATTCCGGCAACCCGAACCAGGTGCTCTACCGGGACTTCTTTGTCAATGTGCAGTACTACCACCCCATCTTGTCCGGTTAATTCATTTCTTAGCATACCTTCGATTCCATTGTGACTAGTACGCTTTGCATTCACAAAATACTGAAGATCCGGTGTAATAGTAACGGTAACTTTCTGCATTACAATGTTGGACGATTTGCTGCTCGGTAGTCTAACCGGTAATCCGGAAGGTGTTATAAAGTTACTGGTAAGCATAAAAAATATCAATAACAGAAATATTATATCCGTCATTGAGGACATACTAAATGAAGCGTTTACCTTATGTTTTGACCTAAGATCCATGGTTATCTGGGTTCCTGCAACAGATCAATGAAATCAATAGAATTGTACTCCATTTTATGTACTACTTTAGACACCTGAGATACCAGGTAGTTATATCCCAGATAAGCCAGGATTCCCACAAACAAACCTACTGCAGTGGTAATCATAGCCTCGTAAATCCCAGAAGATAGTAACTTTGGGCTCACTGAACCCTCCTCCTGGGCAATTGCAATGAATGCCCGTATCATCCCTATTACCGTACCCAGGAAACCCAGCATGGGCGCAGCCCCGGAAATCGTTGCCAGGGTACTTAGCCGCCGTTCCAGTCGGAAGATTTCTATCTTACCGACATTTTCGATGGCTACCTCGATATTCTTCAGCGGGCTTCCGATTCTACTGATACCCTTT
>BQJT01000326.1 GCA_021604845.1 Cyclobacteriaceae bacterium
AGGCTCTTCCTTTTCCTGATCGCAATTCTCCTTCCAGATAACGATTCATGATCAGCCGAGCATGATCCTTATAATCGATTTGGTTGGTCAATCTTTTGAAATAAGCTTCAGCAGAAAATTCAAACTGCTGATTTTTAGAGCTTTGGAAGTACCCCAGCGAAAAAACATCAGCAGTTTGTGGCTTAGTTTGTAAGCTACTGGGAAGCCAGATATCAAATACGTTGAATCCCAGGGCCAGATTTGATACTTGCTGCATGTATTGCTTTTGCCGGTTATAACTAAGCTTAAAAGAGGTATGCTCTCCCAGCAGGTAGCGGCCACTGATCCTCGGTTCTAATCCCTGGTAAGTTTTATAAATTTCTCCACTACCAAATTGTTGTACTCTCTGCGGTTGATAATTCTTATCATACAGAATTACTTCTGCCTTCCCAATTAGTTGAAACAGCGAATACCGGAGTCCGTATTCCAGGCTCATTCGTTCTCCCAACTGTTGCTCATTACTAATATACAATCCGTGTTCCAAAGCGTTGCTGGTAGGCACACCAGGCTCATCGGTGGCGTGATGCTCTCCTGGTTGAAACTGGTGATAGGTAGAACTGAAGCCGAAGGAGATAAAGTTTTTATGATTAGGATAATAGTTGAAGTCTGATTTTAAGGCATAATCCTTTATTTCTGAGCGCCAGTCCTGCCCAGAAACATTCGAAGCAAGATTAATCCGATAGTCGTACTTACTGAAAATCACAGTAGTATTAGAAAACAGGCGTTGATTAAACAGGTGATTCCAACGTATACTACCGGTGACATTACCCCAATCAATCACATATGGCAATGATCTGAACTTGTTCAGGTCTCTACCAAAATAACCGGAAGCAAACAGCTTGTTTTTTTCATTAAACTGATAATTAAACTTGGCATTGAGATCATAAAAGTATAGGCTACTTTTACGGGTTAGTTCGTTATTGGAAAACTTAAAAAAAAGATCAGCGTAAGTGCGACGGCCTGAAATTATGAAGGAACTCTTGTTCTTTTTTAAAGGCCCTTCAACTGTCAAGCGGCTGCTGATCAAGCCAATCCCGCCAGATATACCAAACTTTTCCCGATTCCCCTCTTTCATATGAATATCCAATAGGGAAGACAATCGTCCACCGTAAGCTGCCGGAATGTTTCCACGATAGAATTGAATATTGTTGATTGCATCCGAATTAAATACCGAAAAGAAACCCATCAGGTGGGAGGCGTTATAAATTGGTGCTTCATCCAACAATATCAGGTTTTGGTCTGCGGCACCTCCTCTGACAAAAAAATTGGAGCCCCCTTCTCCTATTACCTTGACACCTGGCAGCAGCTGGACGGCTTTGACTACATCTACCTCTCCAAGCAAGGCTGGAACCTGTTTTATTTCCTGGATTCCTATTTCTGTTTTACCCAGGTCTACTGACTTAATTTTACGTTCAACTTTTTCAACATTTGTATTGGCTTCAACAACCACCTCATTCAACATGCTAGGATCTCTTGTCAGGCTTATATCAACTGTGATATTATCGGTAAGTTGGATTACCTTCCGTTGCGGTTCGAATCCCACATAAGAATAAATCAACTCATAAGTGCCAGGTGCCAAAGTGATAGAGTAGAAACCATAATTATTGGTCACTACCCCTGTCGTAAGCGGATCTTGAAAATCTCCAAGACTATTTATCTGAACGGTAGCTGCAATCAGGCTTTCACCGGTTTCCGCTTCTCTCAGGTAACCACTAATTGTAATCTTTTCCAAGCCCTCCAAATTTGCTGGAGCTACTATTATTTTATTTTTCCGATCTAACAATTGATAATGCTGGAGATCAAAAACCTCCTGGAGATACTGCTCCACCCGCAATTGGGTCCCCGAAAGCATCACGTTAGAGTCTGCTAATAAAGAGCCAGGGCTGTAGGCAATAGTAAAGTCGCCCTTTTGTTCCAACTCTTGTAGCAAATCTACAACCTTCCATTGTTGCTTATCCAACCTCATTTGTCTTGACAACAAGTCCGTTTGTGCATTCAATTGAAAGTGCCAGCTTAGTAGCACCAAGACATAGATTATACGTTGATATTTCATGACTGAAAATTCAATAGTTATATTCGATAAGATTAAGTTTTGTGCAAATCAATTCCAA
The DNA here is from genome assembly GCA_021604845.1 of Cyclobacteriaceae bacterium. GTDB lineage: Bacteria > Bacteroidota > Bacteroidia > Cytophagales > Cyclobacteriaceae > SZUA-3. Next base: position 2,151 of record BQJT01000326.1, read on the forward strand.
TGCAGTTACCGTTCAGCCTCTGTAGGTATGGACTGAAAATAACTTGCTCAAACTGGGAATGGACAAAAAAGATTATTGCCCATTATGACTGTAGGTTAAATTATGTGATTAATCTTCTTCTAGCTTATGGACATCTATCTCCCTTCACAATATATCCGTTGGCGGTTTGATCGAATGTAGCACCTAACAGCAAACAGATTTCTTCTATTACTTCCTGTAAAGGCTGATCATTGAATCTGGTATTGATGCGGCATTGAGCCATAGCAGGATTTTTTAGCGTCACTTGCATCGCATAATGCCGGTTTACTGCCTCCAGTGTTTCCTCTAATGTACTGTTTTGGAATATCAGCTGACCAGTTTTCCATGAAAGATAATTGACATCCGGATTTTTAGTTTTGATAAGTTTTTGATCAACAGAACGATAACTTCCTTTATCGCCAGCCTGTAAGACTATTTGTTCGTTGGGATTATTCTGTTCATAAAAAGCTACTTTACCACTATTCACGATTACTTCTGTTTGTTCTTCCCTGATATTGATATTGAACGAGGTACCCAGTACTCTGACTTCTGTATCATCACTGCTGATTAGAAAAGGCCTTTCAGTATCTCTGACCACTTCAAAATAGGCTTCCCCGGAGAGCACTACCCGTCGTTCGGCAGACGTGAACTCTTCCGGATAGCTCAATTCGCTGTGTTTATTCAACCATACTCTGGTCCCATCGGGCAATATGATGTCTGACTTCTGTTCTACATTTTCTACCAGAATCTCGCCAGTCCGATTTTGCCAGGAATGCCAGATCACATATGATAAGGTACAGATTAATAGTACTGCAGCAACTCTGACCATCCAGTGGCGCAGTTGAACAATTCGAGGTTTGCTCGCTTTTGCCTCTCGAAGTTCCAGGAATCGTTGCCAGCTTTCTTCAGTATTTATCTCTTGTTCGGGCGGTAATTTACCGACCTCAGCCCATATGAATTTAAAATGCTCAAATTCCTGCTGGTTTTGTATATCCTGCTGAATCCAGAAATCCACCTGCTGTCTTTCTGCTGCTTTGGCAGTTCCATTCAGATAGGTGGCTAATAAATGGTAGTCGATCTTCATAATTTAGCTCGCAACTTCCCTTGCTTTCTTATTAGACAACCACATCTAGCGAAACACCCATAAAATTTCAGAAAAAATTTTGCGCTGCCAGTAAATTTATGATACCTAACAGGTATGTGAGGTAAGGACCAAGGTTATTTCGAATTCTGGAAAACGCCTTATTCAGCTGATTTTCAACAGTTTTTCGAGTAACCCCCAGATAATCGGCTATTTCTTGGTTACTAAGCCCTTCATACCTACTTAAAGAAAAAATTAAACGGCACTTAGGAGGCAGAGAATTGACAATTGTGCGTAATTGCTTACTAATAACCTGCATCCGTTCCTCGTTTTCGCTGCTGGTGTTATTCTGTACAGCAAGCCCCTGGTCTTCTACTGTCCCCATTAAGGTCAGGTAGCGATGTTGCTTTAGGTAATTGAGGGCAGTATTGATCACCGCTCGGCTTAAATATCCCCCTGGATTTTCAGATATCTTTACCCGGCTTCTTGTCTCCCAAAGCTTGAGGAACACCTGATGGACTATATCTTCAGCAGCATGTGAATCACCCAGGATACGATAGGTAATGCCATGCAGTCTTGCATAATGCTGTTGATATAAATGTTGAAACCCATCTTCGGTAGTAAAATCCATTGGAGTTAGCAAGTTGAGGCTGTAAATTTAGTTACACTTAGAATAATTACAAGAAATATCAAATAGAAAATGAAGTGGAAGCCAGTAGGAGAGCAGCAGCAGATTCAAGCAAATCAGCATAAAATACAAGAGCGGTACCGAAATAAATCGATACCGCTCTTATTTTGTAAAGATTGATAAATATAGGCTATATTAT
>BQJT01000327.1 GCA_021604845.1 Cyclobacteriaceae bacterium
TGCTTAACGCCTGGATCAGCTGGTCTATCTTTCTGCTCAGGCTTGCGATTCCACTGGACGCGGGTCGTCGACTGGGCCCTCTGCGCCTTGAGGGACGCCTGCGCCTCCTTTTGAACAGTCCGCTGATACCCCTGATAATTCCCGGAGCCGCACCAACAATGGCGGGTATGGCCGAAGCCAGCGCACCAAAAAACTCTTCAGTGAACTCCTGCATTTCTTCGGCCTCCATACCCTCCATTTCCTGAGAAAGCATCTCTTGTAATTCCGATACTTCACCATCAAATTCAGGTGAATCCTCCAGGTCAAACTCCTGGTCGTAGTCATTCCCATAATCTATCTCCTGGTCATCGTCAAAATCTTCTAAATAATCCTCGGTGGCATAATGATAATCCTCTCCATGATCGAGATATTCATAGCCTTCATCGGGATAATCCTCTGACGATTCCAAATCCTCCAGCATTTCATCGTATACGTTCATGGTACCTTTGATTAAGTTGTAAATAATTTGAAACCGGCTGCCTTGAAAAGGCAACACATATGATGAACTTATCGAATACAGCCTGTAGATAAAAGGAAAAAAAATGATCTCATTGACTCCGTATTTTAACCTGGCGAAAGTCTAAAATGCTGATAATCTAAAGGTTAACTTTTAAGAAGTTGGGGACTGTTGACACTGCTTACAACTTTAGGATCGCTTTGAAAGTCAGTTTTAGAGTGAAACCAGTCGGTGAAATTCACCAACTCCGACCCTGTGGGATCCCATTGGCAAGGGACTTCCACGTTTAATTGCAGTAGTTTATCCTGTTGCTGGTTCATAACCAGGGGATAATCAAAGTTGTGGCGTACTAACGAAAGCAGAATTTGACAAATATGCCGGTATCGCTGAGTTTGTGATGTAGCGGATTGATAAATGGCCTTTCTAAAAGCGTCGAGTTTAAACTCCAACCAATCTGTATCGGCAAGTTCGATTATGTTTAATATTTCCAGCAGCTTGACGGGAAGCAAATTCTTCCGGAAATCACGATGCTCCTGAAAGGCATGTATAGACTTCAGAGATGCTTTGTACTGACCATTCCGGAATTCCAGGGCTCCCTGATAAACCGGCCATTTAAATTGGATCTGTCCAAAAACTTTTACCTGATAATGATCACGCAATTGTTTTAAAATATCTTGAGCCAGTTGGTACTCTGATTGATGGAAATAAACTAAAAACATCATTTCCAGGGTGTAGTATTGAACCAGGGTGTGCGGATTACATAATTCATAGGCCAGTTTTCCCTGTGCTAGAGCCGGGTTCCACTGCCCTAGTTGCATACTTATCTTGCAGCATTCCATGTGCAGGCCAATCCGGGTAACACTGGAACAGAGGAATGGTCTTCGTTCTATCATTTCCAATAACTCCTGCGCAAGCTTACCTGATCTGATGAAATCCTGATGCTGAACATGGTATTTGAGTGCCGCCATTTTAAACCAAAAAGTGATCTTATTTGAACCATTTGAATCCGGTGTGGCATTGGTTGGTTCGGCTGGCACCGTCGGCTGGCTGCCGGGCGCTTCCATGGCTTTATTAACATCCCATGCCACCTCCTTGGCCTTTAGCAATTCCTGGTAAATCTTCAACGCTTTATTGATCTTCCAATGGTATTCGCTCAGGCTTTTGGCGCGCGATCTCAAGGAAGCATTTGTTCTCAACGTATCATAAACAGCCACGGTTATTTCCGGAAGCTCATACTTTTCTGCCAGTTTTCGTGCCTTGTGCAATAAACGCACGCCCTCCTCCTGAGCCCCTCGCGAGATGAGAATTTTTCCCTGTATCAAGGATTTGCGACAGGTAAGTTCTATCTGGTTCAAAATGGAACTGTATAATTTATGGGGCGGTGAAAGCAGGATAAAATTTAAAATATCTTCCCGTACTCTTTTTTTTAACTGGGAAAGGGTTGAATCGGATTTCTGATGGTAAATGATATGGCTGGCTGATTCATTATCCTTCACTTTACCTTCCAGTAATAAGTTAAGCAGCTGTAACCTGCGATTGGACTTACCCAGAAATCGCGCCTTGTAAAAGGCTTTTATTAGTTGGGCTTCAGCTGGTCTTAAACAATTAATTAAACGAACCAGGCGTTCCATGTAGCTAAAAAATAGTTGAGAACGTTAAAGTTCAATAATAAATTTGAAAAGTACTATTCCCAAAAATGGCTATTTTCAGTTAAGCCAGTCCGACTTGGATGCCTGACAAATTAGTTGAGCGGTATTTTTCACCTTAAACTTGGCAAGAAGGTTCTTGCGGTGTTTGATCACAGTATGCGGACTTAGAAACAGCATTCTGGCAATTTCCCTGGATGAATACCCCTTTCCAATCAACTCCAGGACTTCTTTTTCCCGGGGAGTCATAAAGTTTCGGGTATTTACAGGGTTGTCAATGCTGCTGCCCGCATCAGGGTTACCCGAAACTGCTTCAGAGTGCAAAGCTTTTTTGAGGGAGATTTCTTCGAGTTTCCTTTTGGTGATATCATGGATGCCTCCGAAAAACACCTCTTTCGGTAGTATAGCAGATTTAGGAACCACTACTCCTCGTAAGGTGATCCAGATCCAGTGCCCCTGATTATGTTTAATACGTAAATCAATACTTTTTAACTGGTTTTGAGGAAGGTTGCTAATTATACCTTTAACGCATCTGGTATAGTATCTTAAAACCCTGGCCTTATCATGATAGTGGATAATAGAAGTAAAGAAATCGGGGTTCAGCATGGCCGAAGAGTAGCCGGTGATTTGCTCGGCTGACTTACTTACAAATATGCAATCACCGGTACCCAAAACCACCGCAAAGAAAGCTTCACTGGTTACTCCGTTAAAGAACTCAAGGTTGTCCTTACTCAGTGCCTGGCTGAGTTCAACAAAAAGTTTATTGTTTTCCCTGACATTGTCCATAGCAGACTGGGGATTTAGGGGCAGTAACATCAATTTAAGAATATATTCATCTTCCCCAACTGATGTTTTAACACCATTTATTTTAATGCTGTAACCTTTAGTTTAAGATTACCGGTGGTTTAATGAAAACCTAAAATTTTCATCCGGAATGTCACAGGGCAGCATGGTGAAATAGCCTGCTATTGAAGCCGGTTTATGTGGTGCTGCTGCTGGCTGTTGTACTTTTCATGGTTGTTAGGAAGCTTCAGTGCCAGTTACCCGTATTATTTACCTCAAAATCCTACATGGGTAAGAAAATAGATATATTTAGCGGCTTAGTGTGCGAAATTCAACCGTATTGATCGCTCCCCCTGGTTAGGACTTATGCCAATTTTACCTTCGACCCTGTTTTAACCGCCTGATAAATGGCATCAATTATTTTCAAATCTTTAAGGCCCTCTTCTCCATCAACCGGTGCAATCGGTTCTTTCCCGTCGAAGATCATCGCCGCCATTTCGTCCATTTGGAGGGTTTGATGGGTTACAATCGGTTCGGTCAGCGGGCCTTTGTGTGTCCTGCCCTTAATCGGTCCGTATCCTGTTGAGGGCTGCATTTCTACAAACCCTTCGGTTCCGTTCAGATAAAACCTGTCAAGATAATTCATATTATAAGTAGACAAACAGGAAGCCACTGCTCCACTGGGAAAACCAAATTGAAATTGAATGGTCTCGTCAATTCCTTCCTTAAATTTTACAGGATCCGTTTTGGTTTCCTGCGCAGTAACCCAGGCTGGCTCTTCTCCCACCATGTACCTGGCGCCATTCACCGAATAAATACCAATATCCATCATTGCTCCTCCACCTGCCAGTTCCATGTTAAGTCGCCACTGATTGGGGTTTCCGATCCTGAAACCAGACTGGCCTTGAAAAAATCGGATATCACCCAGCTCCCCTTCCTTTCTCATCCGGATCACCTCCACTGTATTGGGTTCAAAGTGCATGCGATAACCCACCAGCAATTTTACACCAGCTTGTTTACAGGCCTTTACCATTTCTTCTCCCTCTTGTGCATTTATGGCCATGGGCTTTTCACAAATAGCATGCTTGCCGGCTTTTGCAGTCCTGATAACCTGGTCTTTATGCAGGCCGTT
>BQJT01000328.1 GCA_021604845.1 Cyclobacteriaceae bacterium
ACTTACCGATTTGAAGCCGAGCTTTTGCCACTGCACTTCGTTATTCATCACTTGCATAGCTAGGCTATTCGCCTTCTTCATGCCTCGTTCAGTTGCAAAATCCCTGACTTGAAATCAACAACTTATTCTTTTCTGCTCCCTAAGGGAGGCTAAAAATAAAAAAAGCAAGAACCTAAGAATAATATTTTCCGGAATTCTCAGGAAAAAAATACTTAGGGCTACCTACGTCAATTTTGTTAATCGAGCTTTGACTCCAGTTTTTTTTGCCATCAAAGCAACCTCAAAGAAGCAATATTTGGATTTTCCAATCCAAAGACCTAATTTTGTTGCTCGATCTCCAAGAAAAATACAAGACATCCTGACAAATTAGGAAACGCTTACAGTCTTTAAAAATCATCTCCCCCCACCAACAGACACTTATCTTCAAAAACGCCCCCCATACTAGGTTTTGGACACTAGATATTTGGATGCTAGACACCAGGATTTATTGTACTGATAATCAGTATTATACTTTTAAATGGTTTAGCATCTTCATTATTGACAACCCTCTTTGTACAACATTCTGAAGGGAGAAGGCAAGGAGGCATAAATTATTATCAAATGAAGCAATCCTTTAATGTTTTTCTAAAAATTGATCAGGCTATGTTAAAACTTTCCACGATTTCTATTTCGTGCTTTCTAGTATTTGTCTTTTTAATGGGTTTACCACAAACCATTTTTGCACAAAGCGAATTAAATTGTGATGGCGAGACCCAACTCGTTGAATTTTCCGCAAGCTTTCAAGACTTTACGATACCCAATGATCCAGACCTCGAGGAAATCACCTTTCGTGTAAAAGGCGGTGATGGTGGATTTGCTCAGTTAGGAAGTTGCAAAGCTGGCGGCGGTGAAGGAGCCGTGGCTACTGCTATTTTCAGTATTGGCACAGAAGCCGGCCATCTTCAGCCGGGGGCAACACTCCGTTTTATAGTAGGTGGTGCAGGTGAAAAAGGCACCGGAGGCTCCGTTTTAGGAACTGGTTTTACTTATGGTGGTGGTGGTGGTGGTTCTGCTATTTTATACCAGGAGGTTGGTAGCCTTGAATGGACCATATTAGCAGCAGCAGGTGGCGGCGGTGGCGCTTATCAAGGCCGAATTGTAGGTTTATGTGTTGATGAAGACCCCGGACAAGGTGGCCGGGCTACTCAAAACGGTGGGGATGGAACTAATGGTCTAAACCCAGGTGATGGAGGCATTAATGGCCAAGGTGGTGGCGGTAGTCTCGAATTTGCTGGTGGTGGTGGCGGTGCCTTTTCTGCTGGTGGTGGTATCACTTGTATAGAAATTATAGGAACCAATGAGGTTGGAGAAGGTCAGGCAGGCTTGCCTGAAGGTGGAGAAGGCGGTGGAAGTGAAGGTTGTTTTAGTTTTACTTTCCGCAATGGTGGCTATGGTTTTGGTGCCGGTGGTTCTGGTATTGGTGCTGGCGGTGGCGGTGGCGGTTATTCCGGCGGTGGCGGCGGTGGTTCAACAGGTCATGGTGGTGGCGGCGGAAGCTTCATTAGTGAAATGGCTGTTGCCGAAAATATTCAAGAGGGTGAAACCACGGAGGATACGGAAGATGGATACATTAATTATACCTGTATTCGGGCACTTCCCCCAATGGCTCAATGTATTGGTACGGATGTCAGTCTGGCCTTGGATGAAAACGGAATAGCTAGCATAACAGTAGAGGATGTAGATGATGGCAGTACTGGAGCAGAAGGTATCACGCTTAGTGTAGAACCAAGTACTTTCGATTGTAATAACTTGGGCGAAAATATCGTCACCCTAACGGTTAAAGATCAATTGCAGGAGCTATCTGACGAATGTACCGTAGTTGTAATGATTAGTGATGATTCTGCTCCCGAGATTTCATGCCCTGGGAATATGCAGTTGAGTTGTACTCAAAATACGGAGCCAGAAGCTACTGGTTCAGCCACTGGCCTGGATAATTGTGGTGCAGTTATGATTACTTATGAAGATGTTGTCACCTCGCAGTCATGTGAAGATGAGATTAAAATACAAAGAACCTGGAAAGCTGTCGATGAATCTGGAAATGTGAGTAGCTGTGTACAGGAAGTCTCCATTATGCAGGATCTCACGCCTCCCGAATGCCGCAATTGTCCTGAAAATATTACTGTTGCCTGCGGTTCAATACCACCGATCCCCGATCTGATAGTTGCAGACAACTGCGATCCTGATCCTACCGTAATCATTAGTACATCATCCAGTCAGGGTAGTTCAGATGCTTGCTCCGCGTTTAACTATGAAGAAACGCGGACTTTTAAAATTAGTGACCGCTGTGGAAATGTTATTGAATACGTTCAAAAAATTGCCGTGGTGGATGAAGAAGCGCCGGTCATATCTTGTTCTGGTGAAGTAATTGCCTCTTGCGATCTTTCTCCTGAGGTCACAGGGATGGCAAGTGCTACAGATAATTGTGATGATGGACCTGAACTCACTTATTCAGATGCTGTGGTAGCCAATGATTGTAGCTGGGAATGCACTTATGAAAGAACCTGGACTGCTACAGACGCTTGTGGCAATTCCAGCACTTGCGTGCAAACCATCGTGCAAACACCGGAAGACCGGATTGATGAGGCGCTAAACGTAGATATGGATGGAGATGGGATCAGCGATCCGTTAGTGGTTGGCTTTTCGCAAAAAACCTTAACGATCCATCCAGAAGCCATCGAATGTGTTTTGGAATGGCTCCCGAGCTCAAACAGCCCCTCCTCTCCTACTTCCTTAATCAATGGTAATTATGAGGTTGACGGCAGCGATTGCAAACCAGCATTCCTAAGTTTTGATGAGGATGGCAAACTTACCAACCCGCTTTTGTCTCAAGCCATCATGTTAGCACTTAAACTCCGGTTGAGCCCGGAGCTGGCTAATACACCAATCGCCGAATCTGATTGCGATGTGCATCCTGTTTTACTACAAGGTTTATCCAATGGCGCTACTTTCGAAGAATTAATGACAGTGACCAACTATGCTCTTGCCAATTTGGTCTTTGTTCCGTTCCGTAGCTTGCTCACCTCTTCTTTACAGTGCTTCAATGCGGAACATGGCTTTTGTACGCCACGCAATGATGACGGTGGCCAGCTCTTAGCCCTGCCAAACCCTGCAGTGGATCAACAACACCTGGAAGTGGCCCCAGCTCTTGAAATATTCCCAAATCCTGCTTCGCAAGAGGTTTTTATTGCCCTAAACGAGTTTATCGACGAGCCGGTTATCATTCGTGTTTTTAATCTTCAAGGCAAATTAATGCAGGAGGTTAAAAGGGAGGCCTGGCAGGATACGCCGTTTAGCCTGCAATTGAATGGGTATACTCCTGGGTTGTATCAACTGGTGCTGGTTGCTGAAAGTAAAGAAATGAGAACTGGGAAGGTGGTGGTTAAATAATGGGTGATGAATGATGGGTGATTGATGATGAGTGATGGGTGATGGGTGATTCTATTAATTATCATTTATCACCTATCATTCCTCAATTATCCCCCAATTTTGACCAATTAATTACATCTCAACTTTTAAAGAGCAGAAAAAAATGCGTTTTTTGTCTCCTAAATCGTATACATTATGCTTAGGAGACCACGACGTAACCGGAGTTCAGCCGCAATCCGGGGGATGGTGCAAGAAACCCATCTTAGTATTGATCAATTGGTGCAACCGCTATTTTTGGTAGCTGGAAAGGGGATTAGGGAGGAGATTCATTCCCTGCCTGGCAATTTTCGGCTTTCGCCAGATGAGGCCTTGAAAGAAATTGAGAGCTGTATGAATTTAGGTCTGAGGAATTTTATCTTATTCCCGGCGGTAGCGGATGAATTGAAGGACAAAGTAGGCACTTACAGTTACCATCCTGATAATTTTTACTTAAAAGTAGCTACAGCAATAAAGGCCCAATTTCCAGACGTATGTTTGATTAGTGATGTTGCACTAGATCCATATAGCATTGATGGGCATGATGGTGTAGTCAGGAATGGAAAAATTGTTAATGACGAAACCCTAGTTATTTTAGGTAAGATGGCCGT
>BQJT01000329.1 GCA_021604845.1 Cyclobacteriaceae bacterium
AGAGGGTTATATCAGTGCCACGGTTAATGATCCCGATTTGGGTGTCAACTTTGGCCCTGTCTTACTGGCGCCGGGCGATATGATGACTTATCACTATGAAACAACGATCATGGGTGATCTGGTCAACACGGCTACAGCTACTGGTAATCCAACCGAGCCAAATGGCGATGATCTACCAGGAGCAGACGATGTAGATGATGAGGATACGGCTGAAGTGGATGAGTTAAACCCATCAGTTGATATCCAGAAGACAGTCTATATTGGCCATGATGGTGGCACTTCCTGTGGAACAGGAGGGGAGCTAGTTAGTGGGCCAATGGGCACGGAGATAACTTATTGCTTCAAAGTAACCAACGATGGAGAGGGTTATATCAGTGCTACAGTCAATGATCCCGATTTGGGTGTCAACTTTGGCCCTGTCTTACTGGCCCCCGGTGATATGATGACTTATCACTATGAAACCACGATCATGGGTGATCTGGTCAACACAGCTACAGCCACTGGTAATCCAACTGATCCAAACGGAGATGACTTACCAGGACCAGATGATGTAGATGATGAGGATACCGCAGAAGTGGATGAATTAACACCATCTGTAGATATCCAGAAAACAGTCTACGAAGGCCATGATGGCGGCAATTCCTGCCCCGGTTCAGAATTGGTAATTGGGCTTATTTCGGATGCCATTACTTACTGCTTCAAAGTGACCAACGACGGAGAGGGATACTTGAGTGTCATGGTGAATGATCCAGATTTGGGTATTGCCTTTGGCCCTACTTTACTTGGCCCTGGTGATATGGTGACCTATTTCCATGAAACAACTATTGCAGGAAATTTAATCAATACTGCTTCAGTAACGGGTAATCCAACTGATCCAAACGGTAATGACTTACCAGGAGCGGATGATGTTTCAGATGATGACACAGCAGCAGTAATGTTGTCAAGTTGTGGCGATTGTGAAGTTGTTCGAACAGATGGTAATGGTAAAGTTTGCCCTGGAACAACCCAAACCTTTGCTGCCAATATTGATCCGAATTGTGGGAATCCACAATATGCGTGGGAAGTAACAGGAAATGGAACACTTCTTTCCGACCCCTCTGATCCTACAGCAACGGTACAAGCGGGTAGCCAATGTGGCGCTTCTTATAATGTTCAATTAGTTGTGGATTGTTTTGGTTGTGCAACGCCGAAGATCGTTTGTAGATCAACAGTAGTTGAGGTGGGTGATAACTCCCCACCATTAGTCTCTTGTCCTAATGATCCTGAAGTCATTGAAGGTTGTACCCGTTCTGATGTATTACAAGCCTCTGCCCTAGCTTATTCTTCCACTCCAAAGATGATTGACTTGATCAAATTCATGGGAGAAGGAGGAATAGCAAGTGATGATTGCGGCATAGTTGAAATTTCCTATCAGGATAGTGAATCAGGTTCTTGCCCAATTATAGTAACGCGTACTTTTACAGTTACAGACAATTGCGGTAGGCTTACTACTTGTATACAAACATTTACTATTGACGATACGGCTAAGCCTAACTGGGGTTACAATCCTCCTGATGTAACTTTGAAGACTTCAATGGGAGCAAGTTGTCCTAATCCGGCCACAATTTCCTTAGTTCGGGATAGAAACACACCAATTGCTACAGGCACCAATACCGTTTCTTATAACGTGCATGGGGTTACATTTTTTACCCCCAATGCCAATGTTAATGATAACTGTACCGATGCATCAGATTTGAAGGTGTTTGTCTGGACTATTCAAACTAATTACAACAATACAGCTAATGGCTGTATGCGCCAAATTAGAGTTGTGTTTAAACTGGTGGATGATTGCGGTAATTCCCGGAATAAGGATGTGATTTACACGATTATTGATGATACGGCACCAGTGATTACCTCGCCTGCATCGGATGTAACCATGCAGTGTGGTAGTGGCCAATCCTCCTTAGATGCTTGGTTAGCTTCCAATGGCGGGGCCATGGCTACAGATGATTGTCAGCAAGTGACCTGGACCAATGACTTCAATGGCCTAAGTAATGGTTGTGGCAATACCGGTAGTGCAACAGTTACCTTTACCGCTTCAGATGGTTGTGGTAATAGCAAGTCTACGACAGCTACTTTCCGTATTATTGATACCCAGCCACCAGTAGGAAGTTGTCCGCAAGGCTTAACTGGATTACTTGATCCGGCTGATGCGCCAGGACCTGATCCGGCGGGTGTTGAGGCCAATTATAGTGATAATTGTGGTGACGTGACTGCAACCCTGGCCTACTCTTATCAGGCAGGGACCGAATGTGTTGGCTTTTCCATACATTATGTGTATGATATCTCAGATGAGTGTGGTAATACTGTTCAATGTGAAGTGGTTCATTCTGGCGTTGCAACAACACCGTTGAAGGGCAATTGCCCAGCCGGTACATCGAATCATTTATGTGAAAGTGACATTCCAGGCCCAAATATTGTTGAAGTTGAAGCTTCTTATAGTGGGTTGGGACAACTTAATGTAGACTTGATAGATATCGTTAATTCAGGTAATGAATGCATTGGATTTGGGATTACCTATGTCTATGAGGTGTCGGATGATTGTGCAACAGTTATTTGCGAAGTGACTCATACTGGCCAGGATCTTAAAGCGCCAAAAGGCGATTGTGTACAAGGTTTGTCTAATCTCAGTTGCATCAGCGATATTCCTGAGCCAAATACGGAAGAGATTGCTGCAAGTCTCACGGACGAATGTGGTCCTGTTACAGTAGTATTAGCTGAAACTATAGATGAGACAGATAACTGTTGGTTCTTTAGTCGGATGTATATTTACCACGCTACCGATCCATGCGGTAATTTACGGACTTGTGAAGTGGTTCATTCTGGCTCTACCCAGATGTCTGGAACAGTCCTTTATGGCCCAGATGATTTGACTTGTATTGACCAGGTTCCTGATCCAGATCCAATAGCTGTTGCGGCTCTCCTGGATAATGGGTGCGGCGACCAGTTTTCGGCTCAATTCTGGACCAGCATTGTTTCCAATAATTATTGTAGTGGCTTTCAAGTGACGTATTATTACCGAGTAACACAAAGTTGTGGTGGGACCTTCTGGGCCGTTCAAATATTCTCAGGGACGAATTGTCCAGGTTGTGGGAATAGCTCTGGTTTCAAGGAAAGTGCTCCAGAAGCTTACATTGATTTACCTAAAATAGAAGGCTTTACACTTACCGCTCCCAGAAAGTTGGAAATGGATCTTTATCCCAATCCAACCAATGGGGAAATCAATGTCACTTTAAATGGCTTTGATGGAGATTTGATTCGCTTACAGGTTATGGATGTTAATGAGGCAATTATTTATACCCTCAACCTGGAAGATTATCAAGGCGAAACGGCTACAATCGACCTCAGAAGGCTTGGTTTACCAGCAGGTATGTACTACTTGATGGCAACATCAAACCAGCAGGTTAAAGTAGGAAAAGTGATTCTGACTAGATAAGTGCTGATGGAGTAGGTTTTTATTATTAACTATGGCAAGATGGGGAATTCCCCCTTATTAATAACATAGGCGTGGCAGTTTTGCCGCGCCTATTTCTTTTTGCCTGGAAAATTTGCAAATTAAATTTCAGAAAGTTAACTTTACCAGGCTGATTATTCTTGTAGAATTCTTCCTTTCCAAAATCATATTGTATTAATCCCTTGGCAAGGTTGAATTCCACGGATTCAGTTCCCCTTTTTAATAAAATTAGAATTCATCTAATTACCCATCTTCAACCTTTCCACCATTTTTGGTGAATGGTTATACATTTGTTTTTGGTATATAATTAAAATTCAGAAGGATTAAAAATTAAACATTTTTTAGGAATGAGCCCTAAAAATGAGATTTGCTATTTAAACATACCAAAACAAAAACAATGAGAAAACTTTTATCTAATTCAAATTTCCTTTCGAAGGGAGATCAGAAAAGGAAATGCTATGCCCTACCCAAAAGGCTGGCCCTTTTAAGCCAAATGCTTGTCTTTTTAATCACTTTTCCCGCTTTG
>BQJT01000330.1 GCA_021604845.1 Cyclobacteriaceae bacterium
GCTTCGGAAAGCCAGTGGTTTACCAACGCCGCTGCAACGTATGTAGAAACCGCAGTTGCGGTGTCTGCAATTTTGACCGGGCGGAAACCCAGAGCCGATGTTCGACTCAACCCGACGGCAACAGATCATCCTCAAAATCTGTTCACACTATTGGGGGACCATTATCGTCTTAATGTTATTGAGTCGCTGACAAGATTATGTCCTCATGAACGTTGCAAGGAAGAAGAGGGTGCGGATGAATCCTTTCGTGATAAGTCGTTTTTTGCAGATCTGGTGGTGATATTTTTACATATCATTTCTCCCAAAAAATTAGCACGACACCTACCACCGCTTCATGCTCAATGGACGGGTTTCGGTGAGAAATTGTTGAAAAAAGGGATTTTCTCTCAGGCTCAGGTTGGTAGCCATTTCGATCCTTCTCCTGGCGGAAATAACTCCAGAGAGACGCGCCTTACCTCTTTCCTTTCCCAGATAAAAGAAAGCTCCAGTCCTGTTCTCCATTTTCTTCATGTGGTTCTTCCTCATACGAAATATGAGTATCTGGTATCGGGGCATCAATATTCCTCCAAAGGAGGACACATTCCTGACGGTTGGATTGATGGACCTGGTTGGGGAGGGAGATGGATTGGAAAAGAGCCGATGATTCTCACCGCGTACCACCAATATCTCCAGCAAATTGGATTTGTTGACCAGTTTTTAGGGAAATTGCGCAGTTCACTTGAAAATGCACATCTTTATGATAAGGCTCTTATAATTGTCACAGCCGATCATGGTGTTTCCTTTCAGCGTGGGCTATCCATGCGAGAAGTGCAAAAAGGAAATGAAAGCGATATTCTAAAAGTTCCCATGTTCGTCAAATTGCCTGGGCAACATCAAGGGAGCATCAATGAGCGACTTGTCAGCGGGATTGATGTGTTACCAACTATTGCTGATGTCCTTGACTTCAAGATCCCCCTGGATATAGATGGGCTTTCTATGTTGGATAATGTAACCCCACCAAGGGATGAGATAGATTTTCTCGGAGTTGGAAATATCAAAGCCCAGGACCTGAAGGGATTTCCTCGTCTCAATTGGCAGGTGGAATATTTTGGAGAGCACACTTCACTTGATCGGCTTGTGCCAAAGGGGCCGGCTTCAAGCCTGATTGGACGAGACCCTTCCGATTTGGTCATTGGGCATTCGGCTTCGCTGCATTATATAAATGAAAATCTTAATCAATTAGATCAGGTGGATCCTGATGGCGCATACCTGCCTGCTCTTTTTAGCGGACAAATTGTCGGAACGAGCCGTCGGGACTTGCCCATTGCTGTTTCGCTTAATGGCCGAATTTGGGCCACCACGGAAACGTCCCAATGGGATGGAAAACTGAATTATTTCTCAGTTTTATTCCCTCCTTCAGCCTTCCAGGCAGGGGAAAATGAAATCAGTGTTTTTTTGATCCAGGAAAATCGTAGGGAATTAGCTCACATATCTTTGTTACATCCAGGTGCTGGGAGTGATGAGCCGTCAATGATCAGTTTGCGCCAAGAAACGTCTGGACAAATGAAACTTGTTTTCCCCGATGAGCGAGAGATCCTGGTCGATGTGGGTAAAACACACCTGACTGGCAATTTGGATCGTGTCACTCTTTCAGGGGGGGCATTTATTATAGAAGGATGGGCTGCTGATCTTGAAAAGAATCAACCGGCTGAAGAGGTATGTATTTTTGCGGGCGGCCAATTAGTGGCTAGAGTGGCACTTGGAATATCGAGGCAGGATGTCGTTGAGGCGCACCAGGAGGAAACTTTATTATACAGCGGATTCAGTATTAAAATCCCCCAGAAAGTGATCAAACTGTATTCGAGTTCGATCAATTTGATTGTTGTTTCACAAAACAACCGGGCACGGGAATTCTCATTTTCCCTCAAACAAACGGATTTTATGCGATCCACGCTTGAGAAAGACATTTTCACGCAATAACCCCAGCCTGTAATGGCATATTCAATCATTTGTCATTGCAAGGCCAAGCTAGAACTCAACCGGAGAAAAATAGATACGTTTTAGTGTGTGAGGAGTAGTTCCAGCTTTTGAATCAGCGTGGTTCCCAAATCCTGGCATTCGAGCCTTTTTAGGATTAAAAGTGAAGTCTCCTGGGGTTGGAATGAGTGGGGCATGTTTTGTGGATTGGTCTGATCTGAGATTTTTGGAAGCTACACGTGCTTTTGTCCGTCTGGTTCTGGAGGAACCAATAGTTTGTTCTTGCTGCAATTGTTATTCGTAAAGCAGGGGCTGGGTGCCGAACCGGTTTCCTAAAAGTATTTCATACGAAAATTATTGGCAGAATTGAAACCTCCCCTTCCGGCTCATTGGCGAGAAGTTAGCCGTGCAATCCTTAAAACGAATGAAACAGAACTCTGTCATTGTTATGGGATCAACCATTATTGCTATTTTTATCATGGAAGCTTTACTACGTGGGATTGGGGTTCCATCTAAACTTAACTCGGGTTGGGGATGGGAAAATTCTGCGGGTAGAAAATTGTCAAAATATGATGCTTTGACAACCAATCAGTTTGGATATCGAGGACAAAACATTAACTATGATGCCGATGACTATGTGGTGCTGCTTGTGGGCGACAGCCAGGTCGAAGCGTATGCAGGTCGGCCGGAACATATGCCTGAACAGTTTCTTCAGGAATTCCTTACTAGTCAGTTGCATAAACCAGTGAAGGTATTTTCTCTTGCTGCTTCAGGGTGGGGACAGGACCAACAGCTCCTGGCCATTCAAGAATATTTTAGGGTTTATAGGGCAGACTTGGTTTTATTATGGGCAACCCCGGGAAATGACTTTTGGGAAAATGCGTTTCCAGATAGAAGCGTGACTCCGCTAGCGGGCCCTTTGAAGCCAACCTTTAGGTTGATAGATGGGAAACTCTCTGGCCCTTATTTTACATCAGAATCCTACTTGCACAATAGTGCTATCGCCCAATTAATTGAGACTGTATTGGCAAATATGCAACAGGAAACATTAGAACAACGCATTCTTCGTCGTTGGCTTCAAAAGATGCCATCGTCCCATACAACCCATAAACCCGATAATGAAAATGTGTGTGGGGGACTGACAGTTGTTAATCAAGTAGAGTTTTTTAACACGATTTTTGATCTCAATAAGGATATTGGTTATACGGTTAAGTCTGGACAGGATGTCGTGAATAGCAGAAGTCTCTTTTCTGCTTATATGTTAGATCCATCCAATCGAGATGAATATCTTGTTGCGATTACTGAAAGTCTTTTGTGGCATGTAAAAACGGAAGTGAAAAAGAATCATTCGGAATTTCTTGCTTTTTATCCTGTTCGGGAAGATTTTGATAAGCGAGGAATGCAAATGGTGAGATGTGTGGCGGATTTTCAAGGAAATATATTTAGGGTTTCTTTGGACTTTACAAGTCGCTTGCAAGATGTAATCTCTTCTGAAGACTTAGTTGTCTTTGATTTGCTTGGTGGTAACGAAATTGTTGTTTCACCGGAAGATAGGCATTTAAATGATTTCGGAAACGAATTAGTGATGAAGAAACTGTCCTTAACTCTTATGGAGCGTTCGATATTCAATTGATAGGAATGGTTCCCCTCCGGGGCATCAATGCATTTATTTCGTTGGGGTTGGATTAGGCATGCAGGCATTTCCGCCAGCGCGCTGACGAAATTCCCTGGTCTAATGCTATATGTAACCTATGGAAAAGGATGTTATCTTTAGTACATGTCCCCCAGGGTGAGTCTGTTAGCAGTCAGCTGTCTAATAGACCGTATCTATGTAACCTAATAGGAAATCTGGATCAATGGAGGGTATTCCGACTACGCAAAAGCTCTTTTCCATCATCATTGTGACCTATAATTCGAGTTCCTGCATCGGTGCCTGTCTGAGTTCCTTACTAAACATTTCCGATATTGAGCTCGTGGTTGTAGATAATGATTCAAAGGATGGTACTGCAGCAAAATTGCAGAAAGAATTTCCACAGATCACTCTTATTGCC
>BQJT01000331.1 GCA_021604845.1 Cyclobacteriaceae bacterium
AAATTCGTAACAGCAGCTTCCCCTCTGAAAACGGTCTGGCATAGCGGATCCAGGTGGTATTCATATACGCTTCACTGGGCGCCTCATTCAGTACCGGCATATAATAGTTCTGAAAATTAAGAGCGGTCATATTAGCTAAAGGATTGTTGGCCTGGGCCGCACTGGCTTCCTGCTGTTCCTGTGCGAAGACTGAGCAAAGGCTAGCTATAAAGAGTATGGACAAATAGAGTTTTTTCATAGTGAAGATTGCGCTATTGTGGTAACTCGAACGGATAAATTACTTTCCAGTCATTTTGCATATCGATCACCGTCCAGCCTTTTTCATGTGCCTCATCCAGCCCTTTATCAAATTTGCCTATACGTGATTCCCGATCATAGGACCACTCTCTTACCGAATCAGTATGATGAACATATAATTGCAAACTGGTAAGATTGTTTGAGTCGGTCCACTGTAGCATTTGTAAATCCCCATCCGAATTACCCGCCGCCATCACCGGTTTTCGACCGATAAAACGGTTTATGGCTACAGGTTTGCCTTCTCTGTCATCAATAAAGTCCATTTCCGGAAGTCTTTCTATGATTGGGCTGCCATTATTATAGTGGTATTGGGTTTTAATACTACTTCCCACCACCTGATCTTTTGGAATTTCATATACACTTTCCACCCAGGGTCGCATAAACTCGATACCTCCTCCTGAGACTATAAATGTTTTGAATTCATTGTCCCTTAAATATTGAAGCAACTCCAACATAGGCTGATAAATAAGTTCGGTAAATGGTCTGTTTTTAGTGGGATGTTTGGCAGTGGCAACCCAATCCTTGACGGTTGTTTCGAATTCATCAGTAGTAATTCCTGCGTGGGAAGCCATTATTATTTCCATCAGGCCCTTCATTCCCTGTGTTGACAAAGTTTTCACGTCATTTTCCAGTACGGCTTGATAGGGTTGTTGGTTCTTCCATTCCGGGTGGTCCGCTGATAAGGATTTGATCCTATCCATGGCAAAAAATAACTGGAAATATACCGGTTGTTCGGACCACAGTGTCCCATCATTATCGAAGGTGGCTATTCGATCGGGTACCGGGATGAAACTTGTACTTGCCGCATTGGTAACATCTGCTACATAACTTATGATGGCACTTTTTGTGTTACCTTCATTCCAGGAAGGCAATGGGTCTGTGTTCTCTGCGGCTGCTTCCTGCTCAGAAATCTGTGTTTCTTTTTGGTTTGCTGGTTGATTACATGAAATCACTGCCAACACCATAAAGAAAGCTAAATATTGATCAATTCTCTGGATAAAATATTTCATTATATCATAATTTTTAATGTGAAATGAGGGCACAAGGGAGGCGCAATTGCTCCCTTGGTCAGCCAGATTGGTGATTAGGAAATTTGAGTTGGTAATACACCGCCCACGGTGCTTGAGGTCTTTTCTTGCTGATTATCAGGGGTATCACAAGAATTAATAGAACGCCCAAACAACTGATGAGGGCGGTTACAGGGGTTTTCATGGATAGATTGTTTTGAGGATAATTCAATTAAGAAAGATATGCGCGGTTCTGAAATGTCAAAATGCTCCATATTAATGTCCGTTGTCGATGGAGCACCTGGCTCGAGTAAAATTCGTAGAAAGTTCGGAGGTAAGTCAGTAACCCGGAGTATTTTAAATTCCCCAACGGGTAAAAAACACGGCTACCAAAGCTCTAATTTTCTGTGAAATCAATGGTAGCCGAAAACGTTATTCCTAAATCGGTCCCTATTTAACCGGGGCAACCGGGTACTGCTTCATCAATTTAGCAACGTTCTTGGGTATGGATTTTTCCCTTTTCTTTGGTTTATCTTTTACCACGCCGGTATAAACACCTTGCCATACCAGTGCTTTGGAAGAACTGTCGTAGAAATCCACCACCAAAGTACCTTGCTGGTAATCATCTTCGGAATAACTGGTGGTAGCAGAACCCATTCCACCCATTCCCATACCCCAGCCCCAGCGACCCATACCGTAACCCATTCCACCGTTATAGCTGGTGTACGCGGTAGTGCTGGTTTTATTATCTACTACCAGGAAAAGGGTTATCCCTACATCCGGATTGGAGTCATCCTTGGTGAACCCCCTTTTGGCAAGTTCACTGGCAAAGGAATTTAAAATCCGCTCTTTGTCAAACTTGTTTAAGATCTCATCGCTATTCTTTTCCCATCCCTTAAAGGTGTAGGTTTTGTACTGGGTAAAATCTGCCTCTTTATCGTAGTCACTTTTTACCTGGGCACTTAGAAATACTACTGAACAGAGAAGTATTGGCAATAGCAGCATCAGTTTCGCTGGCTTTTTCATGATAGTGATAATGTTTAGTGTTGGTTTAAAATTAGATGATTGTTAGTCGAAATTTTCAGAGTTCCAATACTAAGACCTGAGGATGAAAAATGCAATTTTATTTGCTGAAAATACAAAAAAAATGGTCTTTGATAAGTTGAGCAGCAATTTGTTAGAAATTGCCAGTCCGCCATTACTTTATTTATAATCCGCCTTGGAACAATTTTTCTGCCCATTTGTATTTTAACTAACACTGGATCCGATTAACTTTATAATTCTGGAAAAGTTTAAGAATTCAAAACTCACCCTGGGAGCAGGAATCACTGCCACTCCTGCTTCTACTGATTTATCATGACAATATCTGCTAACTCAATAATCCCGGCAATTTATTTGCTAATGCTTACCAGTTTGGCCAGTTGCAATGCACCAACAACAGAAATCAGCGAAAAAGCAGAGGACAAAACAAAGGATCGCTACGCTACCGGAGAAATGTCGCTGCAAAAAGGGATGCAGCTGTTCAATCAACATTGCGCCAGCTGCCATGATTTCTCTGAGAATGGCATTGGGCCGAACCTTTCAGGTGTAACCGCGGAAGTGGACAAAGACTGGTTGGTAACTTTCATTCACAATCCATCCGGGGTTATCGAAAGCGGTGATGAACGAGCGGTAGGTTTATTTGAAAAATATAAGCAATATATGCCCCCCTTTCCCATGATTGAAGGAGAAGATATGGAGGATATTTTGGGATTTATCCATAAGTTTTCTGAAGCGGAGAAGCGCAATAAAAACAATCGGCCAGGGGGATTGATTAACCCAATTCCGGAAAAGATCGAATTTTCGAATCTAACCCTGGTACTTGAGGCAAAGTTTACCATACCGGCAAGCTCTGATGCACCCCCGGTCACCAGAATCAACAAAATGAATGATATACCAGGAGGGCGCTTGTTCATACATGATATCCGGGGAAAGCTTTATGAAGTAGAGGATGGCTACAAGCCATCGGTCTATATCGATCTGGCCGCTGAATTGCCCCATTTTATTGATAACCCGGGCAAGGGTACGGGTTTTGGAAGTTGGGCGTTTCATCCGGATTACCAGCGCAATGGACTGTTTTACACCACGCACAATGAGCCACCCGGAACTGCTCCAGCCGATTTTCCGTTGCCCGACAGTATTAGAGTAACCCTGCAAGGGGTACTGGTGGAATGGCAGGCCTCCGACCCGGCAGCACCTCTATTTTCAGGCACTAAGCGTGAGCTGCTGCGGGTTGACATGTTTGGGGGCGGCCACACTCTTCAGGAAGTAATCTTCAATCCACTGGCAAAACCGGGTACCAATGGCTATGGCAGGTTATACCTGGGTATAGGTGATGCCAGTACTGCTCTGGGCGGATATCCTTTCCTGTGTGACAGCAACGGCTATATTTGGGGAAGTGTTATCCGGATTGATCCGCAGGGCAGTAACAGTGCCAACGGCAAATATGGAATACCTACCGATAACCCATTCGTCGATATTGCAGATGCAGTGGGAGAAATATGGGCATATGGTTTCCGAAATCCCCACAGGATCACCTGGGATGAGACCGGAAGCGGTAAAATGTTGATCACCAATATCGGACAGCACAGTGTAGAAGAAATCAATTTGGGGATAGCCGGAGCCAATTACGGTTGGCCCAACCGTGAAGGAACTTTCCTG
>BQJT01000332.1 GCA_021604845.1 Cyclobacteriaceae bacterium
TTATGATGACCGACAATATGATGGTATTCAAACTGATCATCATATTGGCTTTTGCATCTGCAATTGAACTTAGATTGATGTGATTTCTATAGGTAGACCTGTACATGGTCTCTATACCCCTTCCCAGTTTTCGACTTTTTAGTTTGTTGATTTTGTCCTTTTGGGTCTTACGTTCACTCTTCTTAACCTGTTCCCTTTGTTTTTGAAGGTTTTTCTCCTTCCTGGAACCATACTCAGTAGCTGCGAATTGGGTGTAGAATTTAGAATTAATAAGAAACTCGAGCTGCAATTTTTGCCATTCAATGTTGTTGTATTTCAAGTCCTTTGCCTTCTCCCACTCCACCCGAAGCAGTTCTGATTTATAAAAAAAATCCTTACTCCCCAAATGAATAAGGTCGGCATCGTGTAAAATCTCCTCCAGCAAATTAGAGGGCACTTCATCGATTTTTGTCGATGCGATAAGATCAATTATTTTAATCCTAAAAACTTCATCAAGTCCAATATCTTTTAGCCATTTTGTAGCGTACCGCTGGCTTTCATCCTCATGACCCAGATAGGTCTCCGTATAACCAACATCGTGCAACCAGGCAGCAAGCAAGAGTGTGTCTTTATCCTCCTCGTCCAACTGGTAATGATTGGCCATTTCTTCGCAAGCCTCCACGGTATCAATAGTGTGTTGATAATTGTGATATACCAGGTATTCCGGCAAGTGTTGCTTGAAATGCTCAAAAACCTTCAGTTTAATACTCTTTACATGTTGCGCCAGGCGACTTTCTTCCGTTTCTTTTTCCATCATGGTAAAATGAGTGTACTATATACTATTAAATCATTGGCAAACTTGAACAGATCGATAGTGAATAATCTCTACTTTCATTCCAACTCGTTGAGCTGAATCAAATTACAGATACCATTGTACAATTATCCTGCTATAAATTAACCTGCAAGCCAAATGGTATCCCCTGTCGATTTGCGCAACTTATGACAACTGCTAAAGTTGACTGATTTTTACCTGGAAGTCAACAAACCCCCGATTGGGAATCACTATGATCACGAAATGTATTTCATTATTGCGTTTCACCGATTCCTGGAATAAGACATTGTGCTTGTTTGACAGTGGCCAAAATTTACACTGGGTAAATATTTCTACACTTCTGAGGAAATCGTTTCTTGAATTAGAAATTAAATCATAGCATTTATTAACCATACCTATGGCAGGGAATTAGTAAGATGTTTTAATGTGTATTTGTATCAGGACCTACACATGGATAAACAGACAAGCCTTGCCAAAAGTGGAAATGACCTACTATCAAGGAAATGGCTGCTCGCACTACTGCTTTGGATTTTGACCAATCCCCTCCCACTCCTGGCCCAGTCAGATTCTCTAAATCAACAAATTAATACAGGAAAGGATCCGGTTGGCACTGCGTCTCCTTCGGTGGAAGGGGGAAGAAAAAGTAAAGCATTGTCCATTAGGTACAATGTTATCACTCAATACACTATCCAATCGACTCCTCATTTACCTGAATTAAGTGCCTCCAGCGCCGAAGTAAGAAGACTTAATGAATTTGAATTAAAATTAAGGGTCCCACTAATCCTGAAGCCCAGGAACAAATTAATTCTGGGATTTACGTATAAGCTGGAGGAATATAATTTCAAAGATCCTGAAAGCCTGGATAGCGATATTGATACTAACCTCGAGGATAAGAACCTGCACGTATTAGCTATGGATCTAAACCTTTTAACCTCTCTAAATGACCGGAATTATTTTCTTGGAAGGGTAAGAGCCAGCCTGAACGGTGACTACGCAACCAATGATTTCCCTATCACACATTATACAAAATTTATGTTGACAGCGGCCTACGGCTGGAAGTTCAACCCCCAACACGCATTGGCCGTGGGTTTATCATTTAACTATACACTAGGCCGGCCGAGTATTTATCCAATCGTTATCTGGAACAAAACCATTAACCAAAAGTGGGGATTTGAGTCAATATTGCCAGCCAGGTTTATGCTGCGCTATGGACTTTCACCCAGGTCTATTTTGCTGCTTGGATATGAAATCGATGGTAACAGTTATCACCTAACCGTAAATCAACCGCCTTTATCTGGTTTCCCGGCCCTGGAATTGCGACGGTCCGATCTGTTGACAAAAATTACCCTTGAGCAGGAGCTCTATGACTTTTTATGGTTCTCCATAGATACAGGTTACCGGTACAACATTAATTTTGACCTGGCAAAAGACAATTCGTTCAATAATGAACCCATCGTATCCAACGAAGTTAGCGGCAGTCTTTTCTTTAATATTTCACTATTTATAGTACCACCAAAGAAATTGGCCACCAAATACCTCAAGGATGCGGACATTAACTAGTTGCCTCATCATTATCAAGTCTCTCATAGTTAGTACGTGATTGGCAGGATATATGTAAGTGACCTGATCAATAGTTATTGTCCAGTAACTTACTGCCAATTTAACAGAGGGTACTCGATTTATGCTGATATTATTTTATTACAGGGCTATATTCAACTAACTAAGTTAAACGGTGATCGATTTTAAATCTCAAACCATGGGCTTTGCTGATATTTTCAAGGGCCTTTTTATCGAATTAAATAATGAAGGGATTTCCATGATTAGGAATATCGTATTATCGGTATCTGTAGTGAGCGTGCTTTTCGGGTGTGGATCCAAGACACCATTTATTACCAAAGAGTATAGTGATTGGAATAGCATTACTCCTGCCGACACCAATATTTTTCAAACGGTTATACTGATTGGTGATGGCGGAGAGCCTGAACTGGAAAAACCCGATCCCGTGCTCACCATGCTCAGGGCTCATTTAACTATCTCAAATAACCAAAGACCGGATAGCTTAATTGAAGTTCAATCAGCGGCGCCACAAACTCCATCGTTGACCCGGGGCAAGATAGCGAAGAACGTTCCCATGGTAGCGTTCCTGGGAGACAATATCTACCAGTTCGGGTTACCACCTGAAGGCGATGATGACCGGGAGGAAATGGAAAAAAAGTTAACCCGTCAAATTGATGTAGTAAAAGAATCAGGTGGAAGATTACTGTTTATTCCAGGAAATCACGATTGGAACAGGAGTCGTCCCGGAGGGCTCGAGGCGGTAATCCGGGAACAGGAGTTTGTTGAAAAGTACCTGGATACCACTGATGTATTCTTACCGAAGAACGCATGTGCCGGACCTGTTGCGCTTGAGTTGAACGACGATATCGTTTTGATCGCAATAGATTCGGAATGGTGGCTGACCAATGAAGCCCGGGCGGAGGCCCCGGATAATAACTGCGGTACCGAAAGCGAATTCGATTTTCTAATCCGATTGGAGGATATGCTGGATGACTACGATGATCGCAATATCGTACTGCTTATGCATCATCCGGTATTCAGTAACAGTAATCACGGAGGCCACTATTCATTAGGTGATAATATTTTTCCATTGCGTTTAATAAATCCAAAATGGATGATTCCGTTGCCGGTGATAGGTTCGGTTTACCCTTTACTGAGAAAATACGGAGTTTCTCGCCAGGACATACCTCATCCCAAGTACCAGGAGCTAATAACTGGGTTACTGGCCATATTGGAAGAACGAACTAATATAGTGGTGGCATCAGGACACGACCATAATTTACAATTGAAAATTCATGAGTCCATGCCATTTGTGGTAAGCGGTTCGGCTTCTAAGGTTAATTTTGTGGCGCGAGCCCGAAAAACTGAGTTCACGCATCAATCCCTGGGCTTCGCCAAACTTATTTATTATCAAAATGGGGATGTATGGATTGAATTCTGGCAGCCGCACCCGGATACCCCCATGGGCGAAAGAACCTATATGAAACTCCTCTATAGCTTTACCGAGAAAGAGGCTGCGGAAGATCCACAAAGCAGAATAAACTACCAGGATAGCGTTAAATATTTAGCAGCAGGTCCTGAATACGCGGCATCCGGTTTTAAGAAATTTTGGCTGGGAAAGCATTATCGAGATG
>BQJT01000333.1 GCA_021604845.1 Cyclobacteriaceae bacterium
CAGGCTGCTCCGTAGCCTGGGCGACAGATCTTCAAGGTGAGCTGACTGCGATCCAGAATGCTTCTGTAGCCTATAGCAATGATCAGAGTCAAGCCAATTGTGACGCGCTTAAAGCAGCCTACCTGGCGTACGTTAACAAACTTAGGCCTTATGGAAATTGTACGGGCCTGACTGGTCAGGACCGGGCATCCTGGCAGCAAGCAATTGATGAGGCAGAAGATAATGTAAGCACAATTTGCTAATGTAGCGGGGCCGGGATAATTTATTCGGGGCTGAGAATTTCAAACTGGATCCAGGTAAACTGCCTGTCCAACGATTGGTATGAACTATCGGATAGATCCACGTCAAAAAGACGATTAAGATTATTTCCAGCCAGGTCTTCAAGTGTTGAAAGAATTCTAATATTATATATTCCTGGTTTCCAGTTTGAGCCAGGAATAAATTTCCATTCCCGTTCTGCTGATCCAACCGCAACCTCTCCCGTTAGAATTTCTCCGGTGCTGGTCCAAACACTCAATGAATTAAGTGCCGTGGCATAGTCCATGACCTCATCAAATTTAATTATCAATGGAAACTTAGAATATGGCTCTGGTGCATGTATTTGCCATGAGTCCGTTAACACCCGCTTCCTGTCTGAGTCGGTTACGATCAACCGCTTTTTATAACTGTTAATCAATGGCCTGCCCTGTACATCTTTCCATAATGAATCCACTCGTAAGTGGTAAGTATTTCCACTGGTAAGAACCGGACCATGCAATTCCCTTGATTGTAATGATCGTTTAACCCGGCCAGGATCAAACCAAATGGTAATTCTTTGAGCGGTAGAGTCCCAAAGTTCCGGTTGAATATGTACAAACGGATTTTCTATGGACTTTCCATTCTCATCGGTGATCGTTACTCTTTTATATACCTCACCTTCTCGCATGGGTTTGGAGAAGGTTAAATAAATCTTCAGCAGGTTTTCGGGAACGGTATCTTCTGTAGGATATATTCTAAGTAATCTGGCACCCGGTTCATCCTTATCCGGTACAGGACGGAAGTGGTACTCAACCGTATCTCCAAATACTGCCAGATACGAAAGATCTCGGCTAAATGGAACTATGGGTGTAAATACAATTTTACCAGGGGTTCCCTGGTAATTTCCCAGTATTGCTGGTGGATCAGCGGCTTCGGTTCTACCGGTAATCCCGGCATAAATCAGCAATACTTCTAACTCCGCTGCTTTGTGGTTGGGAACAGGTTTGAATAAACTATCGGGATAGTAAACTGAAATAGAGGTCCTGTTTTCCGCTACTTCGAATTTCACCTGGGCCCTTCCATAACAGGAAATTAGTGTTCCAACTAAAAGCAACCCCAGGTGGTGCCGGAATTTTGAAAGGTCAAAAAAATTTAACCTGCTCATTTCATAAAATGAGTTAAGGTCCGATTTAACCAATCAAACCTTATCTGCATTGTCAATATTTTACAATCTGTTGCTGTTGGCAGTATGGAGGTTAAGCGACCCGTCCGTCATCCGTTGTAGTAACAAAACCTTATCATCATTGAGTTTGTCCATTTGCTGTACCTGTACATAAGGTAAGGCGATGAATTCAACACCGGCGGTGGCCGAATTTTCACTTACCGGTTCAACCAGGTAATCTTGATAAGATTCAATGCGCTTTGGATCAATTTTCATCAAAGCCCTGCTTGAATTGGCTAATAACAAATAGGACTTCCCTTCTTTTTTGTAACTGACAATGTCCAGTGGGGTGTTTCGATTACCTAATTCCGCTACGGTCTTCCCTTTGGTATGTTTCCCTGGTTTCATTTCATCCAATGGAAAAATCACTAATGGTGTGCAGGTATAACTGGCCACCAGGTGCATGCTACCATGAAGTTCATAGGGCAGGAAGGTTTTAATAGGAGAATGTGTTTCATACTGCCCGTGTGCTGCGTGATACATTTCGAGTGACGATTGATTTTGGGCGTCATCGAATGGGAATGAAATCGTGCGAAAAGTGGAACTAAATTCTTCGCTTGACAATCCTGATACCATAACCTTTCCATCATAATATGCCAGATCGGTAATTGCCCATTTTCTCAATGGTCTCCCTCTCCGGTCCACAGCATCCTCTCCTACAGCTTTGTTCAGTCCTGTTTTGGAAAAACCCACCGAAGTGATGGCAAGTGCTTCGAAGGCATCGCCGTCGAAGCGAAGTAATACGGGTTGGCCATCATTGACATGTACCGCAAAATATACGGCCTTTGAAATAGGGTTTACCACCATATCCTGGATCACCACGGCATCTGTTGTAGTACCTAACAATGAGGCAATCTGTTGATCAACACTGTTTAAAGAAATGTCCGAGACTTCGTTTGCTGGAACTTCATCTTTGGTATCAAGAGCAAATATTTCTGCACGCTGTGAATCGCCGATAAATAGTACTCCTTCAGGACCGAAGGCAAGGGCATTAACTGACTTGATTTCAGGGTCGCCAACAATAAATCCGGATTTTATATCACTGTCCCCGGGATTGGCTAACATTACACCTGACAACATTATTAGACTGGCTAATGTGAAAAATGTTTTCATGGCTAAAATTTTAAGTTAAGTGGTTATTTAAATTACAAAATATTCTGATAAAAAGCCGTGACACTATGTTTACAGAAGAAATGTTTGATCTATAGAACATTGATAATCAACGACCTAAGCTAATGTTGGCTGTTACTGGTAAATGATCCGAAAGGTTCCTGCCCTGCCTGGTCTTTGGCTCGGGATGAGCGTAGTTCTCCACAGTAATATCTTCGATAAAAATGTAGTCAATACGTCTGACTTCCTGTTTACCCCTGAAACCAATATTAGTACCTTCGGCACCGGACAGCGGTTGTTCGGAATTTTCTAACCCGTCTTCTAAAAAGGCACTAAGAATTTGGATTGGATCTTCTTCCGGAGTGGCGTTGAAGTCACCCATTAATACCAGAGGGTGTTTATCCTTGTTTATTTCTGAAATCTTCTCGGTTATAAGTTTAGCTGAGTTTTTACGGGCCAACGGACCCCGGTGATCGAAATGAGTATTAAAAACCCACAGGGTCTTACCAGTTCCCTTTTCCCTGAACAGGCCAAAGCTGCATATTCGCTCCATTGAAGCGTCCCAGCCCACGGAAACCTGATCCGGAGTCTCTGAAAGCCAGAATGTACCTGATTCTAACAACTCAAATTTGGCTGGTTGATAAAATATAGCGCTAAACTCCCCGGCCTTTTCGCCATCATCACGGCCAACTCCAGTGTAATCATATAATTCCAAATTACTATCCAGGAAATCTACCTGGTGAAACAATCCTTCCTGAATACCGAAAATCATGGGGTTCCCGGACGAGATAAACGCCACCATATCCTGCTTTCGATGTTCCCAGGCATCCGGCCCGTCTTTGGGATTGTCATACCTGATATTATAAGTCATTATGGTAAAGGACTGCCCCCAGGCAGTAACCAGTAGCAATGAAAGAGCAAAAGTCAGGACAAGTTTTCTTTTCATGATTTTTTGCATCCAAATTTTACCTCTACTCCTGCCCTAAGGGTATTTTGAATTTCTGCCACGTTGTTTGTGTGGCGTTTTAGAACTTTGATTTCGTCCTTCGAAACATCTCCTTCAAGCCATGCGGTGTAACTGATATCTTGTGCTGCCTGACCTTCATCCAAAAACGCTCCGGTGGCTTCCACAGTCACCTGAGTTATTTTAATCTTCCTTTTTTCTGCTTCCCGGTATATATCATTACAATAACAGGTTGCCAGTGCCAGCATTAACAATTCTCCACCGCTTACTGCAGAACCATATCCTGAGATTGCTGATGCCATAGTTAACTGCTGAGATTTACTCCCACTGCTAACCGTTACCTGGTGATCGTTTCGGCTGTTTTTGATTTTAGCAGATACATTCATAATGTTTAACCTAATGTTAATAATAGTATACGAGATTATTTAACAACCGC
>BQJT01000334.1 GCA_021604845.1 Cyclobacteriaceae bacterium
TCCGCGACGGTTTCGCTAAAGGTTACAATGCCATCAATGTGAATAGCGCTGAGCTATCTGCAGCAGGTGTATTGTACTACACAGTAGAAACTGCTGACTTTACCGCTACTAAGAAGATGATTATTGTAGAATAATCTGAATAGAATAGTAGGAGTGGCTCCATTGGAGCCACTCCTTTTCTTTATATACAGAGAAAAATAACTTGTCGGTATATGAAGAGTTTTTATTTTTTTTGTAACTTTCGCCCGAGAAACCAAACGACAAGTTAAACACAAGACATAATCCCATGATATGAAACAGACAGGAAAAATCTTCCTATGGTCTGCGCTGTTGATTTGTATTTTTAATTTCACTTCGCAGGCTCAACCCTCGTTTATCTTCCCTTCGCTCACCGTCGATCAAGGTTCTGTATTTAACGTCGATTTAAAAGTTGCTTCATTTGAAGATGTCATCGCAGTCCAATTTACTATGGAGTGGGATGTTTCTGTGCTTAAGTTTGTGGCGGTCGAAAATTTTGGAATAACAGATCTGGATATAGCTGATTTTGGTGTAGAAGAAATAAATACATCCCAAGGAAAGCTAACCGTCGCATGGTCCCCTGACAACCCACTTTTAGGGATTTCGGTCGATGATAGCACAACTATTTTTTCTATAGTTTTTGAAGCAGCAGGTGGACCAGGCGCCTCTACTCCCATCCAGTTTACGGATAATCCTACCGTAAGAGAAATTGCTAATTCGGACCTTGATGTATTTGAGAATGTAGTATATGTGGAAGGAATGATCAATATATTGGGCCCGAATGCGACCACAATTTCTGGTAATGCAGATGCTATAAACCTTGTACAATCCTTTCCAAACCCCTTTTCAAACCAAACTCAATTTGAATTTGAATTAAAAGAACGAACCCAAGCCCAAGTGAGAATTACAAGTGCTAGTGGGAAAAAAGTATTTACAGAGGACCGCACCTTTGGTGCAGGTAGACATACTTTAGTATTTAAAAAAGATATATTCCCGAGTTCTGGAGCTTATTATCTGCAATTAATTGCTCCGGACTTTCTAGTAAATCAAAAACTAATTTTTAAGTAGAGAAGCGTACAATATTATATTTTTTAACGTCCCAAATTCCGATCAAAATGCGTAAATTGTACATAAGCCTAACCTATGGGTTGTGCTGCTTGTTTTTTGCTATTCAGTTAAAGGCTCAACCAACCTTAACTATCACACCGCAAAATATCTCGGTTAATACCGGAGAAACGGTAACGGTAGATATCGTAGCAACTTCCAATTTCACAAATGTTCTCGGCTTTCAATATTCGATTGCCTGGGATGCTAATGTGTTAATTTTTCAATCATTAACTAATATAACTAATCAAATTCCGGGATTGGTGGCAAGTTCTTTTGGCACTCCAGATCCAGAGGATAACCCTCCTGGTGATAGGGTGACCGTCTCGTGGTTTGATCAGAATTTTAATTCGGTAACACTGCCTCCTGGAACGGTCAAGTACACTTTGACATTCGAGGCCATCGCAGATGGAACAACAATGATTGAATTTAGTGATGATCCGACCTCCATTGAAATCATTGATTCAGATGAGAATGTTACTGGGATCATTGCACAAAATTCTAGTGTAGTTGTCGGAGATGGCGGCGGAACTGGCATCGATGTAGATGTTAATTTTAATGCTGCTGACCAGTCAGTAGACCCTGGTGCACAGGTTTGTGTGCCATTTAGTGTGGAAGGCTTCACCGATATAACGGGTTTTCAATTTAGTATCTCCTACAACCCGAATGATCTTGAATTGAGTAGCATCCAAAATTTGAATCTTACCTCTTTAGATATGGATGCTTTTGGCACACCTGGGCCTGGGAGTATGGTACCAAATGGCTTCGTAACGGTAGCCTGGCTGGATGGACAAGGTGTTACAACAAGCGATGAGACGGAAATTTTCGAAGTTTGTTTTAATGCTGTTGGGGATGCAGGGACAAGTTCGGGTGTCATTTTTTCCACTTTCCCCTTGGAGATTGATATCACGGACTTCGATGAGAATAATGTTAGTTTAATTGGCCAGGATGCTACGGTGACTATCAACGGTGTGATGAACAATCCAGGGCATCTTACTATGAGTATAGATGATGCCACAGCTACACAGGGTGATCAAATCTGCCTGGATGTAAACGCAGATAGTGGCTTTGAAGATATTATGGACCTTCAGTTCAGCCTTGATTATGATCCGGCTATTTTGGAATTCGTATCGGTTGGTAACTTTAATCTGAATGGCTTGAACGCTGGGATGTTCGATTTACCACCCAATGGCACTTCTGCTGGAGATATTACACTTTCATGGATGACGAATAACCCGGCTGGAATTAGTGTGCCGGATGGGACGGCCGTATTTGAAGTTTGTTTTGATGTATTGGGTAGTACGACTACGGATATAACTTTTGAAGATACCCCAGTAGCAATCGATGTAACAGATGCTGATGACGAGTCGGTAACTTTCACGGGCAATGAAGGAACAGCTACACTCTCTGGCAACAACAATCCAGGTGATTTTACATTAACCATTGAAGATATAGCGTCTGCAAATCCAAACGATGTGGTTTGCCTTGATGTGACCACGGAGAATTTCACAGATATTATTGGCTTGCAATTTAGCCTCGACTATAATGAAAATGAACTGGAGTTTGAGTCTATCGGCAATTTCAACTTGGATGGCCTTAATCAAAATGCTTTTGGCCTACCACCAGATGGGACTTCTCCTGGAACAATCACCATGTCGTGGCTGGATAATACGCTGGCCGGTATAGACTTGGCCGATGGAACAGTCTTATTCGAGGTATGTTTTACAGTGGTAGGCGATGCCACTTCAGATGTGGCCTTTAGCAATAACCCAACAGGTATAGAAGTGACCAATGCGGATGAAAATTCCGTACCCTTTAATGGCAATGATGGGACTGTAACAGTAGAAGGCGATGGCGGCGGTAACCCAGGCGACTTTACTTTAACAATAGAAGACATAACCGCTAGTCAGGACGATCAAATTTGCCTGGATGTAACTACCGAGAATTTCACAGATATCATCGGCTTGCAATTTAGCCTCGACTATAATGAAAATGAACTGGAGTTTGAGTCTATCGGCAATTTCAACCTGGATGGCCTTAATGAAAATGCTTTTGGTTTGCCACCAGATGGCACAAACCCTGGAACAATCACCATGTCGTGGCTGGATAATACGCTGGCTGGTATAGACTTGGTTGATGGGACCGTCTTGTTTGAGGTGTGTTTTACAGTGATAGGTGATGCCACTTCAGATGTAGCCTTTAGCAATAACCCAACAGGCATAGAAGTGACCAATGCGGATGAAAATTCTGTGCCCTTTAATGGCAATGATGGCACCGTGACCGTAGAAGGTGGTGGCGGTGGTAACCCAGGCGACTTTACTTTAACAATAGATGATATAACGGCGAGCCAGGGCGACCAAATTTGCCTGGATGTGACCACCGAGAATTTTACAGATATCATCGGCTTGCAATTTAGCCTTGATTATAATGAAAATGAACTAGAGTTTGAGTCTATCGGCAATTTCAACCTGGATGGCCTTAATGAAAATGCTTTTGGCCTGCCACCAGATGGGACTTCTCCTGGAACGATTACCATGTCGTGGCTGGATAATACCTTGGCCGGAATAGACCTGGCTGATGGGACGGTCTTGTTCGAAGTATGTTTTATGGTAGTAGGCGATGCCACTTCAGATGTGGCTTTCAGTAGTAATCCAACAGGCATTGAGGTAACCGATGCGGATGAAAACTCCGTACCTTTTAATGGCAATGATGGCACCGTGACCGTAGATGGCGGTGGTGGTGGAAACCCAGATGGATTTACCTTGATCATTGAAGATATATCTGCCGAACAGGGCGACCAAATTTGCCTGGATGTGACCACCGAGAATTTTACAGATATCATCGGCT
>BQJT01000335.1 GCA_021604845.1 Cyclobacteriaceae bacterium
CGGCTTCAGTTAACCGGCGCTTGCTCCTCAGAATGTCGTCAATTTCATCGGTAGCCAGGTCGATCTCCTCCTCAGAAGTAGCAGAAACAAAAATCTGCTGGATATCGGTGGAACCCATGAGCCGCCTTTGCACGGCAGTAAACGGAGCGATAATCACATCATCTTGATCGTTGCCAAACATACCAGCGCCTTTTTCTTCCAAAACACCGATCACTTTAAAAGGAACCTTATTGATCCGGATATTTTGACCAATAGGGTCGGTATGCTCGCCAAAAAGATTTTCCACAACAGTTTGACCGATCAAAGAAACCTTTTGCCCCCGTCGGGCATCTTCTTCCGTGAAAAGGGTACCACTACTCAGGTTCCAGTCTTTTATGTCTAGATATTCCGGGTAGACGCCATACACGCTGCTTAACCAGTTGTTTGAGGATGCGATCAATTGAGCTTTGGTTTGTACAACGGGGGAAACATATTGCGTCACCGAACTGTTGACCTGGATCGCTTCGACGTCTTTCATGTCAAACACATCAGTAGAACCTGCGCCCAAACTTACACCCCCACGAGCTGAACCTCCCGGCAAAACCATGATGACGTTGGCGCCCAAACTTGAAACGGATTCTTCAATACTGTTTTTAGAACCTTGACCAATAGCCAACATCGCAATAACGGATGCCACGCCAATGATAATCCCGAGCATGGTCAGGATAGTCCTGAAGGTATTTTTGCGCAAGGACTTCAACGCTATTTTTATTAATTTGGAAGTATTCATTATTACAAGGATTTTATTTTAGCGCATTGGGATATTGGTCAATTGGCTAAAACGCCAACAGGCCCAAGCGCCAATTATAATTAATCTTCTACAAGTTCTTCTTTTAAGTTCGCCAGCAAGTTGCTTGCATTAACGGGCTGATCTACCTGGATATCCTTAATTATTCTGCCATCTTTGAATACGATATTCCGTTTTGCCATGGTTGCAATATCCGGTTCGTGCGTAACCAATATAATAGTGCTTCCGGCTTCATTTAGGGCTTGAAAAAGCTGCATAACTTCGTAGCTGGTACGGGTATCGAGGTTACCGGTCGGCTCATCGGCCATGATGACCACCGGCTCGTTCACCAGAGCCCTGGCAATGGCTACCCGCTGTTGTTGCCCTCCGGAAAGCTGGTTGGACAAATGGTGAAGCCGGTTTGCTAAGCCAACTTTTTCCAAAGCATTAATGCTGCGGTCCAGGCGTTGCTGGTTATTTACGCTGTTGTTGTAAAGCAAGGGCAGCTCGACATTCTCAATGGCGGTAGTCCGCGCCAATAGGTTATAGGCCTGAAAAACAAACCCGATTTTCTGGTTACGGATATCCGCTAATTCGTCTTTGGTGAGGCTGGTCACCTTGACATTATCTATGTACACCTCACCGGAAGTCGGGATGTCGAGGCAACCGATAATATTCATAAAAGTAGATTTGCCGGAGCCGCTGTGTCCCATAATGGCAACAAACTCCCCTGGGAAAATGTCCAGGTCTACCCCTCGTAATGCTCTAACCTGGATTTCGCCCAGGTCAAAGACTTTGGTGATGTTTCTGGCTGAAAGAATTGGTTTTTTCATGACACTGATTTTGATTCTTTATCTCCGCTTGGGCGGTGTTGGTAAAAATGGACTGGTGCTATTATCCGTTTTCTTCGATGAAGTTTTTGGTAGCACGACATTGGTAATGACGGGAGTACCAGGTGAAAGCGAACCATCAACGATTTCGGTATTAATGCCATCCGTGATCCCGATTCGGATGGTTCTGGGAACCGGTTTTTGATCTTCCAATATCCAAATTTGCTGCTGTTTGCCTGACCCTTTTTCGGTATGACCGGGAATGCGATTAACCAATTTCCTGGTACCGCTTTCCTGCTGGCTGGATTCCATTGCAACAGGTGGCTTAAACTGTAGTGCCTTATTGGGAATGGTAATGGCATTCAGTGCCTGGTCAACGATCACGGTTAGATTGGCAGTCATGCCAGGTAGTAATTTCATTTCTGGATTATCCGCCTCAACGATGACGATGTATGTCACCACGTTGTTCACTATGGATGGTTGAAGGCGGATTTGTTTCACAGTCCCTGTGAAAGTGTCATCGAGGTAAGCATCTACGGTAAACTCAACGAGTTGTCCTTCCTTGATTTGACCGATATCGGCTTCATCCACGCTAGCTTCGATTTGCATCTTTGTTAAGTCGGCTGCGATAACAAACAGGGTAGGGGTGTTGAGGCTGGCTGCGACCGTTTGGCCGATTTCAACTTCCCTTGAGATCACAATTCCGCTGATTGGAGCAGTGATGGTGCCAAAGTCTAGATTTATCTTTGATTTTTCCAGCGCTGCTTGAGCAGAAACCAGGTTAGCTTGTGCGGACTCATATTCTGCCAGGGCGCTTTCGATATCCACATTGGAAACGTTTGCTTTGGCCTTGTTCAGGGCTACCTCTGCTGCAAGTTGGCTGGCCTGCGCAGAGCTGAAATCCGCCTGACTATTTTCCAAGTCAGCCTGGGCGATGACCCCTTTTTCGAAGAGGCTGGCGTTTCGCTCATACGTTTTTTGGCTCAACTCCAACTGGGCCTTGGTCTTGTCCAGGTTGGCTTGGGCTTCTTTGATGCTGAGGTCAGAATCAGAATTGGCGTTGAAGGCTTTGGCATTTTCATAAGCTCTTTTTGCTTGTTTCAACTGGATCTGAGTACGATTCAGGTTAGCTTTAGCATCTTGTACGGTCGTTTGCAAGGTACGGGTATCCAGCTCGGCAATGACTTGTCCCGCTTCCACCTTGTCATTAAAGTCAACATTGATTGCTGAAATTACGCCGGAAACCTGCGTGCCGACCTCTACCGTATTTACGGCATCCAGCGTACCGGTAGCTGTAATGTCCACTTTGACGTCTTGTTGCGTTATGGCCGCTGTTTCATAGCTGATTTGTCCAGTTGATTGATTACTTACAACCCAGACGAGGGTAGCCGTTATGGCCGCTACTGCAAGTATGATAAGAATGGTTCTCTTTTTCATAATGATCTATTTTTAAAGGGTAAATGGAACGCCCTGATAAAAATCCAGGATTTTACGGTTGAAATAATTATTGTATTTGGCTTGTAAGACGTTGCTTTCGGCAGTAGCCAATTTGTTTTTCTCAAGCAGGAGGTCCGTTGTGTTAAGCAGTCCCTCCTCGTATTGGTACACAGCGTTTTGGTACGTTAGGTTTGAGGCTTCCTCCTGCTTTTGGGCAGCCAGGTATTCCTTTTGAGCATTCCAGTAATCAGCATAGCTTTGTTCGAGGTCTTTCCGCAGTTGGTTTTCGGTAGACCGGATTTGTAACTGACTTTTCTCCTGATTGATTCTGGCGATTTGCACTTGGGTCTGGGTGCTCTTTTTGTTAAAAATCGGAACGCTGAGTGTAAGGCTTACCGAAGGTGAAAAG
Organism: Cyclobacteriaceae bacterium; assembly: GCA_021604845.1. Classification (GTDB taxonomy): domain Bacteria; phylum Bacteroidota; class Bacteroidia; order Cytophagales; family Cyclobacteriaceae; genus SZUA-3. The sequence goes on from BQJT01000335.1 coordinate 3,443, forward strand.
TTGTCCTGCAATTGTTGGGAAAAGCTATAATTAATAGGTAAAGCTGAACTTACAACACTGGTACCAATTACACTTTCATTGGGGTTACTTTGCAGGTAACCAATCTCACGTTCAACGATTTGATCTTCAAAGTCATAGAGAATACTAGTACTGGAATACCTTGACGAGAGCGAACCTCCCATGGTTAGTTTTGGCATATAGTCAGCCTTGGCAATGCTCACGCCCAAATCACTACTGCTCGCTTTGAGTAAAGCGCTTTGAATTTCAGGGCGTATGGCCAGGCTCTTGTGATAGATTTCTTCAAAGTTTTGGACTAATGGCGATAACACCAACTGGTCAGGAATGGCAATTTGAAAATCCTCTGTAACGGGCAATTCAATCAATTGCATCAGGTTGATCTGGGCCAATCGAGCTTGATTTTCTAGATTAACCAGGTTATAGTCCTCTTCGGCTAACTGTGCCTGAAGTTGAAGCACATCGTTCTGAGCAATTTGGCCTTCCTCAAATTTGGCTTGCG
>BQJT01000336.1 GCA_021604845.1 Cyclobacteriaceae bacterium
CACCTCCCGCATTTTCCCGGTCAGGCTGCTTATATTTTACCGCCACTGGCGCTGGCCCCGGACGGTCCGGCAGGTTTGGTTTATCAACCGGGAACCGCGTTGAATCAGCAGTGGGAAAACTATTTCTTTGCATCTTACTTCAAAGGATCTGCCGCCAAGTCTAAAATTCAGGCATTTCAACTGGTACCCAGCGGGGCCTCATTTAAGGTGGCTGAGACCAGAGACATACTATCCGGAATTGTCAGTACCGGTCTGGCTTTCGGGCCCGATGGAAAGCTCTACGTTAATGATTGGTTGGAGGGTTATGAAAAGAAACCAGCTGGTAGAATATGGCAGATTGACGTTTCAAGCAAGGACCAGCAGAAAAGAACCAATACCAAGGAATTACTGGCAGCGGGGATGCGTGATAAATCGAACCATGATTTAAGATCCCTGATAGGATATGAGGACATGCGGGTCCGTCTGGCCGCCCAGTTTGAACTGGTTAAGCGGACGGAATCTGAGACTTTCCTGAATGTGCTTGATGAAAGTGAAAATGTGATGGCCCAAATTCACTCTATCTGGGGCCTTGGTCAACTTGCCAGGAAAAAGAATGGTGTTGGAAATAAATTAATACCATACCTGGATTCGGCTAATCCCGAGATAAGAGCGCAGACCGCAAAGGTTTTGGGGGATGCGAAGTTTGCTGCTGCTGCAGAACCTTTAATGCGGTTGCTTGAGGATAATTCCCCCCGGGTAAAATATTTTGGGGCCGAAGCATTGGGTAAGCTGGAACATCAACCGGCGTTTGAACCATTGACCAGGTTGATCGCCGCCACAGGGGAAAAAGATCCGCATTTGCGGCATGGTTTGATACAAGCTCTTTACCGGCTAAGTTTGGAAGAGGAAATGGTAGCGCTGAGCCAACATCCCTCACCAGATCTAAGAATTGGTGCTGTAGTAGCCTTGAGAAAAACAAAGTCTTCCGGGCTTAAGGAGTTTCTGGCAGATAGGGATACTTTGGTGCTGATCGAAGCTGCCAGAGCAATTCATGACGACCTTTCGGTAATGGAAGCACTGCCGGCCCTGGCAGCATCATTATCTGAAGTAAAAATTAACAGTCAGGCTTTTATCAGAAGGGCTATTAATGCTAATCTTCGACTGGGAGATGCTGCATCAGCGGATCGCCTGGCCAGCTATGCAGTCAATGCGGAAGCACCTCTTGATATGAGGCGGGATGCTTTGTGGGCACTGGGTTACTGGGAAGAACCACCGGTACTGGACAGGGTAGATGGCCGATACCGCGAATTGCCTGCAAGGGTACTTGAGGATGCACAAATGGCGTTTGCTGAAGTGTCAATGGAATTGCTTGAATCAAAAATAACCAGCCTAAGGACTTCAGCAATAGAGGCCGTGGGGCGGTTGAAGTATCAGCAGGAAGAAGAACGATTGACAAGCCTGAGTTTGCAGTTGAGTCAGCCAATTGAGGTTAGGAGAGCGGCACTACAAAGTTTAGCGGATTTAAACAGCCGGTCAATGGAAAGTGTGCTTGATGCGGTGCTGGTTGATAAAAACGTTGAATTGAGAACGGATGCCCAGTCATTGCTCGGAACATTGGATCTACCTCCGGAAACCGTGGTAGAACTGTTAACCAGGGTGCTGGATAATTCTACGGTTGCAGAAAGACAACAAGCCCTGGCCAGCCTCAGTAGAATTAATCATGCTGCAGCATTTGAAGTGCTGGATGATTGGCTTAACCGGCTTTTATCAGGAGACCTTGAACTCCCCGTACAACTTGACCTGATCATGGCGATTGAAAATAGCTCGTCGGAGGAATTAAAGTCCGAACTGGAAAACTATCAACGAGGTCGTACTGACTTACCGGTGCTTGAGCAGTTCCAGGAAACAATGTTCGGAGGGGATTCCGGTCGCGGGCAAAGACTGTTTTATCAGGATAATTCAGCACAATGCATTCGATGTCACCAACTTGGAGAATACGGCGGGGAAGTGGGTCCGGACCTTAGCGGAATTGCCGGTATATTAAGCCGGCAAGCTTTGCTTGAAGCAATGGTTGATCCATCCGCCAGACTGGCACCTGGTTATGGAACGGTAAGCATCAAACTGAAGGAGGGAGGTCAGGTGGTTGGGGTTCTGGAAAGCGAAACTGCAGATTCTTTGTTTATCAGAACCGCAGAAGGATCTCACCAGTCAGTGGGCCAGCATCAGATCGCGGAAAAGCAATACATACCATCTTCAATGCCCTCAATGCAATCTGCCTTGTCCAAAGAGGAAATTCGGGATTTGGTGGCCTTTTTGGTAGACCAAAAAGGCCAATAGCGACCTCAGCGCACGCGATCCTTGCAGGTCGCATATTATTAGGTCACTATTAGCCATTGGTCTACGGACCAGGGGTTAATTACCTGGTAAGTTTTCCTCTATACTCCGGGAAATCCAAGGCTCGATTTGATCTCCTGAATCTGCTTGGTGTGCCTTACAGCATGTCCTGCCATAAACAGCATAACCTGGTAAGTATCAGCGGTGCCAAAGGGAAACTCAAAATAGTGATGTCTCAAATCAGCATCTGTAGATTCCAGGAATTTAATGTGTTTTTTACGTTGTTGCTTAAAATCATTCAGCGCCTCCTGGTAAGAGCCTTTATAAGCTTTGGGCTCAAGTTCCGGGCGGGTTTTTACTTTGGTTTCCCGGCTGGTGATGATACTGGTAATCTGCTCATCGGTTAGATTTTTTGTCAGGTCCGGTGTGGGCGATTCCAATGCTCCCTGGGCCAGGCTGAATATAAAGCTTTCGGATAGCGCGATATGTTCAACCACTTCCGCGATGGACCAGGATTCGTCATCGGGTTTGTAATTTATTTGGTGGTCGGACAGGGCTTTAAGGGTGTTTAGCAGGTCTTTTTTGGAGTCTTTAAGATATCTGGATAAATCATCTAGTTCAGTATCGGTAATGCTGTTTTGTGATATCATTGGCAGGCTGAACATTGCCAGAATTGCCATTGTTAGAAGTTTTCTCATGATTATGTTAGTTAAATTAATATTGAGGTTAACCGCCTGGGTTTTGTTTACCTTTTTGCTTCAGGTACTGGTTAAGCCGGTTGAGTTTATCATCCCAGAACTGTTCGTAAAACGCTACCCAGTCATGAATTTCTCTCAATGGTCCGGCATTCGCCATGCAATAGCGTTCCCTTCCCTTAGTAGTCATTTCCAGCAAGCCTGCCTGATGCAATACTTTTAGATGCTTGGTAATACCCTGTCGACTGATATCGAAGTGATTAGCAATTTGAGTAATTGACAGTGCGGTGCTGGCCACTATAAGTAAATGGAATATATCTCTCCGGGTAGGGTCCGCAATTGATTTAAAAATTTTATTTAGCTGATTAGGCATGACGGGCCTCTTTCAAATATTTGTCAAGGTTTATTATGCATGAATCCCAGCCGTTAGAGAACCCAGTAAACATTTTAGTGATCATCTCCTGGGTTTTATAGTTCGAAATACCTGAATGTATTAGCTTAACCAAGGTTCCTTCTTCATTTTCAAGAAGCTGCCACTTTACGGTAGTTTCCACGCCAGTGCCTCCTACTTCCCAGGTGTAAACTAAATTGTGCACAGGGTCAACCTCTAATACTTTTCCGCTAATAACCGTGTCTTCATGGGTGAACGTGTAAGCGTATCCAATTTCCGGTTTGAAATCTGCTTTGATAAACCAATCAGATATCTCCTTGGCATTGGTAATGGCATTCCATACATCAGAAATTTGTGCCTGGTACTGATGCTCTTTTGTGATGGTGTCTTTCATTTTATTTAATATTTAAGTACAAATATGCAACTGAATGGTTGCTTTATTTCCTATAACGTAACCAGCAACTAAATGGTTGCATAATAATCAAAAGAAATTTTCTGTGATTAGTTTTTCTTTATACCGTCTTCCGGATCGGGGATATGATGACCCAGTCCGCCTG
>BQJT01000337.1 GCA_021604845.1 Cyclobacteriaceae bacterium
TCATTATTCCGGTGGAACTCTTCAGGCACCGAGACTCACATAGTCTGGTGACAGTTACATCTCGGTAGAATTATGCCTATAAATCTACCGAGATTAAATGAAGGGGAACAACAACAACTTTCATTTACTTCAGTAACAACAACAACTTTCATTTTCATCTACTTTTACACCTCCCTACTTTTAATTACCCATACCAATAACAACAACAACTATCATATTCATCTACCCTTACACCTCCCACTCCATCGTACACTCAACACTTCCGTCAACTACTTAATCATGATGTCACCAGAGCAAATCTTGCTGATGACTTCCCTGATGGGAACAAATACCAACACCCCCAATTCCGGTACACGCCCGACTGGCCAAGGGTCCTTCCTCGACAGACCCTTTCAACATCAACTGTACTGCAACTCCAGCAACTACAGCAACAGAGAGGTGCAAAACATGGCACACCTTATGGCCGCTCGTGAACTGGACAAGATGAATAATAATGTTACTACTACTACCACAACTGGCCAAACGACTGCTTCCCCCTTCCAATTTGGGGCGAATGCGACTCCCAACGTGGCACTCCCAAACAGTGCACTGCTGAGCAATGGTGTAGTGAATGATACAACTCCTGCTGGTAATGGTGTCCTCATAACTACTAATGCCCCCCTCACACCTACACACAACATAGGAAAACAAGTGATAAGTGAAGTTAGAGAAATGCGCTCAACTCTGTTAGAAATGCAAGATGATCTGTCAGAGTTGCGCGACATGAATGATTTTTCGCTGGAGTTACATGCTAAACATTTCGATACACAACAGAAACTAGCTAGATCAACTAATAATGCTGAACTAGTGAATGAAATTGAAATGTACAAGCAAGAGTCTGATGGTTTTTTGAGTGAAATGAGACGGAAAAGAGAGAAGGCTTGGTCCAGACGCTTTTCCATACTCTCCCCACAGTCAGCTACCTCAGTAAGAATTACTGACGTACCAGATGAAGAGGAGTTACCCAGAAAACCACCCAGAAAACAACAAAAAACTCCACAAAAAAAACCCAAACCTGCTGCAAAGCCTGCACCGGTACGTCCCAAAGCTACACCTGTACGTACCTCACTTGCTGAAAAGTATAACTTAGGTGTTGAGGATGTTATTGAAGACTCAGAGGGTGAAATGACTGAAGACAAATGAGTGAGTCACGGTCAACTGTATCAACCTCCTGGTCTGCAATAAGTTCCTCAAGACAAAGTTGTACAAGTTCAGTGCCACAACATGCAATGGGTTTTTTTTCAGCAACTTTGGGTTTTTCTACTACACATGTTCACTTATTTTCCTACCTTTTAGTACGTAGTATGTTGTACGTGCAGTACAATACACTGAGTACAGAGGTACTACACTCCTTGACGGAGAGTGTGGTGCCAGTCAAACACGTTTATTTTTCACTTGACAACAAGCCCCCCGAGCATATCACCTGCCTGAAGTCCACACTGAAGTCTGTTACCAACACCCAGTGTGAACACATTGCTCGAACCGCCCAAACCCTATTTTGTACTTCTGTACAACACCTCACCCACCCCTTTTTTCTTTGGCAAAAAACAGGTTTCCAAAGTGGTGCTTTCAAAACTACTTTGAAAATATACTGTCAAAATGCAACAACCAAAGTAAACGTAAGAAACGCGACCAGGGCGGATAAAGGTTTTGCCCCACGTGACATTGTTTCTGCATGCTCGAATTTTTTAGGTTTACTATGGGATTTGTGTACAGATGGTACGAATTGCCACTCACCCCTCTCAGCTGTAGAGAATCCATTTTCAACAACTCTACAAGCTGTGCAACCGAATTTATTCCAAACCCTTTCCCTCAGTATCGAAATAAGAGGGTGGTTGAACCCACCATTTGAATACGGATTCATACACCATGTACAACAAGCCCTCCTGCAAAGATACTACTTGAAGTTACCCACTGTCATTTGTGTACTCCTACCTACTAAATTTTTGCACCTGTTTTCCGCTCTTTGGAGCAAAATTGTTGTACTCACAACCTTTGAAGGTCTACCTTTCACTGTCAATGGTAAACCCTACTGTTCCTCCCAGCCAGATGTATTAGGCATGGGTAACTTTGTAAAGACAAACCTAACTTTGTTTTTTGTGAGTTTTCACACAACTGTGCACCCAACCCGCTGCCACTTTGCTGCCCTTAAACGAACCGTGTTAAAACACGGTTCGAAAGTTTTCAAATTGCCCCAGTGGCTTTTGCCACGCCAAAACTTTTGGGTCACCTGTGGCAGGGTCACTGCCCCACAAAACTCACCCATACTAGGTACCAACACCACCTGGAAAAAGGTACCGGTATGCCCTCTGGAAGTGTCCAGAATTGTGGTCAAAAAAAGGCAAGGTGCACAGATGTTCTCACGAACGTGTACAGCAAATTTTCACCCATACACTACTACCCTGTTTACCCCTACAGATCCTACGCCTACCTGCCTGGCTCCTGTTTGCATACCCTTCCCACCTGGACTCATACTACCAGACTTCCTACCCCAGGTACCTATGAGTAAGACATTGTCACGTGAAAAAAATTTATACCAAAGTTATGGCATAGGGATGGTGGCCCCTGAGTGCCCGGGCGCCTGTGCAATGGCATGGTATGAAATTTTTCGAGCGGCGACACTACTGGAAGTATGTAAACGGGCAGTGTGTGGAAAATTACAAAAAAAACTCCTCACTGTTATGCCACTGAATCTCACTGCGTTTGCTGCAAACCTAACTTTCCCTAACCCAACCTCACATATCACCTTACTTTCAGAAATCTACTCCAATAACTATGATATGCACAATTTTTTACAGCCCGCGAATAACACAACAAAAGATACTACTCTTTACGAGGCGTGGCTTTCAACAGCTACTATCAGCACACAACCTGATTCTACATTGCTGCTGGCAGACACCTATCTTAGCTTACCTTGTGTGTACGCTTGTTTGGCTCCGGACTGTAACCTCATATACATAGGGTCCACCCGTAATTTTTCCGTCAGGTTAGGGCAGCATACTAGCAACATACGCAGTGCTTTTACTACACGGAAAAAGAGAGGACACAGAGAACTAGGCTGCTCACTTTATGGTGTAGTAAAACCTTATATAGACCTGGTTTTCTTTCCCCTTTGTCTCTTTCCTCCAGATATAGACACTGTCTTTCTACGACTTACAGAAGCAAAATTTATTTATGACCTCAAAGCCTGGGCAATTAACAAGTTCTGCCCGGTCTTTCCACTTACTGCTTCGCTGGCCCACCTACCCTCACTGATCAACTCCTTCTGGGCAGATATGTCACTGTCAAGAGTCATAAATAACTACGATTTCTTACAAATTTTCCACGCACTACCACGCGAAATAATTTTCGTTACCTCCCTGAAACTGGTCAAAGCGGACTGCTTGGAAGCTGAGCTAAATTGGTTACTTCAGCTGCTTGTCCACGTGTGCAGTAGTACCCTCCTTCACAGGTGCTACTTCAATCTTACACAGAAGTTACGGTTTAAACTGCTACGACTTATTAAGGAACTCCACCAAATCTCACTGCCTTATAAACTCACAATTCATACCTCCAGTAAGTATCCCAGGAGGCCACACCTGTTTTTTGATAACACACTGTCGGTACAGTCACACATGTTAATAGATACATACCTCTACAATATAGCTATCTTCAGACTACCGAAAGTGGCCACGTTGAAAACACTGTGCCTGAATTTCGCCAAGAGAATTCGTCCACAGTGTAACTGTGACAAATACCCTGAACTGTGTATCAACGGTCACATTTTCTTGAACTTTCTGGCAGTTAAAAACAAGGCCTACCCACACTATCTACAGGACGTTGTCAAGTGTATTTGCACACCAGCAAACACTAGAGTACTACCTGAAACCCCCTATTGCACC
>BQJT01000338.1 GCA_021604845.1 Cyclobacteriaceae bacterium
GCCCCCTCGAAGAACACAGGCATTTCCTGATCTCAAACACAGTGCTGCCACATCAATAGTTACATTGGGCCTGGATTCATAGATTATGCCTACCACTCCAAGAGGACTGGTGATTTTCTCAATAATCAGCCCGTTGTTCAACTCCTGCACTGACAAACTCTTATGACTGGGGTCAGGAAGATTCGCAATCTGCTGTAGTGAGTTTATAAGATCCCTGATCCGGTCGTGATTTAAGATTAACCGGTCACGCTTGGGGTCCTTATTATTCATCCGGTTCACATCCTTGAGGTTCTCCTCAATAATGCTAACAGCTTCCTCCTGTAACAATTTAGCCAGAGAATACAAGATTTCTTTTTTCTTGTCATCGCTTAGTTGCTGTATTTCCCGGGAAGCTTTCCTGGTGGTTTTCAGAAGTGGTATAATTGATTCCATATGGCTAATAAATAACCAGGTAAAACTAACTTATTATTTTCACAATAGTATTATTTCGCTTTCTGTTGCCAATGCTTTTTCACTGGAGTCATTAGAGGTGATAGAGTTGGATGTTACCAAAGACCGGGCTACTGCTACCGATCGACGCTGGCTGTCAAGTATTTCAAATACCTCTCCTTTGGCAAATGGTTCTACTATTTCAGATACATGTTTATTCAATAGTCCTTTGCCATCCTGAAGCAGTTGTAAGGTCTCCTTTTTGATCACGACCTTTCCTCTTACGATATTGCCACTGGAAAGCCAACGCTGTCTTTGTTTTTTGCTGCCCTGATGGGCCAGACACACCGTCCCGGTCTTCTTTTGAATCGCTTCCAGGATACCCCCGGATTTCCTAATATCAAAGATTACCGTCTGAATACCCATTTTAGTAGCGAGCCTGGCAAAAGTAAGTTTCGAAATCATGCCTCCCAATCCATTACTCGATAGGTTATTGGTTGCCAACGATAGAATTTGTTCATCGATATTTGAGATCTGACTCAAGGTTTTTCCATCTCGATCAATTACTCCGGCTACCGATGTTCCCAATAAAAGCATTGAGGCGCCAAAACCCACCGCCAGTAAAGTTGCCAGTTCATCATTATCCGAGAACTTCAATTCAAGATTACTTACCACATCATTTTCATTGGCAATGGGGATCACACCGTTTTTCCAAAGCTCCATAAAGGTTTGCTTTAGTTGGTTAAACTGCTCTTCCTTTGAAAAATGAGTGCGTTCGCATAAGCTCTGGGCGATACTTATTTTATAGGGAGACAGGAATTGCGCATATTTCTGCAATAATATTGGGTTTCCAATAGCAGCCGCGGCTTTCCGTTCGATGATGGAACCCTGGTAATTGCGTAAATAGCTTTTCCCATTACCTACAGCACCTGATGAAACCACAATCCAATTATATTGATCGTGTAAGGTGCCTAATTGACGGGCGATTTCTACCATAACGGCTTCGTCCAATACACCGCTATCGGTAGTAATCGAAGCAGTTCCGATCTTAAGTATGACTATGGGCTTGCTCATATCCAAGTATTGACAGTTCAAATATTAAACACTTTGAGCAGATTTAAAATAGTGCAGTCAATGTTTTATCCGCATTCCTGGTAACGGCTTCATTCGAATAGGACCCAGGAATATTTAACCTGGGTATTATCCGGTGTCTTAGGCTATTTATATTAATTCTAAATAGCAACCCAAGGGGATAGGTAAAAACCTACCAATTGACTAGAAATCAACTAAATAGTTATTGACTCTACATAATTGCTCCATAGGGTATTAAATTGAGTCCAAATAAATTTGAAAAAAAAGGCCGGCATGTTACATTTGTGGCAGTTTTAGGGGGAGTGATATACCCCAATCATAATTTCTAAAGATTTATGTTCGCAACGCTACGACCTGCCAGCTTCCAGCCCTTGCCAATTCTCATTTTTTTCTTGTTGTCGTTGAACAGCGTTCAGGCTCAATCAGATCCAATCGCAGCGGAGGCTTCCAGTGATACTATTACCAGTGAAACTGCCACCTCTCAGGGTGGCAGTTCTGATGAAGCTGCCATCATTGAAGGCGAGAATCTTTTCAAGGCAAACTGTCGTGCCTGTCACGCGATTGATCAAAAGTTAGTTGGTCCGGCATTAGGCGGGGTTTATGAACGGCAGGACATGGACTGGATCAAGGCGTTTGTCAAAAACTCACAGGCAGTTATTGCATCGGGTGATAATTATGCAGTGGCGCTATTTGAAGAATACAACCAAACGGTGATGACATCATTCAACTTCAGTGATACTGAGATTGAGTCCATCATTGCCTACATAAAGCACGAAACTGAAAATGCGGTATCCGCGGATGCTTCTGAAGCCGGTGTTCCCGGAGCGCCTGCTCAGGCGGCCGAGCAGCAGCCAGGCACTTTCTTAACCGCGGTGGTGATCGGCCTGGTAGTGGTGCTTGTGCTTATTTTGGTGGTTTTATTCCTGATCATCAATTTACTTACTAAGTTCCTTCAGCAAAGGGAGGGCCTGGATGAAGCGGACAGGGCGATTATCGATCAGAAGTTTGCACTGAGCAAGATCGTAAAGCAGCCAGCATTTGTAGGCATTGTCGCTTTCATCTTTGGGATTTTTGTATTGAAGTCAGTGATCGACGGATTGTATCAGGTTGGTGTTCAGCAGGGGTATGCACCTAAACAACCAATTGCTTTTTCACATAAACTTCATGCCGGTCAATTTGAGATCGATTGTAATTATTGCCATACTGGCGTACGAAAAAGTAAATCAGCCAACATACCTTCGGCTAATATTTGTATGAATTGCCATGGTCAGATTCTTACTGAATCCCCTGAAATTCAGAAGATATATGCTGCAATTGAAAATAACAGACCCATTGAATGGGTAAGAGTACATAATTTACCTGACCTCGCCTATTTTAACCACGCTCAGCATGTGGCAGTAGGAGATCAGGAATGTCAAACCTGTCATGGCGAAATACAGGAAATGGAAGTAGTAGAGCAATTCGCTCCGCTAACCATGGGATGGTGTATTAATTGTCATAAGGAGACTAACGTAAACACGAAGGGTAATGCTTACTACGATAATTTAGTAGAACTCCACACACAACACTCGAATCAACCTTTGAAAGTTGAAGATATTGGAGGTCTGGAGTGCGCTAAATGTCATTATTAAGCATTATTGGGTGCAGAAAACCTGACGCATGAGTAATAAAAAATACTGGAAAGGATTAGAACAGCTTAAGAATGATCCTGAATTTGTAAAATACGCAGACAAGGAGTTTCCGGAGTATCTGCCGATCAACGGGAACAAGCGATCTGCGGAAGGTGAGGATGATGGATCATCCAGGCGTGATTTTCTTAAAATGATGGGATTCAGTGTGGCTGCCGCCTCTTTGGCTGCCTGCGAAGCCCCAATAAGGAAGGCTATACCCTATTTAAACAAACCCGTTGAGATTGACCCTGGTGTGGCCAACTACTATGCTTCGACATACACCCAGGGTGGAGACTACTGCAGTATTGTAATTAAAACCAGGGAAGGAAGGCCGATCAAGGTTCAGGGCAATAAGCAGTGCAAGCTGACTGCTGGCGGAGTAAGCGCCCAGGTGGAGGCTTCAGTTTTATCACTTTACGATCAGCAGCGGTTGACAGAACCTCAAATTGGTGGCCTTAAATCGGATTGGGAAACTGTTGACAAAGAGGTTCTCCCAGCTTTGAAGCAGAGTGTTGATATTCGAATCATTAGTAATTCCATACTAAGTCCGTCCTCAAAAAAGGTAATTCAGGATTTTATCGCCAAATACCCCAATGCCAAGCACGTTACCTATGACCCGCAATCTGCCTATGGCATAGTAAAGGCAAATCAGGACAACTTCAATAAAGCAGTAATACCTGCATATAACCTTAGT
>BQJT01000339.1 GCA_021604845.1 Cyclobacteriaceae bacterium
GTTGCTTTCGGTCAAATCAATGTCAGTCATCAGACAAGGAGAGAGTGAAAATTTTTGAAATGCGTGTTAATTTTCTTAACATTGTGCACCGATCTGAAACCGGTCTTTCACGCGTATTTCTCAAACTAAATATGACTACTGAAAAGGTTAAAGAATTACCTTGTTAATATTGGAATAAAACTGAAATTAAAAAAGAAGTTTATGGCACGTTATTTACTATTGTTTTTTTCGCTGCTACTCTTTTCAGCGACGGTCTCGGCCCAGACCTCGCTGTATGGAAAGGTTACAGAAGATGAGTCGGGGGAACCTGTTCTCTTTGGTAACGTAGCGATGTACAAAAATGGAGTGCTGATTACCGGCGTCGAAACTGACTTAGACGGTAATTATAGTTTCTCCAACATTGATCCCGGCACCTACGATGTCGAGGTCAGTTATGTCGGCCTCCAAGCTCAAAGGATTACCGATGTAAAAGTGTTTGCCGGAAAGGCTAACAAACTGGATGTCACGATGGGCTCTGGTATCATACTCGATGAAGTAGTAGTAGTGGAGTACAAAGTCCCGCTTATTGAGCAGGATAATACGACCTCGGGCAAAACCATCACCAGTGATGAGATTAAAAACCTCCCGACTCGAAGTATTAATGCCTTGGCGGCTACCTCAGCTGGCTTGGCTAGTGCAGACGAAGGCGATGCGATCACCATTAGGGGGTCACGCTCCAATGCGACGGACTACTATGTCGATGGTATTCGCGTTCAGGGGAACCTGATTCCGGAATCTGAAATCGATCAACTCCAAGTAATCACTGGAGGTATCGAAGCGCAGTATGGAGATGTAACTGGTGGTATTATTTCAATTACTACCAAAGGGCCTTCCAGTAAGTTCTCCGGGGGGGTGGAAGTAGAAACTTCGCAGTACTTAGATCCTTTTGGCCAAAGCCTGGTTGGTTTCAACCTGAGCGGACCGATTCTCAAAAAGAGCAATGGAGAATCTTTATTAGGCTTCCGTATTGCTGGTCGGTATACACACCAGGAGGATGATGATCCAACACCAATCGATGTTTATCGGATTAGTGATGCCAAGCTAGCAGAGTTGGAGGCCAATCCTGTTTTGGATGTAGGCGGAAATCCTCTAGTTGCAGCAGATTATTTGCTGGGCGCAGATGTTGATGCCTTGGATGCGCAGCCTTTTGAAGCTTTCACCCGTTATGACCTGACGGCCAAATTGGATGCTAGGTTGAGTAACGCCATTGATATTACATTGACGGGATCCTATGCAGATTCTGAAAACCAATTTACCCCAGATGCTAGCTGGCGGGCCTTAAATAGTCATAATAACCCATTTTTCTACGATGCAACTTATCGTGGCAATTTCCGCTTCCGCCACCGTTTGGGCGGCACCGCTACCGGATTGACAAATGAGGAGAAAGCCGCTAGAACTTCCTTGATTCAAAATGCATCATATACCCTGCAGGCAGGTTATGAAAGACAGGAGCGTAAGTGGGAAGATCAAAACCATCAGGATAACCTATTTGCCTATGGGCATGTTGGAAACTTTAATATTGAATGGGTACCGACTTTCATAGTCGAATTTGATCCAGCTTTAGGAGACCTTATTGCCCGTCATACGGATTACCGGCAAGTGTTAAGAGGTTATGAAGCCGGTGCTTCTAATCCTATTTTGTCCAATTATAATAATGCCATGGGCCTGACATCAGGAGAAGGTGTAAATTCCCAGATCGGAGAATTAATTCTTACTAATGATCCGAGTGCCTTGGGTTCCATTCTAACCAGAGAGCAATTTTTTGCACCTAATGGACAAATATCAAGCGTTTATAATAACTCTTGGGGTTTGCATACTAATGTAGGTACCGTCTATAATACTTACCAGGTTTCAGATAATGACGTTTATACTTTTAGTGCGAATACTGCCTTTGATTTGATCCCTGGTGGTTCGGATAAAGGCCGTCACAATATCCAGATAGGTATTTGGTACGAGCAAAGAATTTCCCGTAGTTATAGAGTAAATCCTCGTAACCTTTGGAATGTGGCTCGTCAGCAAGCTAATGATCACATCCAAGGAATCCTGGAAGGAGCCGATACACTTAGCTTTGTAACCATACCCGGGATTAATTCTCCGGCTGCTTTATTAGAGGTTTCGATTAATGAAGAGTCAGACAATCAATTCTTCAGAGAACTTCGGAATCGACTTGGTATCTCGGATTTGAGCCAATATGTTAATGTCGATGGCTTATCTCCTGATCAATTGGACCTGAGCTTGTTCTCCGCTAAGGAGTTGAATGATCAGCAATTGCTGGATTATTGGGGGAATGATTATCTCGGTAATACCTTTGATGGTAGTTTTGATGATTTCTTTACGACCAGAGACCCTGTAACTGGTGTAAGAACTTTCCCGGTTGCGCCAAATCGCCCCATCTACGGCGCAGCGTACATTCAGGATAAATTTACCTTTAAGGATATTATTTTCCGCTTAGGTGTTCGGGTTGATCGTTATGATGCCAATACCAAAGTAATGAAAGATCCTTATTCGCTATATGAGATCATGGGCGCATCGGAATATTTCGCTGGTCCTGATGTCAATGACCAACGCCCTGGTAATATTGGGGATGATTACAAAGTATATTTGGATGATTCTCAGTCGAGAGTTGCTGGATATCGTGATGGAGACCAATGGTACTTTGCTAATGGTACCCCTTCTAATTCACCAACCTTGATTTTCCCAAGTGGTTTGGTCTTTCCAAAATACAAGAACCCACGCGCAGAAGCAGCAGCTAACTATATCAAAGCACCTGATTTTGATGTAACGGCATCTTTTGAGGATTATGAAGTGCAACTTAATGTAATGCCTCGGTTGGCTTTCTCTTTCCCAATTTCTACTGATGCTAACTTCTTTGCGCATTATGACATTCTTGTACAGCGTCCTCCAAGTGGCACTTTAGCTACACCAAGGGATTTCTTCTACTTTACTGATATTTCTTATGGATCAAACAATCCGCTTAGCAATCCAGATCTCAAACCAGAGAAAACGATTGACTATGAGGTTGGATTCCAACAGAAATTATCTAATTCCTCTGCCTTGAAGATTGCAGCATATTACAAAGAAATGCGTGATATGATTCAGCAAAGGACTTTCTTCCCCGTACCAATTGTTAATCAGTATACTACTTTTGACAATATTGATTTTGGTACAACAAAAGGTTTTTCTTTTTCTTATGATTTGAGAAGAACTGGAAATGTGTCCCTTAATGCAGTTTATACTTTGCAGTTTGCAGATGGAACCGGATCTGATGCTAACTCTCAGCGCGGTTTGACTTCTCGTGGTAATATTAGAACATTGTTTCCATTAAACTTTGACGAACGTCACCGGTTTGTGGCAACTATGGATTATCGCTATGGAGCAGGCAAACGCTATAATGGTCCAAACCTTTTTGGTTCCGACATCTTGGCTAATTTTGGTGTCAACTTCCAAACCATTGCGGTTTCTGGACGGCCTTATACCGGCAGTACCACCCCTACTGCTTTAGGCGGACAAGGTATCGAAGGTGCTATTAATGGCGCTAGAAAACCTTGGACCTTTACTTTTAATGCTAGAGTAGATAAAAACTTTACAATTGCCAAAAACTACAGTTTGAACATTTATGTGCGGGTTTCTAACATCTTAGATCGCCGGAACATTATCAACGTTTATTCTGCTAGCGGCTCTGCGGAAGATTCGGGTTACCTTAATTCTTCTAATGGTGTGGATTTTCTTCAAACCATTCAGAATTCCGTTCGTGAAGTAGATTCTTATTTAGCATCTTATCAATGGCGCTTAGCA
>BQJT01000340.1 GCA_021604845.1 Cyclobacteriaceae bacterium
GAAAATAAGCGGTGTTAGCAACCAGTTTGTCCCTTAAGTCTGTTGTTTCCGTAAGCATATCCAACACGGCAATGGAGGCACCGGTAATGGAAGGCGCCAGGGTATTAGAAAACAGGTAGGGACGCGAACGTTGCCGTAAAATATCTACTATTTCCTGGCGTGCAGAGGTAAATCCCCCGGATGCACCCCCTAAGGCCTTTCCCAGGGTACTGGTTATGATATCTATCCGACCCATTACCGAATGATACTCGTGTACTCCTCGTCCGGTGGGGCCCATAAAACCTGTTGAATGGCATTCATCCGACATAACCAGAGCATCGTATTGATCAGCCAGATCACATATCCTGTCAAGTTGAGCAATGGTACCATCCATCGAGAACACACCGTCGGTTACTATAATCCGATGACGCTGTGCTGATGCAGTTTTTAACTGTTGCTCAAGGTCTTCCATGTCATTGTGCCGATACCTGTATCTCTGCGCCTTGCAAAGACGGACCCCGTCAATGATTGAGGCGTGGTTTAGGGTATCAGATATAATAGCATCTTCAGCGGTCAGCAAAGGCTCAAATAAACCGCCATTTGCGTCAAAAGCAGCGGCATATAAAATTGTATCTTCCATACCGAGAAATTCGGACAATTTAGCTTCAAGTTCCTTATGTATGTCCAGTGTTCCACAAATAAACCGGACCGAAGACATGCCGTATCCGTAAGTGTCCGTTGCCTCCTTTGCCGCTTGAATCACCTTTGGGTGTGATGATAATCCCAAATAATTGTTGGCACAAAAATTTAATACTTCCTGGCCATCCATGATTTTGATTACCGCACCTTGCGGAGATGCAATTACCCGTTCGGATTTGTAAAGCCCTGCTTGTTCCAGCTCGTGCAACTCACGGGTCAAATGTTGTCTAATATTTCCGTACATCTTGAATTGGTTTATCTTTTAAAGATACTGGTTTTAAGTGTGCTGTTCCCGAAGCCTTCGGATCTTTACATAATTTTGTAATTTCAACGCTAACAACCTTAATAAATTAATGAAAAATGTACTGGTGACCGGAGCCTGCGGGCAATTGGGTTCTGAGTTATCCCTGGTTCTTGAAAAAATGACAGGGACAGAGAATCTGGTTATATCCGATATCTGTCGACCTCCTGCACATCTCTCCCACCTTCAATTTCTGATGCTGGATATATTGGACGAGCAAGCGGTAAAGCAGGTCATCGAGGAACATTCGATAAACGTAATTTTTCATCTTGCAGCCATGTTATCAGCCACCGGAGAACACCGGCCAAGACAAGCCTGGACACTCAATATGGAAGGGTTGATAAACGTGCTCGATGCTGCCAGGACTCACAAAGTTGACAAAGTCTTCTGGCCAAGTTCCATTGCTGCCTTTGGCTCGCATACTCAATTGGATAAAACACCACAGCATACCATTATGGAC
Organism: Cyclobacteriaceae bacterium; assembly: GCA_021604845.1. Lineage (GTDB taxonomy): Bacteria > Bacteroidota > Bacteroidia > Cytophagales > Cyclobacteriaceae > SZUA-3. The sequence continues at coordinate 1,440 of BQJT01000340.1, forward strand.
CCGGAAACCATTTATGGGATTAGCAAGCTTTCGGGGGAGCTCTGGTGTAAGTATTATGTCGATCGATTTGCGATTGATGTGAGGAGTATTCGATTCCCGGGCCTCATCAGTTACAAGTCGCCACCTGGCGGCGGCACCACGGATTACGCCGTAGCTATTTTCCATCAGGCGTTAAAAGGCGAAGATTTCGAATGCTTTTTGGGAGAAAACACCCGGTTGCCCATGATGTACATGCCCGATGCTGTTGAAGCTATTTTCAAATTAATGCAGGCACCAAAAGAAAGCATATCTGTCCGGTCATACAATCTTGCGGCATTCAGCGTTACGCCGGGGGAATTAACCTTAGCAATCCAAAAACACTTTCCACATTTTTCCACCCGTTATAATCCGGATTTCCGGGACCTGATTGCCAAAACCTGGCCCAGTACCATTGATGATTCCGTTGCCCGTAATGACTGGGGGTGGCAACCGCAATATGAACTCAGTGAGGTGGTGAATGACATGGTGACGAATTTACGAATGACGATTGACGATTGACGATTTTCCACGTTATACCAAACCGGCAACCCGCATCTAACTTATCACTATAACCCATAACTTATAACCTTCTTATAACCTATATTTAGCACAAAAACATGTTGGAATTCGAAAATCTAACCACCAGCCTGGATCAGGGAGTGATCACCATCACTATAAGTAGAGAAAATAAGCTGAATGCGCTCAATATTGCTACTATTGCAGAATTAAAAAGGGCAGTGCAATCCATCTACGATGACCCGCAGGTGAAGGCGGCCATCATTACAGGCGCTGGTTCTAAGGCTTTCGTTGCAGGAGCCGATATTTCTGAAATAGCAAAGCTTGCTGTAGGTTCCGCCCAGGAATTTGCGGAAAACGGACAACAAGTATTTGCTATGATTGAAAACTGCCCTAAACCAATAGTGGCAGCTGTAAATGGTTTTGCTCTGGGGGGAGGTTGCGAATTGGCAATGGCTTGTCATATTAGAATTGCCTTGAATACCGCAAAGTTCGGACAGCCTGAAGTCAGTTTGGGGCTGGTCCCCGGATATGGTGGTACACAGCGGCTTCCTGCTTTAATTGGCAAAGCCAGAGCGCTTGAGTTAATTCTTACCGGCGATATCATAAGTGCACAGCAGGCATTAAACTTTGGATTGGTCAACTACCTGGTGGATGCTCCTGAGGAACTTATAACACTTTGTAAACAAGTTCTGAACAAAATAATGTGTAAGGCCCCATTGGCGGTTGGTATGGTGATTGAATGTGTAAACGCAGCATATGATCCGGAACGAGACGGATATCAAATTGAAGCAAGCAGGTTTGCTCAATGTTGCTCAACCAAGGATTTTATCGAAGGTACTGCGGCGTTTAAGGAAAAGCGAAACCCAAATTTCCAGGGTATATAGCATGTTAATCCTCAGCCGGCTTTTATGAGTACGTTGAAGAAATTAGCCGGGGAGACTGCCATTTATGGAATCTCCAGTATTGTCGGCCGGGTACTGAACTACCTACTGGTTCCCCTGTATACCACGGTATTCCTGGAAGGTGAATACGGTGTGATTACCAGGCTTTATGCCTACATGGCGTTTTTCAATATAATTTATACCTACGGAATGGAAACCGCTTTTTTCCGGTTTGCCACTAAAGGGGAACTGCTATCAACCTACCGGCAATGTTCCGCATTGATCCTGACCACTAGTGTGATCCTTTCTGGCTTAATTCTTAGCGGATCGCAGCAACTTGCAAATTATTTGGACATTCCTGATCAATCCTACCTGGTTAAGTTTTTAGCGGGAATTCTGTTTATCGACGCAATCAGCGCTATCCCATTTGCCAGGCTGCGGCTTGAGAACAAAGCATTAATTTTTGCAATGACCAAACTCGGAGCCATATTCATTACTATTGGTTTTAACCTGATTTTCCTGCTGGTCCCCTACCTGGTATTACAAAAAGGTCTTCTGACCTGGTTAAATCCGTTTGTGACGGAATTTTTAAACCCGCAATTTGGTGTTGGCTATGTGTTCTTATCAAATCTGCTGGGTAATGCAGTGATTATTCTGATACTCAGAAAGTACTTTTTTCAAATTGGGCTAGTGATTTCCTGGCAAAGAATTAAGCCCCTGCTTAAATATGGTCTGCCAATCTTTCTGATGGGGCTGGCAGGAATCGCTAATGAACAGGCAGATAAGCTGATGATCCCCGCTTTGCTGCCTGACAATTTTTATCCAGGCAAGTCCAGTATAGCAGCTCTGGGGGTTTATGGAGCCAGTTTTAAACTTAGCATATTTATGCTGCTGGCTATTCAGGCATTCAGGTACGCTGGCGAGCCGTTCTTTTTTGCAAACGCCGAAAACAAGCAAGCTCCGGAAC
>BQJT01000341.1 GCA_021604845.1 Cyclobacteriaceae bacterium
CCCTGTTTGACAATATGGTATCCAATTCTACCTTTCCACAAACATCTCTCAGGGCGGCCTGAGCCAATTGCATAATAGCAAACTTGAACTGCTCTACCTCCAAAACCGCTCTTTCCGGGTCTTTAACTCTAAAAAACACCACCCCATCAATACTACAAGGTACGTTATCTTCGGTCATGACTTCCTGAGAGTCAATGTTTATGGTAATTACCCGTATATCCACAATTTGAATAGTTTCAACTAATGGAATGATCCATCGCAGACCGGGCTTTAGTAGCTTGACGTACTTTCCAAACCTGAACTTGATCGCCCGTTTGTATTCAAAAATAATCCGTATTCCGGCCAGTAGGAATACTACAATAACAATACTGAAAACTAATAATAGATTCATAGGATTTGGTTATGTTGTAAAGGAATACTCCTGACTTTCACTCCTGTCTAACAGGGTTTCTGTTGAACACAAACAGGGGCGGTTTTGACTATGCAAGAGAGGTATTGATGAAAATACAAAAACCGGGCTTACGGTCAAAATCTAATTTTTAAATCGGGGGCCCGAAGGTTGGTGCATGCCGTTGTCTTCGCTGTTGCCGATTTACTATAATATTGATTAAATTGTCTGATATCATCGAATCACCAATTATGAATTCTATTACCTTAACAATTAACGGGGAATCGCATTCCTTAGATTACGTTCAGCCGGATATGCCACTGCTCTGGGCGATCCGGGACCTGGTAGGACTCACCGGCACAAAATACGGTTGTGGTATAGGCCAGTGCGGAGCTTGCACCATCCATCTGGATGGAGTGGCTATACGGTCCTGCAGCACCCCGGTCTCATCAGCGGAGGGCAAAAAGATCACTACTATTGAAGGGTTATCAGAGGACGGTAACCATCCGGTACAACAGGCCTGGATGGAAACAGATGTACCTCAGTGCGGGTATTGTCAACCCGGGCAGATTATGAGTGCGGCAGCCCTTTTAGACAAAACTCCCAATCCTTCAATTGAGGAAATAAATATTGCCATGTTAGGGAATATCTGCAGGTGTGGTACCTATAACCGAATTCGCGAAGCCATCCAGGTTGCAGCAAAGAAAGGGGGTAACGCATGAAATCGTTTTACAAAACTCCCTTATCTAAAGTCGATCGCAGAGACTTTCTGAAAACCACTTCCCTTAGTGCAACAGGCTTAATTCTGGGTTTTCATATGAGTTGTTCAAAGCCCTATAGTGAACCTGAACAAGAGCCACAGTACTTTTTTAAACCTAATGCTTATATAAATATCAATGATTTGGGGGAAGTGACTATCGTGGCCCATCGCTCTGAAATGGGCACCGGTATAAGAACTTCGTTGCCGACTGTAGTAGCCGATGAATTGGAGGCTGATTGGAGCAGGGTAAAACTGGTACAGGCTGTTGGTGATCAAGAAACTTATGGAGATCAAAACACTGATGGGTCCTATAGTATCAGGATGTTTTATATGCCCATGAGGAAGGCCGGAGCCACCGCCCGAATGATGCTGGAACAAGCGGCGGCGAATCATTGGCAGGTGGATGTTTCGGAATGCCGGGCCGAAAATCATGAAGTGGTTCATAAATCCGGTGATAAAAGACTGGGGTTTGGTGAGCTGGCACAAGCGGCTTCTGAATTGGAAGTGCCTAAGGATGAAGATGTAAAATTGAAGGATAGTAATGATTTTAAACTAATTGGTAAAGGAACCTCTATTTACGATTTGCCAGAGATTGTTAACGGTAAGGCAGTTTTTGGATTGGATGCAAATATTGAAGGGGCTAAGGTGGCAGTGGTGGCTCGTTGCCCGGTGGCTGGAGGAAAAGTAGCCAGCTTCAATGCTGAAAACGCTTTGAAAGTTCCGGGAGTGGTTGAAGTATTTGAACTGGAGTCGCCGGGATTCCCTACTGGATTTAATCCACTGGGGGGAGTGGTTGTGGTCGCAGATCACACCTGGGCGGCAATCAAAGGGAGAGAAGCGTTGGAGATTTCCTGGGAAAATGGCATAAATGGCAGTTATGATTCCGCTGATTATCTGAATAATTTGGCCAGACAGGCCAAGTCCAATGGTCATATTCGCAGGGAAGAAGGAAACATTAAGTCAGAATTTAAAGCTTCGAATGAGGTTTTAGAAGCGACCTACAAGTTGCCTCACCTAAGTCATAGTACTATGGAGCCACCCACCGCATTAGCCGATGTCAAGAATGGTAAATGCACTATCTGGGCGCCTACCCAGCACCCTCAATGGGCCAGGGAAAGTGTTGCAGGGGCATTGGAATTGGAACTGGCAGACGTTGAAGTTAATGTCACTCTTTTAGGCGGTGGTTTTGGACGAAAGTCAAAGCCGGATTTTGTGGTGGAGGCAGCTTTGATATCAAAAAATATTGGGGCACCGGTCAAAGTAGTATGGACCAGGGAGGACGATGTTCATCATGATTTTTATCATGCTTGTAGTGTTCAGCATGTTAAGGTTGGACTGTCTGCCGACAATAAGGTTACCGCCTGGAACCATCATTCCGTATTTCCATCCATAGGAGGGACCTCATCCAATGAAGCGGTTGAGCCCTCTGGGCAGGAGCTGGGTTTGGGTATGATTGACTTTCCTTATGATATTCCGGCTATTTGTATTGAAACTCACGAAGCTAAAGCTCATACTCGAATTGGCTGGTTACGCTCTGTTTGTAACATTCAGCATGCTTTCGCTATTGGTAGCATGTTAGATGAGGTAGCCTATGCCAGAAGTTTGGACCCGGTAGACAACCTGTTGGATTTGTTAGGCCCTGATAGGAAGATCAAATTCGATGAAAAAATGGAGGAATTTTTCAATTATAACGAACCTATTGAAGATTTTCCGGCCAATACTGAGCGCATGAGAGGGGTAATTGAAATGGTAGCTAAAAAATCTGGCTGGGGCAAACAACTTCCGGAAGGACAAGGGATGGGAATCTGTTCTCATCGGAGTTTTCTAACCTATGTCGCCTGCGTAGTTAAAGTTAAGGTTGACGGCAATAAAATTACCATTCCGGAGCTTCATTACGCAGTTGACTGCGGTGTGATAGTAAACGAAGATCGGGTTAGGTCTCAATTTGAGGGAGGAGCAGTGTACGCCTTAAGTGGGGCCTTGAAAAGTTCTATTTCCTTTAAAGACGGCAAAGTAGTTGAAAGCAACTTTCATGATTATCAATTGGCGCGTATGCCTGATGCCCCGGAAAAAATCTTTGTTCATATAGTCCGCAATTCCGAAAAACCCACCGGAGTTGGAGAGCCACCGGTGCCGCCGGTGGCGCCGGCGTTGTGTAACGCAATTTTTGCAGCCACCGGGAAAAGGGTCCGGGAATTGCCGATCAAGCTAGTTTAATCGCGCTATCGAACATTGACCACCCAACACTGACCAAAGAAACCAAAGTCTTGTAGATTTACTGGTTTCCGAAAGGCAATGCTTGATGGTGTTCGATGTTCGATGTAAGCTACTTTTCCTGTAGGAAATTTGTTCTATCCCCGCAATCTTCTAACTTAGCCACGTTGGTTCCATTTCATAATTTCAATAGGAGAGGATAAAAAGGGAATCCGGTATGAGAAATTAATCCGGAGCTGTCCCCGCAACTGTATACTCTAAAGAATTCGCTGTCACTCTTAGTCACTGTTGACACCAGGGCGTCAATGGGAAGACCGCAGCGATGAGTAAGCCAGGAGACCTGCCAACTTGTTTCTGTGTAAGCCACATTCGGGAGATAATGTGTCTTGAACCTTTGGATTATTCATTTTGAAGCTATTTGTAGCAGTTTGCTTGTTCTTGG
>BQJT01000342.1 GCA_021604845.1 Cyclobacteriaceae bacterium
ACCGATAATTGGAAGCCTTTCCTTTGTGCTGCCACTAACTTTACCTCCATCATTTGGATCGTATATCCACCTTCTATTTGTCTAATAAGGGTTGAGTAGATAATAAGTTCCCTTTTTCAGTCGAGGTATTTTGCTGCTAGCTGAGGCGCAAAAACCGAGCATAGCGTTCGACTGAGCTCACGCCGAAGTCCCAGCTACGTGAGGTTTTTTGCAACGAAAGATAGTAGTAAAAGAGCCGACTCAAAGTGGGAAGTTATTGTTTACTCAACCCTAATCATCTCTTTAAAAACAAAACAAGTACTATGAAAAAGAAATACCTATTATTAATGATCATATGCTGCCTGGCCGAGCTTAGCTATGGCCAGCATGCCCGGTATATCTTTTCGGCTCGGGTAGGGCATGTCAAAAGTTATGAAGGCGCACAATTTAGTAGCTCTTCCTGTTGGGAAAGTGGGCGAGAGGAATATACGTCGTTTGTTTATATAGGCATTCCATTTGCGGAGTTCGATTCCGGTTGCATGACATGCAACAATAACGGCAACTGTACCTACGGAGAAGGAACAGTGATACTGACCGACGCACTCCTGGAATTCTCGGATTTTACAACCTGGCAGCGGGCATGGGAAAATGATGTTGCACCCAGGTGTGAGCGAAATTCGGGAGATGATTGTTATGATAATCAAGAAGTCGTTTACCTTATCGACTTCAAAAATTCCAGCCTGCCAAGTAATGGGACCTATACAATTACGGAAATTTTGGGTACCAGCAGGCACGAATGGACTTTAGAGTATACCTGGAAATATAATGGTACAGGGTCTGCGCCCTATGAAGTCCCTGATTGTTCCTCTAATGGAATTGCAGCAGCTATTTCGACCGGTGTTATCGGGTCACGAAAGGTTTCCCTTGTGGCAGGAAAAACCTATGAATTTGAAACGACCTCCGGGCCGGATACTTATTTAAGGCTTTTTGCCCCCAATGGATATAGCCTACTTGCATCTGACGATAACAGTGGAAGTGGGACCTTATCTAAATTCACGTACACAGCAAGCCAAACCGGAATACATTTTATTGAAGTCAGTAATGCTCCAAGGACGCCTTTATCAGCAGAGGCCATATTGAGAATTAAACACATAGATATGGAGGCTCCGGCGATCACTTGCCCGACCAACACCAGCTTAAACACCACCGATGGACTTTGTACTGGAATTGCCACCCTCACTGCAACAGCAACAGATAATTGCAGCACACCAACCGTTTCCGGTCCTTTTCCGGCAGGCCCCTGGCCGATAGGCTCAACTGTACTTACCTGGACAGCAACGGATGCACTTGGAAACAGTGCCTCCTGTACCAAAACAATAACGGTTACGGATAACGAGGCCCCAACCATTACTTGCCCCTCTGATATTTCGTTGAGCGGCGCCCAAGTATATAATTACAGCATTAGTACTTCGGACAACTGTGCTGGGGAAACATGGCAGCAAACTGGAGGTTTGGCCAGTGGTGCTTCTTTTCCCATTGGTACAACTACCAACACTTTTACAGTGACAGACGCTTCTGGTAATACCAACACCTGCTCCTTTACAGTTACCGTTTATCCGGCAAGTTTATTGATTGAATGTCCGGCAGATATCACAGTGACTAATGATCCGGGCGCTTGCAACGCTGTGGTTGATTATCTAACTGAGGAGCTGGACCAATCTCAAACGAATCAAAATTTAGGTTTTGGGGGCACAAATCAGTGGCAGTCCTTTACGGCAGGTATTGCTGGCCAGTTCACCAAATTACAACTTATGTCAAATGGTGCTATTTCCGGCCCTTTTACGCTCAACGTATATATTGGCGAAGGAACAACAGGTACTTTGCTCTTTAGTAGTCCTTATAATTTTAATGGCGTAAATGGGTTATTGGATATTAATTTGCCTATCACCTCCGCTCCTTTTTTAGTAGCAGGAGACACTTATACTTTCCAGATTCAAAGTAGTGGTGTAGACTTTATCGGGCACGGGGGCAATCCTTATTCAGGAGGTCGGTTTTTCACTAATACTAATCCTATTAATTCAGTGAATTGGGATTTGATTTTTTATACCTATATCACGGATGATATAATGGTCACGGGTAATTTTTCGCCCATAACAATTACCCAATCGAGTGGTTTTCCCAGTGGCTCCCCTTTTCCGGAAGGAACCACGACCAATACATTTGAAGTAACCGACGAATTCGGCAATATGAGTACATGTTCTTTTCTGGTTACTGTAAATGTCGAAGATCAGATGATTGCTTGCCCGGCGGATATCACCGTGAATACCGACCCGGGATCCTGTGGGAAGGCCGTCCATTACATCACTCAGCAATTAGATCAGTCTCAAACAGATATCAATTTGGGATTAAGTGGCGCTGATCAATGGCAATCCTTTACGGCAGGGGCTTCAGGGCAATTGACCAAGTTGCAGCTTTTAACGAGTGGTTCTCAATTTCCTTCTTTTACTTTGAAAATATACGGAGGAGAAGGCACATCCGCGGCACCTTTATTTACAGGAAACTATAATCCCGGCACGGTCAACGGATTATTCGATATTAATTTGCCTTTCGCAACCGCCCCTTTTTTAGAGGCAGGAGAAGTATATACCTTTCGGATTCAAGGTAGTGGCACAGGCTTTGTTGGGAAGGACGGGAATCCTTATTCAGGAGGGCGTTATTTCACAAATATACATCCCGTAGCTTCCATCAATTGGGATTTGGTATTTTACACCTATATCAGTGATGGGATCATTGCGAATAACCATTGCTCAGGCACAACCATTACTCAAACCAGCGGCCTGCCTAGCGGCTCCTTTTTTCCGGTAGGAACTACTACTAATACTTTTGTGGCAACTAACGGATTGGGGGAAACGGTCAGCTGTAGTTTTACCGTCACTGTAAACCCGGAAGATTTGGTGCTCAATTGCCCCGGAAATATTGTGGTTAATAATGATTCGGGCACCTGTGGCGCAGTGGTTAATTTTGGGACGGAAAGCCTCGACCAATCTCAACCCAATTCAGATGTCGGTCTTTTTTCAGGCTTTAACCAGTGGCAATCTTTTACGGCTGGCAACTCCGGAAAATTGACCAGAATACGAGTAAGAAAGGGGGGGGTGCAAAACTTTTCTTTTACTTTGAGGATTTTTGCCGGGCAGGGACCTTCCGGGCCACTTTTTTATAGTGAAGTCTATAGTTATACCAATGCGGGCAATGGTTGGTTAAATATTGATTTACCACCAACATTGGCTCCATATATAATAGTGGGAAATGTCTACACTTTCCAGATACTGGGAGCTCCTCAAAACGTGACTTTTTCTGTTTCAGACCCTAATATTTACAATGGAGGTGTGTATTTCAATTCCCTATATCCGAATAGTAATTATGGTCTGGCTTTTCAAACTTACCTTTCAAATGATGTGGGCACAACTGATAATTGCTCTACAACTACCATTTCCCAAACTTCCGGCCTGGCAGACGGCTCCTTTTTTCCAGTAGGAACAACCACCAACACTTTTTTGGCAGTTAACGAGTCAGGAGATATGGCCACTTGCTCTTTCACCGTTACGGTGAATGAGGTTAACCCGATTGGTAATCAAACCACCTGGTATGCGGATACGGACAGCGATGGCTTTGGCGATCCAAACAATTCGGTGCAAGCTTGTGCGCAACCTTCGGGGTATGTTTCGGATAATACAGACTGCGATGATACTAATGGTAGCATCCATCCTTCTGCTCAAGAGATTTGTGATGGCCTCGACAACGATTGCGACGGTCTGATCGATGATA
>BQJT01000343.1 GCA_021604845.1 Cyclobacteriaceae bacterium
ATGTAATTTTACACTCAGTGCCAGTCAAACCACCTTCGATTGCTCGGATATAGGCACCAACACCGTCCTGCTTACCGCAACCACTGGTGGTGGCAGCCAAAGCACCTGCGCAGCCACCGTAACCGTTAGAGATGTTAATCCTCCTATCGTTGTTTGCCAGGAAGTGACCGTAGATCTCAACATAAATGGTTCGATTTCCATCGACGCCAATACCGTTACTTCGCTTATTACAGACAATTGTTCTGTAGCCTCTAGCCAATTACTGGGCAACGCCTCTTTTACTTGTACTGACATTGGCGAACATTCGGTTACGGTAAACGTCACAGATAATAGTGGCGAGGCAAATTCGTGTATTGCCCATGTAACCATTGCTGATAATTCAGCGCCTGATGCTATTTGCCAGGACTTAACCATCCAACTCGATCAAAATGGCAGCGCTGTTATTACCACTCAACAAGTAGACAATGGTTCTACCGATAATTGTGGTATCAATAATTTGTCTCTTGACTTAACTAGTTTCAACTGTGAAGACGTTGGGATCGCCCAATCCACGCTTACTGTAACAGATGATAACGGGAATTCATCTACTTGCGTCGCTAATATCACCGTAGAGGATAATATTGTCCCAGTGGCCCTCTGCCAGGATAGAACCATGCAACTTGATGAAAATGGCAATACTACTGTGACCGCAGCTGTCATTGACAATGGGACTTACGATGTCTGCGGTATTAACGCACTAACTTTAGATCGAAACACCTTTGACTGCGAAGACATTGGCTCCCAATCGGTAACGCTTACTGCTATGGATACCAACGGCAATACCAGTACCTGCTCTGCATCGGTAACGGTGGAAGATACTACTGCCCCAAGTGTCATCTGCAATGATCTTACTATTAATTTGACAGATCAAAATTCACATACGATCACCCAGGCCAATATAGAGACCATAACCCAAAGCTCGACAGATAATTGTGGCGGGTTAAGCACAAGCAGTAGCGCAACACTAATCAGCTATGATTGTGATGATATAGGCAGTGATTTTATCATTATCCTGGCCGTAACAGATGCCAGCAATAATTTTAACACTTGTACCGCTACTGTCAGCATTGCTGATCCTAACAGTGTATGTAATGCGCCTCCGGTAGCCATTTGTCAGGATATTACTATTTCCGTCGATGACAACTGCGAAGCCACTATAACAGCCAATCAGATTGATAATGGTTCTTCTGATCCTGACTTTGACGAGTTGATTTATAGTGTAGATAATGAGGGACCATTCGGACCAGGCGCTTACGAAATAAACCTGACCGTGGACGACGGCGAATATACCAGCTCTTGTTCCGCTACTATCACCGTAATTGATGATACCGTCCCAACAATTGACTGCCCCGATGATCAAATCTTTAATACGGATGCCGGAAGCTGTGCCAGTACCTTTACGGTGCCTGTTCCTACAGCCGATGACAATTGTGAAGTCAGCGTATTACGCCATCGCTACCGGGCAGTGGATGAATTGGGCAATAATATTTCAGGAGAGAATTGGTCATCCTGGTCTACCAGTGCCACAAGAACACTCGATATAGGCCACTGGAAAATACAATGGCAAGCAAAGGATCCATCCAATAATCAGAAAAAGTGCGCCTTTTTCGTAGACATTATTGATGGAGAGGCCCCCGTTCCAGTTTGCCTTCACCCAACCATCACCTTTAATGGAGAAACCAGCATTGACGTTTCCATGAATGAGGTATGGGATGAAGCTGCTTCCAGTGATAACTGTGGGGATGTATTTTTCATTGATCAATCGGCTTTTCAAATTACCTGTGATCAAATTGGCAATACGGTTCCCATTACCATTACTGTGGAGGATGCAGCAGGCAATACCGCCAATTGTACCGCTAATGTGTTAGTAGGCGGATTACCTTGCGGTTGGGAAGTTGATCCAGCGGGTCTCGGTTGTGCAGCTGGCACGGGCACCTATGATGGAGCAACTGCTGTTTTTGACCTTACCAGCGCAGGTTGTTATGATGCTAGTTACTATCGACAAAATGATCAGCACGGTTTTATCCAACAATCTTTGTGTGGTGATGGTGAGATCATCGCACGAGTAGCATCCGTTACTGGCAGTGGCTGGGCAGGCATTTCTATGCGGGAAAGCAATGACCCAAGTGCGCCCATGATCCAGCTCATGATTGACGGTACTTCCTTGTCGCGTCGGGAGTTGCGGCAAACTGCTGGCAGTTATGCTTTCACACAAATATACCCAACCCAGGGTAAAAATTGGCTGCGGCTTTCCCGAACGGGTAATCAATTTACAGCCTCTCGTTCTGAGGATGGAGTCGTTTGGGACCATGTATTTATCACTCAAATACCTATGAGCAATTGTATTGAAATTGGTTTAATCACCATGAACGGAGTACCTACAGAAGAAATTACCGGCACTTTTGCCAATGTGTCGATAAACGGAGCTACAGGAAGCAATCTACAAGCCTCCACTCCCCCAACAACAGAGCAATGGAACAATGAAACAATAGAACCATGGAACAATGAATCCATAAAGCTCTTCCCCAATCCTGCCACAGAAGTTGTCAACCTACAGTTGGAGCACTTTATCGATAAGGATGTTCAAGTGAGTATTTACAATCAACTTGGACAAATCGTTTTACAACGGCAATGGCAGGAGGTATCCAACGCTACTGAACAGATCAATATCAATAACCTCCCGCCAGGCACTTATATCGTAGAGATTCGTTCGGGATCAGAGCGGGTGGCCAAGAAGTTGGTGGTAGCTAGGATGTAGGGTTTAGGGTTTAGGTTGTAGCTTGTGGCTCGCAGTCAGAGAATCCCTAAAACCTACGACCTAAAACCTACGACCTACAACCTACCAGCTACAACCTAATCACCTACAACCTAAAAGATGGTATTATTGAAATAGGTTTTTAGAGATGGAGTCACAATCTGTGGCTCTATCTTTTTTTAAATGGTGCAAGGTATTAACAATAATTCGCTCCTTCCAAACAATAGTGCACGCATAATAGCAGAAACCAGTCCACCTTTGCAGCACAAGTTTTAGCATTCGAAAACATCAGTGGAACAATAGTGCCAACCCAAGTCATTCCAATAAAATGCTCTTTTGTATAACCGCAAATTCGTAAAATGTAAAAATAGGCCCTGGAAGTTTACCATTTTTGCATGTAACAACACTAGCTTTGATTTCGTAAAACAGGGTGATGAAGACGGTTACTCCTATTGGATGCCTCTTGCTGGTTATATGGCTCACTTGTTCGAATGCACTTGGACAACAGAAGGGCTTGTTGCCCTTAATTACACCTACTTCTACTAAACTATTAAAAAACCAGGATGCCCCAGCCGGGTTTTGTATGGATGCCGTGGTGCAGGATGATAAAGGACGGCTATGGCTAAAACCCTGTGGCGTTGCCGAACAATTTTATGCCCTCCGCCTCGTACAGTTTGACGGCTATGAGTTTCGGTCCGTGAGCATTGCCAGGGAAGGTTGGGACGGCTACATGCGAACAGGAGTAGAAGGTTTTTCCAGCGACTTTGGCCTGCATGGCTTTTTGAACCGCTTTCCAATACCATCAACCCTCTTTCGTTATTTACCTAGCTCAGATTCGGTCATTTACACGCCTCTGGAAAATGGTCTTATTGGAGGCGTAATAGAACACCAACCGGGAAAATTCTGGGTATGGGCTAAACACCCTGATCATTTTGCCATATATGACTGGAATGGAATGGCATTAACCAAAAACCTGGAGATCCCACACACCAGCCATTT
>BQJT01000344.1 GCA_021604845.1 Cyclobacteriaceae bacterium
ACCTGATGATTGAATCCCAAATTGAAGCTTCAGGTTGTGAAACCGCTAATGGGACCCTTACCATAACTGCTACCGGAGGTAACGAACCGTATTCTTATAGCCTGGATGGCGGTGCCGCCCAAACTGACAATTTGTTTTCGAATCTGGCAACCGGTGACTATACAGCTTTGGTGACAGATGCTGACGGATGCGAGACCAGTATAACCGTGACGGTATCCACCGGAGTAAGTTACAACGACATTGTTAAACCGATTATTGATACCAGTTGTGCTATTAGCAATTGCCACGACGGAAGCAACGCGGCAGTTCCAAATTGGACTAGCCTTGCAACCGTTCAGACAAATGCCAATAACATAAAAACCAAAACAGGAGATGGATCCATGCCTCCGGCGGGCCAACCGGATCTGACTACCGAACAGATTCAATCCATTGCCTGCTGGGTTGACGATGGTGCGTTAGATAATTAACAAGAAATAAATAATTACCAACAGTAAAATAAACAAGTATGAAACTGAGAAATCGTTTTTCAATTATGCCAGGTGCATTTGCCCTGATTTTTTTATTGAGTAACTGTAGTGACGATGAGGGTGTTACTCCACCCGTGGTCGACTGTAATGCTACCGGACCCAGTATCAGTTTAAGTACAACCACAACCAACTGCGGGGAAGATGATGGTTCCATAGAAATCAACATTACCGGAGGTACCGGAGTCCTGGATGTTACCCTGGACCCGCAACCACTGGATTTCAATTTTGCAAACAACACATTTACGGACCTGGAGCCCGGGACCTATACAATTGAGGTAACTGATGCTGATCAATGTGCTACCAGTGAAACCATCGAAGTAGGTATAGCTGGCGGTGGTGTAAGCTATATTAATGATGTTGATCCTATCGTTCAGACTAATTGTGCGGTGCCAAATTGCCATGACGGTAGTAATGCGGGCTTGCCGAATTTCACAGATTTTTCACAGCTTCAATCCAGGGCTAACAACCAACCCGGTGGCGTTCGTCAAAGGGTAAAGACTGGTGATATGCCCAGATCAGGAAGCCTGGATGCGGCAGAAATTGCCACCCTTCTATGCTGGATTGATGAAGGGGCTCAGGACAATTAACAATGAACAATGAACAATTAACAATGAGCAATTAGCGATGATATTGTTCAATGGTCAAATGATAAAAGGTCATCTAAGTATGTTAAATCGCAAACTGTACAGGACGGGTTTCATTTTGATTTTATCGGGACAATTCATCTGGTCCTGTGCTTACGAAAACGAGGAAGATTTATTCGGAGCCATCAGTTGTGATGATGAAGCGACTACTTACAGTGAGGTGATTCAGCCAATTCTTAGCCAGAACTGTACAGTGCCTTCATGCCACGATGGTAGCAATCCTTCAATCCCAAATTGGCAGGAACTGGATAATGTGCAGGCAAATGCATCGAAAATAAAAGAAAAGACCGAAGATAGAACCATGCCGCCCTCAAGCTCAGGAAAAATTCTCTCCGCAGAACAAATCGGAGATATTGCCTGCTGGGTTGACAGTGGGGCCAGGGACAATTGATGAATATAATTATGAAATTGTCAGGAATAATTAAATCGGCTGTACTGGTATCTCTGTTATTTGCATACCCGACAGGGTTGTGGGCACAAAAGTACATTTCTTATGAATCCAAGGTGTCTTTTTTTTCCGAAGCCCCGCTGGAAAATATTGAGGCGGTGAATTCAAGCGCAAGCAGTATTCTCAATCTTGAAAATGGGGAAATTGTGTTTTCAGTACCTATCAGGGGTTTTGAGTTTCGCAAATCCTTAATGCAGACACACTTCAACGAGAATTATATGGAATCTGAGATTTATCCTAAATCAACCTTTAAAGGTAAAGTTTCAGGATTTAGGCCGGAACCTGGTAAATACAGTGCAACTGCGGTAGGTGAGTTAGCTATTCACGGAGTGACTAGAAAAGTGGAAATAACCGGCAATATTGAAATCGGACCAAATGAACTCACACTCTTGGCCAAGTTCCCGGTAAAGTTGGAAGATCATAATATCAAAATACCTAAATTATTATTCAGTAATATAGCGGAAACTGTTGAGGTGACCATTGAATTTAACTACAGGCCATATGTTACAAACTAGCCAGTTACTAATAATTCTGTTATTTGTTTCAACCCATATTTTCGCTCAGGATGACCTTATGGATCTACTTGAGCAGGAGACCCAGGACTCTACCGCCACAATATATACAGAAGGCACTTTCAGCAGCTCCAGAATTATAAATGGGCATTCGGTTGAATTAAGGTCTCCGGGAGTGTTAGAAGCACTGATTTCACACCGGTTCGGATGTGTATGTAATGGTATTAGCGAATTTTTCGGATTGGACGACGCCAACACACGCATAGCCCTGGAATTTGGAATAGCCAAAAACCTCAATATCGGGATAGGGCGCAGCACCCTGGATAAACAGTTTGATGGATTTATAAAATACCGATTGTTCAGGCAACAGCAGGGGTATAGGAATATTCCCCTAACTGCGGTGTTTTTTACCAGTATGGCGGTAAACTCTACCGAAGCACCTCCTGACCTGGACTGGGATTTTGCAAACCGGACCAATTATACCTACCAACTGTTGCTCGCCAGAAAATTCAGTCAGAACTTCTCTTTGCAATTAAACCCGACATTAGTTCATAAAAATTTAGTGGAAAAGCCCCAGGACGATAATGACCGCTTTGCATTAGGCATTGGAGCCAGGCACAAGGTCACAAAGAGAATGGCTTTGACCCTTGAGTATTATTACAATTTTAACCAGCCTGATGATCAGGATTTGTACAATTCATTTTCAGTGGGAGTTGACATTGAGACCGGTGGCCATGTTTTTCAATTACACCTGACCAATAGCCGGGCAATTATAGAAAACGGATTTATTACTGAAACCACCGACGATTTTTTTGATGGGGAGATGCATATTGGATTCAATATTTCCAGGGTGTTTAACATTAGCAAAAAGAGCCAAACCTCAGAAAGCTGGTAAATATCAGGACAAACCTGAGAGCTCCGAGTCAATGCGATCCACAATAATTGAAAAGTCATCAGCGCTGGAAACAAAATCTAATTTGTTTACCTCAACTACCAGCAGTTTGCCCAGGTCATATACCTCAATCCATTGCCGGTAAAGGGTGTTTAGATTTTCGAGGTACTGCAACGGTATTGATTTCTCAAAAACTCTGCCTCTTTGCTGAATTTGCTGAGCTAACTTATTTACATCCGCCTTGAGATATATCAGTAAATCCGGTGGTCTTACATAACTCATCATTGAGTTGAACAATTCCTGGTAATTGAGAAAGTCGCGATCATTAAGTAAACCCGATAGATGGAGATTTTTCGCAAAAACATGAGCATCTTCATAAATGGTCCGGTCCTGGATTACGCTGCCGGAATGTTGATCAATCATTCGAATATGTTGAAACCGGCTGCTTAGAAAGTAGACTTGCAGGTGGAAAGCCCACTTCATCATATCATCGTAAAAATCTGCCAGATATGGATTTTTATCCACAGATTCGAACAATGGAATCCAACCGTAATGATCCGCTAGTTTCTCGGTCAGGCTGGTCTTTCCCGAGGCAATATTACCGGAAACAGCGATGTGCATATTATCCGTGGGGTGTAGACTATTACTCTTCTTCGTCGGCTGCTGCTCCCAAAGGTGTTTCCTGAACTGATTCGTGGTTTTCACCAACTCTGCTTTTTTCAGAAGAATCGGCAAAGCGGTCCAGTTTATCC
>BQJT01000345.1 GCA_021604845.1 Cyclobacteriaceae bacterium
GCATTGGTGGTAAAAACATCTACCTCCAAAGTTGCCATATCGGTCCCACAATCATTGGTAGCCATTACGGTGTAGGCAGTGGGGTATTGAGGTGCAGCCATGGGGTTGGGAATGTTCAGGTTACTCAAAGTGCCCGAGGTGTCGATCCATTGGTAGACATCTCCACCGGAAACATGCAGTTGGAGGGAATCGCCAGAACAAACTTCCAGGAAGTCATTTTCAATCACTATTTCAAAACCTTCAGAAAAGGTGAGTTCCACTGCGTCAAAGCCTTGACAGCCCAAATCGTTGGTTACTGTAACCTCATAGGTACCGGTTTCATCCACTGATATGGAAGAAGTTGTAGCTCCATTTGACCAGGCGTAAGATGCAAAATCGCCAGCTTCTAATTCTGCGCTGCCCAACTCACACAGGCTCCGATCTTCTCCCAGGTCAACTTCCGGGGCAGAAAAAATATCTACAGAAATGGACGCTGTATCATTGCCACATTCACTAGTAGCTATGATGGTATAAAAGGTGGTTTCTGTGGGACTAGCAAAAGGGTTTGGTATGTTTAGATCACTCAAGGTTCCATTTGGGTCCACCCATTCAAAAGCATCTCCAGCCGAGACTTGCAATTGCACGGAGTCGCCCAGGCATACCCCCAATTGATCATTTTCTACAAAAATTTCAAAGCTATTAGTAAACTGAACCTGGACTTCATCACTGGCTTCACAGCCAAAATTATTGGTAACGGTCAGGCTATAAGTCCCACTTTCTGTAACATTGATACTAGGGCTATCCTCCCCTGTCGACCAGGAATAGCTTTGAAATTCACTAACACTTAATTCCAATGGTTCCCCTTCACAAAGGTTGACGTTAGGGCCAAGGTCTAATTGCGGATTTGGTGCCGTTGGTATAGTAAAAGTATCTTCTGCAATACAACCATTTGCGTCCGTAACAGTCAGGGCATAATCGCCGCTGCTTAGTTGTTCCAACAAAGATTCCTCTACTGGGCCATTGCCAAAATCATAGGAATAAGGTGCGGTGCCTCCATCCATTAGAACATTTGCGGTGCCAGTTGCCTGATCACAATTAGAAGTGTCTGTTTCTATGCTTTCAATACTTAAAGCAGTCGAGGGCTGGCCAATGGTAAGCAGGGTATCTAAAAACACAGTTCCTTCCTCATCAGTAATCACAATTTGGTATTCCCCGGCGGCCAAGTCACTAATATCTTCCTGATTTGAAGTAAACATTTCCGGTCCAGTCCAGTCGTAATTTACCATTGTAATATTGGTACTAATATCCAGGTTGATAAACCCGTTATCCGCCTCAAAACACGAAACATCGCCTGTTTCTATAGTTGCATTTAAAAAGGGCGCATCTTCCGAAAAAACTTTAACGGCACCGGTGTCCTGTTCCATATCAATGGGTTCAAAAATTCCAGGCATGTCTGTTGCCCGAGCCACCTGAACGGGCAAAGGATCATCGGTAATAACTACGCCGGTAGAGTCTCCTGGCATCCCTGTCACCAAAAAATGCAGCCGCAGGATAGAACTACCATCTGGCAGTGTTTTGGGCACACCATCCAATGCAAACCAGGATAAGCGAAGTATTCCTTCATCGGCATCTGTATCTCCGATGGCCACATTTTCCAAATCCGTCAATTCAAAGGATTCGTATTGAATCACACTAGCATCCCAATTGATAGAAAACTGTACACTTACAATTTCTTCGAAGCGTTCAGTAGTCAAGTCCAGGGCCAGGTTTTCACTATTATTAGCGGTAGTATCGGGCAAGCGAAAAAGAACAGATTGAGCCAAAAGTGTCGTAAAAGAAAATACGGAAAAGAGTCCCAAAAACAGGATAAAACGAGTAATCTGAGGTACGGAATGCAAGGGGTTAAACTGCTGGAGCAGTCTGGATTTTCTCATAGACTAAGCTTTAGAATAACGAATATTGAACAAGGAATATTGAATATCGAATATTGAACAAGGAATAGCGAACAAGGAAGTAAGCGTAACCTCAAACCAAGGCTACTTCTACATTCCTTGTTCATTATCCGTTATTCGTTATTCAATGACCACCATATTCCTGGTAGCTGAATAGGTTGATGTTTTTAAAGTATAATAGTACACACCACTTTCCAAATCGCCTTTTGTTATTTCAACGCGGTTGTAGCCACGGTTGTAGCGACCGTCTAAGCGCTTCAATATCCGGCCAGTGTTATCGTGGATCGTCAATTCTACGTCCATGTCTTCTGGCAAGTCGAAACTAATAATAGTACGATTGGTAAAGGGATTTGGTACGTTTTGATATAATCCGTACTTCGCCTCTTCCAATGTGTTTGTACTGGTGGTTGTACTTTCTTCCAATTCAATAACGATATCCAAGGGCTCCGTATTACCATTGTGGGCTTCGGAACGTAAATACCTGGAATTAACATCAAACAAGCCTTCCAGGTCCTCGATAGCCTCTTGAGCATAGGCCCGAATAGTAAATAAGACCTCATTATCATTTACAGTAGTAGCATTTCCGCCAAGGTTAAACCAGCTAATTCTGAGGGCGCCCTCATCCGCTAAGTTGGTACCGGCAATGACATTGTTCAGTTCCGTGTTTGGCCCAGGAATAAATTCAGAAAAGCTTAAGCGATCGCTATCAAAAGAAAGACTCATTTGATAACTAACGATATCTGCAAAATTACTGCTGCGGAATTCAAATTCTACCAACTCTCCTGCCGCGACGGCTCTATTTTCCATGGTCAGGTACAATTCGTTCAAATTCCGCTCTTCAATTTCCTCCTCTGCAAATGGATCTGGACTGGCAGCACCAAGGATGTCACCTACTTTGACCCCAACAAAATCAGACAAAGTATCCTGCATCAACATCAAGGTATCCACATCAACATATGGGAAAACGTTGTAAGCAGTAAAATCAATGGGCATATCATTGTTGTGTTGTGCCACAAATACCCATGAAGGACAAGCGGCAAATTCTTCACTAACGCCGATAATCAATTGTTGGATAATAAACAAATCCAAGGTTGTAAATGCACCATTACAGTTGGCATCGCCCGCAATAATTTGGTAAGGCGAATAAATTTCTATTGGTTCCAAGCCCAGGATGAAACGCTGGCCGATAAACAAAGCAAAGGTAGACAAGCCATTTGCAGGCAAGGTATCTAACTCCGGTTCCACATAATACATTTCTCCAGCAGGTAGATCCGGAAGATCATAATTGCCAAAATCATCCGTCATTTCCATCGAAACGAGCGCATTCGCTGAAATATCTACTGCCACATTTGGAATGCCATCACCCCAGAAAGTCGTAATTGCGCCAGCCAGGTTCCCAGTGCCAATAATCTCTAAATCTCCATGCATGCTAAGGTGATTCATCACAGTTGGTTGACCATTTTGCATACTTCCCACTTCTATCATCAACGGATTATCAGTTAAGGCGATTTCAGTCAAATCTCCAGCATCTCCAATAAGCATCACATCGATATAAAACAGAATATCTCCATCATTAACACTGATGCCTGTGCCGCTATTATCATAAAAGTTGAAAGTTTGTAAATCTGCATTGTAAAATGGTGTAATAATAGCCGGTGTAAGTCCAGTAATCGTACCAACAGTAGGATCAACAATACCAACTGAACCCGCCAGAGAAACCAGTAAATTCAGGTTCGATATGGTTACTGGTATTTGAACTGAGGTTCCACTAACGCCACTCATATCTTCCGTTCGTAACAAAACGGCACCAGGGGGCAAAGTAGCATT
>BQJT01000346.1 GCA_021604845.1 Cyclobacteriaceae bacterium
AGCTGATCCCGAATCCACAAGGGTCATCCAGCAAATTCACCTTGGAGAAGGATCAATCTGAGTATCAGGTTCACACCACCAACACCATAAGGCGAAGTAAAGTAAGGGCGTTGCAGCAGGGTATCGATCGATTTAATGCGATGACCTTGTCCGAATTAAAGCGCTATTATCGAAATAAGTTAAGCCAGGGACATTTTCACACCGACGGAAAGGGAGCAGGTTTAGGGTTTGCTGACATCATTCGCAGGTCCGGAGAAAAAATCTCTTACAGTTTTAAGCCAGTTAACAAGGATTATTCCTATTTTAGTCTCCAGATAAAGGTATTGTCATAAACCTATGGATGACTTTTTTCTGGAGGCAACTCCAAAAACCCCGAGACTATATTTTAGCGGTGAAACTGGTGAGTTTGAGATATCGGGTAGATCGATTCCAGAGAATTCGATCGAGTTTTACAAACCGGTAATTAACTGGTTGGATAGATATATCACTGATCCGAACAATCATACACTGCTGGTGATCAAGTTGGAATACTTCAATACCAGCTCCTCTAAATGTTTGGTGGAAATTCTGCGTCGGCTGGAAAGCCTCAAGAACCAGTCTATAGTTAAAGTGAAGTGGTGTTATGAGGAGGAGGATGAAGACATGCAGGAATCCGGGGAGGATTTTAAAGAAATAATTAAAGTACCTATTGAAATGGTGCTGGTTCGAGAAAGCTGAGCCTGATTAAACCCCAGTACCAGTAGTAACCACCCACCTGGCCTGCTTCAATTTTACTATTAAATATTTGTTAGAGTATTGACCAATGAACCGACGAAAATTTGTGAAAGCGGGTCTTGCCAGTTCGGCAGGTATGGGGCTGTCCTTGGGTAGTTATTCAATTGATAGAAAAAGTCAGCCAACCGTATCATTCAAGCTTAAATACGCACCTCATATTGGTATGTTTGAAAATTCCGCCGGTAAAGACCCAATCAATCAGATTAAATTTATGGCAGATCAGGGATTTTCCGCGCTTGAGGATAATAGTCTTTCAGCCAGGGAGGTTTCACTTCAGGAAAAAATAGGTAAAGCACTGATCGATTTGAACATGGAAATGGGTGTTTTTGTTGGTAACTGGCAGATAAGAAGAGGTGATGGCCTGGCTTCCGGAGATCCTGAGGTGCGAAGCGCTTTTTTGAAGGAAATAGAATCCTCTATTCAGGTAGCCAGGAGAGTACGGGCCACTTGGATGACTATAGTACTGGGCAATCGTCATCACCGACTGGAACCCGACTATCAAACGGCGAATATTGTAGAAACCTTAAAGCAGGCATCATCAATTCTTGAACCTCACAATTTAGTAATGGTTATCGAACCTTTGAATCATTTGCATAATCACCCGGATGTATTTCTGAGCAAGGTGCCACATGCGTATCTGATTTGTAAAGCTGTAAACAGTCCTGCCTGCAAAATCCTGTTTGACATGTATCATCAGCAAATTACTGAAGGGAATATCATTCAGAATATAGATTACGCCTGGGACGAGACCGGGTATTTTCAAATTGGTGATGTTCCTGGAAGGAAAGAGCCAACTACCGGTGAGATGAATTATGGTAATATTTTCAAACATATTCACCACAAAGGTTATACCGGCATACTAGGTATGGAGCATGGTAATTATCAACCTGGTAAAGAGGGGGAGGTTAGCCTGATCGAGGCCTATAGACAGGTGGACGATTTTGAATAGATAATTCAAACGGTCATTAGAAAACAAAAAAAACCCTGCCAATGGCAGGGTTTAGTCTTTCTGGGAAGGATGATATTACATCATGCCACCCATTCCGCCGCCCATAGGAGGTCCGGCTGGAACTTTGTCATCTTCTGGCTCGTCTGCAATTACACACTCTGTAGTAATTAACAAAGCGGAAATTGAAGCGGCGTTTTCAAGGGCCAGTCGGGTCACTTTGGTAGGGTCGATAACTCCGGCACCGAACATATTCTCGAACTTATCGTCACGAGCGTTGTATCCAAAATCATCTTTACCTTCTTTAACTCGCTGTACCACTACCGAAGCTTCTCCACCAGCATTTTCAACAATAATTCTCAACGGACTCTCAAGTGCCGTTCGGATGATGTTGATTCCGGTTTTTTCGTCGAGATTACTTGGTTTTAAACTATCCAATGAAGAGATGGCACGTATCAGTGCAACTCCACCACCAGCTACCACACCTTCCTGAACTGCTGCTCGGGTTGCATGTAATGCATCGTCAACTCGGTCCTTTTTCTCTTTCATTTCCACTTCAGTAGCTGCTCCGATATAAAGAATAGCCACACCGCCTGAAAGTTTTGCAAGTCGCTCCTGCAGTTTTTCACGGTCATAGTCGGAAGTAGTTGCTTCAACTTGAGACTTGATCTGGTTGATTCTGGCAGTAATATCTTCTTTCTTACCAGCGCCGTTTACCAGAGTGGTATTGTCTTTGTCGATATTAACTTTGTCGGCAGTTCCAAGGTATTCAATACTGGCATTTTCCAGCTTGTAGCCCCTTTCTTCACTGATAACAGTACCGCCTGTCAGGATTGCGATATCCTCAAGCATTGCCTTTCTTCGGTCACCAAAACCAGGAGCTTTTACTGCTGCGATTTTCAGTGAACCTCGGATTTTGTTGACTACCAGAGTAGCTAGCGCTTCTCCGTCAACGTCCTCAGCGATGATCAACAAAGGCTTTCCAGTCTGAGCTACTGCTTCCAGTACGGGAAGAAGTTCTTTCATTGAAGAGATCTTCTTATCGTAAATCAAAATGTAAGGGCTCTCAAGCTCAGCTTCCATCTTATCAGTGTTGGTTACGAAGTAAGGGCTTAAATAACCTCGGTCAAACTGCATACCTTCAACAGTTTTTACTTCCGTTTCCGTGCCTTTAGCTTCTTCAACAGTAATTACTCCGTCCTTACCAACTTTGTCCATAGCATCGGCAATCATACTGCCAATCTCAGTGTCATTATTAGCTGAAATGGTACCTACCTGAGCTATTTCTTCTGAATTAGTAATCGCTTTGGACTGTTTTGCCAGGTTAGCAACTACAGCCTGTACTGCCTTTTCAATGCCCTTTTTCAGATCCATTGGGTTAGCACCGGCTGCAACGTTTTTGATACCTGTTGAAAAAATTGATTGTGCAAGTACCGTAGCGGTAGTAGTACCGTCTCCTGCGTCATCAGCAGTTTTAGAAGCTACTTCTTTCACTAACTGGGCACCCATATTTTCAATTGGGTCCTTTAATTCGATTTCCTTAGCTACGGATACGCCATCTTTGGTGAAACTTGGGGCGCCGAATTTTTTGTCGAGGATTACATTACGCCCTTTTGGCCCCAATGTAACCTTAACGGCTTCAGCTAATTTATCTACACCTTTCTTGATCGCGTTCCTAGCGTCTTGGTCAAAGATTATATCTTTTGCCATTTTTCTTTAATTTTTTATGGATTTGTACATGTATTGGTTAAACAATTGCGAAAATATCTGACTCTCTCATGATCAGATACTCACTGCCATCAATGGTAATTTCGGTGCCGGCATATTTACCATATAGCACACTATCACCAACTTTAACAGTAATTGGCTCGTCTTTTTTGCCATTACCAACAGCAACTACAGATCCCTTCTGGGGTTTTTCTTTTGCAGTGTCAGGTATGATGATCCCTGAAGCTGTTTTTTCTTCAGCCGCGGCAGGCTCGATAATTACTCGGTCTGCCAGAGGTTTAATGTTTACTTTCGACATTGTTATTT
>BQJT01000347.1 GCA_021604845.1 Cyclobacteriaceae bacterium
TTTTCAAGACCTACCATATGGCCAAAAAATGCTAGTCCAATTGATTTTGCTTATGCAGTAAATGATGCGCGGATAAACAATCGTCAAAATCCTTATCATGATGAGACAGATTTGGCAAACATAATGGCAAATATGGCTAATCCGGGAAGCGCACCGACTATCGAATCCAATGCTGCAGGAACAAATTGGAGTTATACTGCAATTGGAATTGATGGTACAGCTGCAACAGATTGGGAAGAAGTAATTTTTAAGGATTGGGCGTCAAGAAGCAAGCACAATTTGAACTTATCAGGCGGAAACGCGCAATTAAACTACTATATCTCCGTAGGGGCTTATGATGAAGGGGGCTTATTAGCCATTGGAGATGAGTCGTTCCAGCGATATAATTTAGATGCAAAAATTTCAACGAAAGCCTATAAATGGTTAACACTAGAGTTATTAACAAAACTTAGAAGGAGTAATTCGGACTTCCCTACAGAAACTAATAACAACACGGTGGCCTGGAATAAGTCTCGCGTGCTGGATTTAATTTCAAAACTAAAACCTGGCTTACCTCTGGTAGATCCTATTTATGGTTCAGACTTGATGCAACATGCTTATTTCCCTTTTTGGGAAGGTCAGCGGGCAAAAACAGAGAACAATCAAACGGCTTTATTACCTAGAATAATTATTGAACCCATTAAGAATTTAAAATTAAATGCAAATCTTAATTACAGGAGAGACAATAATTTCCAGGAAATTATCATTCAATCGAGCCAAATAATAAGACCACAAGGTCTTGTAGATAGAATATCGCAAGCGAGTACTAGTTACCAGCCAACCTTTATAAAGAATGAATACTTCTCCCCTAATCTTTTTGCTACTTACGACAAATCTATTGGAAATCATAACGTCCATGCTACCGTTGGCTATCAAAGTGAACTAAATCAGTTCCATTCGCTCGGTGCTAATACGGATTATTTGATCACAGATAATGTAATATCCCTGAATTCGTCATTGGACGATGACCAACTAGTCAGTGAAGCAATATCGCACTGGGCTGTTCAAAGTGTCTTCAGTAGATTCAGATATAATTATGATGAAAAGTACTTATTCGAGATTAGTTACCGTAGAGATGGTTCTTCCAGGTTTTCTCCTGAAAATAGATGGGCAGGATTTCCTAGTTTTTCAGCTGGCTACAATGTAGCTAAAGAAGCATTTTGGCCGTTTCAGTCTATTAATACATTCAAATTAAGAGGGTCTTATGGTACATTAGGGAACCAGAACGTTGGTAATTACCTATACCTTTCCACCATTAACTTAAATACCGCAGGAACGAGTTATTTATTTGATGGCTCCAGAGAAACTTTTGCTCAAACGCCAGCGCTTAGCAGTGAAAGTTTAACCTGGGAAACAGTAAAAACGACAGACATTGGTTTTGACTTAGGTGTCTTTGAGGATAAATTGAACGTAGGATTTTCCTGGTATAGAACGGATATAGATGGAATGGCAGCTCAGGGGCTGGATTTACCTGCTCAGTTAGGAACGGCAGCTCCCCTAACAAATATTGGAACCTCCAGAGTTCAGGGATGGGAAGTGGAAGCATTATGGCGTGACCGAATAGGCAGTTTTGGTTATCATGTAAGAGCGGTACTATCAGACTACAAAAGAACTATTGTAGATTATCCTAATGAAACGAACTCTTTAAATCAAAACTTTGCCGGTCAAGACCTGGGAGAGATTTATGGGCTTACCTGGGATGGTTGGTTTGCTACAAACGAAGAATATGATGATTACCCAATTGATCAATCTTTTGTAAACGGTGATTTTGAGACTGGTGACACCAAATATAAAGATCTTAATGGTGATAATGTGATAGATAGAGGGGAATGGGTTGTTGGTGATACTGGTGATTTTAGCGTTATCGGTAACTCTACGCCACGCTATCAATACTCCGTAAATCTAGGGGTTAATTTTAAAAATTTCGATTTAAATATCTTGATACAAGGAGTAGGTAAAAGAGATGTACTGTTATCAAACCACCAAAGATTTAGAGGTCCGGCACAAGGGCCATTTCATGTCAATGTTTGGGAAGAACACTTAGATTATTACAGACCGGTAGACACTGAAAGTCCTCTTGGACCAAATGTAGATGCGTATTTCCCAGCACCTTACGTAGCCAACCCTGGTAGGAATAATAGAAACTATAGATTTGCTGTTGATAGATATATTCAAAATGGCGCCTACACCAGATTAAAAAGTTTACAGATAGGATATACCATACCAGACAAACTCCTGCAAAAAGTCCACATCAGCAATTTTAGACTATTTTTCACTGGTGAAAACCTGTTTACTATTAGTGATTTGATGTTCTTTGATCCTGAAGTCGTTACCTCCAGTGTAGCAGGTAGTGCGCAGTCTTATCCATTATCTCAGATCATTTCATTTGGTTTAAACTTATCATTCTAAATAAAAGAAATACTTAAATAAAAGGAATATGAAAAATATATTAAAATTATCGATACTTAGCTTGATGATATTTTTATCATCCTGTGAAGATTTTTTAGATAGAACCCCTCTGGATACCGTATCTGAAGCTGAATTTTATGAAACACCTTCAGATTTAAGAACAGCTGTCAACGCCTTCTATCAAGACCTCCCGGGATGGGCTGCTACAAGTGTTGGTTTTAACGTACTACCTGATAGTGGAACCGATATGGGAACCGCTGAAAGCCCAAGCAATAGAATTAGCGGTTTGGATTATTCTGTGCCTACCTCAGCGAGTAATTCTGTGTGGAGTTGGGACGAGGTAAGAGAGGTTAATTGGTTCCTGGATCATGTTGATCAAGCTAAGGGTGATCAAACAGAAATTAACCAATACATTGGCGAAGGGTATTTTTTCAGAGCGTACTATTATTTTGAACTATTAACCCGCTATGGCGATCTACCCATCTTTGACCGATACTTTGATAATACGGATGAAGACCTTGTTTTCAAAGCTAGAGACCCAAGAAATGAGGTTGCCAGTTTTATTATTTCAGACTTAGATGTAGCTATTTCTTTATTACAATCTTTTCCAGATATTCCAACATCTCCTCGCATCAGCAAAGAAGCAGCTCAATTATTCAAAGCAAGGGTAGCACTTTATGAGGGTACTTGGGAAAAGTATCATAACGGAACGCCTTTTGGTGTATCAGGATCAGATGGGGCTAGTTTCATTCAAATTGCAGCCGATGCAGCTGAAGATGTAATTGATAGTGGCGTATTCTCATTGCATAGCGATTACGGATCACTCTTTAACCAAATCGGATACAGTGGAAATCCCGAAGTAATGCTTTGGAGAGATTATAATGATCTGGAACTTGATATCAATAATGTTTTACAAACTTCATGGCCCAATAGATGCGCCTATACAAGATTCGCTGTTCGTAGTTATTTGTGTACTGATGGTGATCCAATTTCTGTTAGCCCCTTATATCAAGGAGATCAAGATTTGTCTACTATTGAGACGAACAGAGACCCTAGATTAGCTGCTACCATAATGGTTCCAGGTGATTTGATTAGACAAAATAGCGATGGCACAACCGTTGAATGGGCAAATCCAGATTTTACTACTGCCAATGGTGGTAATACTGGCTATGAATCACAGAAGTATAGAAATGTAAATATAGATGATAATATATCTAATTTTTCCAGGGAAACTTCCAAAATTATTATGCGCTACGCGGAGGCATTACTAATTTTTGCTGAA
>BQJT01000348.1 GCA_021604845.1 Cyclobacteriaceae bacterium
ATTCCATAGCAACTGGTCATTGCCAATATCTTCGGAAGTAGCGCCATTCGGGATACTCCAATTGGTTGGCTGGAAATTGCTTTCGCCGCTTACACTATTGACTTTATACTGTAAAAACTGATAGATGTAGTCCAGGTAATCCTCCGGATTGTTTTGAACCGAAGGTGTAGCCATGGTAGTGGTATTAACTGTAAAACCAGTATTACCGGCATTAATATTGGGCTGATAAACCACCTGGATATCGCCATTCTGGTTTTGTAAGTAGGCCGCAAGGGTATTATTTGCCTGATCATTATTTAAAACCAGCAAATTGTAATAAGCCGGATACGGCAATAGAACTTCACCGTCGGTTCCGCTATTATTAAATTGAACTAGCAGGGATACACCAGCTTCAGTGGTACCACCAAACAAAGACTGATCGATACCATCAATTTGCAAATAAAATCCCTGAGTATTCACAATACTAGATTCCCATAAAAGGCGCAGAAAATTGAGCGCGTCGCTTTGTTGCAAACTAGCTTGTAATGGACCAAGATCGGAAACCGCTGTAAGCCCATCTTGAGCCATAAAGTCGGCAAAACTGGCAGCATCGTCCGGGGCTTCGGAATCAGTCGATAGATTGGTGCGCACCATCAAACCATTTGCATAAGCGCTTCCCGTAGCATAATCACTACCACTACTGGCCGTAAGCAGGTCAATGCTTTTAATAATTGACAGGTCATTGAGGTCCAGCACTTCCTGAATCAAGTCACGGGTAGTATCATCTGTACCTACCACCTGATAAACATTGGATAAATAGGTGCCTGTTCCATCGTTTTCAGTAATATCAGAGGCAATGGTTGGAATAAGCTGCAGCTTAAATTTAATCAACAAGGCGGGACTTCCTGCCACACCAGTCAGGCTTTCTACCGCATCAACTGGTTCATTTGCACCTGGTATTTGTTTCAGGTTCAGACTGGCAATCGCGCCTTCTGCTGCATTAGCTAAAAATTGATTCAGATCATCAGAAAAAGGCCGCAGGTTCCAGGCAGTAGCTGCAGCGTCAGTCCATTGCTGGGAGGTGGTAAACTGGAAAAGATTGGTAAACGGGATAATAGCATCGAGCGCTGCGGCATTGTCCGTCCAATTATCGTTGACGGTTGGGTCGTTAAATACCAAAGAGGCATCCATTGTTTCCTTTAGGCTATCTTCCCCAGTCTCCAAATCAAGGCTCAACCAGGTAGGTACACTAGCCTGAGTTTGTAGATCAAACTCCAGGACTGGTGCCGGATTATCCCCAGTAGTAAAGGCAATTTCCACTTGCTGATTGGTTAAGAGGTACATCGGGGCCAACTTGGAGGCATCAGAAGGCTCAGGCAATTGCAAACCCGCCTGTAGATACCGGCTAACCGAACCAGAAAGGCTATCGTAATCAAAATTGTCTGAACTTAATGCTTCGCTCAGCGTGGTATAGGTAGCGCCATTTTGAATATTGGACACAATGGTTTGAGCCGTTCCCTGGACAATCAAGCCAAAATAATTTTCAAATAAAATCTCTGTAACCGGTACCGTCGTGGCTGCCGCCTGATTCGGATTGACATAATCTTCCTCTGCCAATTGATTGAAGTAATCCTGGACTGTTTGTAAATAATCAGCGGAGGCTTGCGTCGCATCAAAATTGATCGTATTTCCGTTATAGGTCATTTCCAAACCGGGAGGTAGTGCAAAAACACCCACATCCATATCTGCAGTCACACTTGAGCCGGCAGCTACCCTAACCGTGAACAATACGCCCATAGTTTCAATAGCATTGGCCTCAATTGTCGAGATATTAGCCAGAATATTGTTCATTTGATCTGTGAGGCTACTGCCACCGTATTGGCTCACCAGATAAGGCATAGTTTGCTGTACCAGTGCGGTAAAGTCATCAATTGAGATAACCATAGAGGCCACGGCATTGGACAAAAAGGCAGATTTACTGCTATTGTAGACAGCAGTGGGCTGCATGGTAAAATAGATTTCCAAAGGAACTGTGGTAACCGTAGTTGCCTCCACCAATTGGGCCTCCTCAAATATGGCAGCACTCCGTTCTACTTTGGCAGTAGTCGAATTTTGATAAGTTTCCAACTCGGCAGGTGAGAAAGGTGATGTTGGGCCTGAAAGCTCGGCAGCTGGGGAATTGTCGGGACCGAGTGTAAAGGTGAACAAGGTGAGTTCAAAAGAAAAGCGGAATTTAATGGTAAAAAATGCCACCTTGACCTTAAACTCTATCTTTATCTGGAATTGTGCCGTTAGCAGCGATTTGTGGTACCGTTCGATGGCCAGGCCTAAAACGAGGGTGGCTTCAAACTCGAGAGAGGCGCTGATAATGCCCAGATTCACTTTTCCCTGAAGGTTTAGGGTTATCCCCACCTGGCCGGCAAACCAGTAATAATCGATTCCATCATTAGTAATGACGCCCTTTTCAGAAGCGAGCATGCCTTCCATAGTTGTCCAGATGGAAAGGGTGGCTGAGAAGGAAATGACTGCCCAATCCTTAGAAACACCAAGCCCAACACCGACACCGATGCCAAACATATAAATCAGGGAGAAGTCAGAGCCTGCAAAAACACTGGGCGCATCTTCGCTACGCAGCTTGGCAAAATAAAAACCAGCAAAAAACTCTATTTGCAACGGTGGTGGATAAATGGGGGCTGTTACTTTAAATTGGGTTCCTGCTGGAGCAAAGGAGTTGGTTGAACTAAAAGGCCAGCCAATTTCTACTTTGAAATCGCCATTGGTCCAGATTTCCAAACCAACAGAGGGCAGCTCAATGCCAAAACCGCCAATGGTAAACTTGCGGAATTTATCTGGCAGTACCAGTTCTACAGCATATACGCCGAGAGAATCGCTGATTTTTCGGTAAACGAAGACGATTTCCAGCCCTCCCAGGATATCCATGATCCCTGTCTTTTTTTCATCGCCATTGTCGGAATCTGTTTTGGCTGGCAGGGAGGCATCTGATGTTTTTGTGCCATTGCCATTTCCGTTCCCGTTTTTCTTTGGAGGCGGCCCAATTTTCAGCGCACCGCCGTAAAAGCTGGGATCATTAAAAATACCTTGCACATTCACGCTGGCGAAGGTCATATCAAACCAAAGTAAAATCTGCGAATTCGGATTATAATTGACAATTGATTCCTCTCCGGTTGAAATATCATTAATAAAGGATTGGGTGATAATGGGCAATTGAATCAATTTTGTAATGGTAGGTCCAATTACATTGATGGTCAGCTCACCGGTGGCCGCCGTATTGATTTCAAGGGCGCTCATTAAACCCATCAGGGGTTGATAAATAAAGGTGACACCTATGTTGGAATAGTCAGGCTTGCCTGGATCGGATTTATGGGTCGGATTACCAGTAAACCAGGTTAAATTGTTGGAATTAGATGCTTGGGAATTGCCGTTTGTACCCAAAACAGGGTTGCCAAAAAGCGTCAAGCCATAGGTTTTGGGCAGTAGCTGAAGGGAAAGAATATTAAAATTAACATCCATTAAAGTGATTACGTAAAGCAGCGGGGAACCCTCCTCCGAATTGTAAGGGTAAAGATCCAGCACTACATCTCCGTAGACGGAATTAAATACGCCTTCAATTTTAAAGCTGCCATCCAGAGAAATGCCATCCGGCGGCTGAAAAACCATGGCCACTTTGTTGGGTTTATCATCTGACGGGGTGGAATCCGAAATGGTCCAACCCAAGAC
>BQJT01000349.1 GCA_021604845.1 Cyclobacteriaceae bacterium
GGGCGTCTAAGTGTTCCTCCCGTGCTTGGTTCTCCCGAATAGCAATAAATTCCATTTCCGGTGTGATGATACCCTTCCGGGCATAATGCAATTGCGTAACATTCCGACCTGTTTTTGCGCGAAGTGGTGGGCGTTGCAAATGGAACCGGATGGCCTGTAAGGCGGGATCGTTGGCCCGGGTTCGTCCATACTGTGAACTGACCTCTTTTAAAGGTTCTACGTCTTGCCGTTCCGCAATCCAATCCTTTCTGAGGGGATGGAGACCTTTGCGCACATCAATGTGGAGAGCAGGATCCGTATAGGGTCCTGAGGTATCATAGACGATGACAGAAGGGTTCTGAACTTCAGTGTGGTCTTGAGGACTATGACTTGGGGTTTGATGAATCTCGCGCATAGGGACTCGTACATCTGGCCTCGAGCCGGTTCGATATATTTTTTGTGAGCCCGGAAATGGTTGAATCGATAAGGAGGAAAGAGGAATACGGGGCTCCTCAGAAACGACGCGCAATGAAGGTGTTGGTGGGCTAGTGGTTGTGGCTTGGGGTGGTGTCATGCAAACCCTCTCTTTCTGGGGTTAGGAATTGATCCAGGGAGCTGACTCCAAAATACAAAAGCCGCCCCTTTTTTTGCTAAAGAGTGCGGCTGCTCGTGCGGGCTTTCGTGTCTCCTGCTTCCCTACGCTGGTATTATCCAGGTCAGGTCGTGAGGGTCGTCCCCGCTTTTGGGACTCTCAGCTTGTCGCACCCCTAGCAAACTCATGGTAAGTCTCGTTCTGTTTGTTTGTCAAACAGTGCCAGTCCCCTATTCCCTCTAAGAGAAGGGTAAATGTCAACCTCCATCTCTAAGTTTCTTGTACACTGCGGTTATATCCTCGATTCCCAATCGAATGTCCAAATTGGCCTGACAAAACTCTATGCCACGACCACCAAGTTCTCTTCCATGGTCAGGCAGTGTCAGGATCTGTGCTACTGCCGCAGATAAACCAGCAACACTTTTATTGGGTACTAAAATCCCGTGACCAACCGTTTTTAAAAGCTCGGTTTCACAGCCCGTATCAAACCCTATGATGGGTAAGCCCATAGCCATGGCTTTATAGGTTGAAAGATTGGTCTCCTCAAAAATCATGGTACGAAGAAACATTGTGGCGGCTGCGTAATAAGGTAGGAGGTCATCCTGATAGCCAACGAGATGCATATGGGTATAAGTGCCTAAATCTTTTGCACGGTTTTCTAGTTCTGCACGTTGCTTCCCATCGCCAACCAAAAGCCAATAGAGCTTAGGAAACTGTTGTACAAGGCTGGAAAGAGCTTCCAAGGCATATATGTGCCCTTTAGAGGAGTCCAGGCGACCGACAGAAAGTGCAATAAAAGCATCTGAAGGCAAATGATAATTTTCTCTGATTGTCTTATGGAATTGTTCCCGTTTATGTCGAATCTTGTTGATTTCTTCAAGGTCAAGAATCCCGCGAAGAGGAGCAATTTTGGAATTGGGAATGCCTACTGCATGCAGTTCATCCTGACAGCGGGAGGCAGCAGTGAAGAAACAATCGAATAAGCCATGAAAACGGGCATACAGTCTTGGAACCCAGGGTTTTCCTTCATCCACCATTTGGGAAAAGAGTGACGGAACCAGATGAACCATTGGGCGCCGCAACAGGACTTTTAATGGCACGCCAATGGTTAAGGCATAAGTTGTATGTACATTAATAATGTCCGGGCGAAACCAGATTAAGGCTTTACAGACATGCCATATTGTTGAAATGTACCGGCCAAGAAACCAAGTCAGGGACCAACGATCTAAAAGTTTTAAGATACGGCGTTTAGGAACTTGGCCATAGGCACCCTTCTCTCGCAGAAGATCTGCCGTTATCCATTTTCCTTTATCAGGCGAAAAGCTAATGACTAAGTGTTTGACCTTATCCGGTGGGGTCAAGCGCACAATATCCCAGAGCAATCTTGTTGTGCCATAGCCGGTTATTCTATCAATCAGATGGAGCACTCGGACCGGCGTATCATCCTTGATCTTTTTGTTCACTTTTCCATCCCCGTCTGCTTCCGAAGAGGTCTCGTTGAAATAGGGCACTAAATTACTGCCTTCGTTTTTTAATGCATGCTTATTCGCCTGATATGGAAATTTGTTAGATAGGTCCATGAAATTAGGGTTAGACCAAATTGGTACATTAAAATTGGTACATTAAGACCCCAAGCAAAGTACGAGATTCCAAGAGACTCTGTAATTGGGTAAAACCGACGGCTTAGACTCTCGCTGTATTTCAATCATGTTAAATTTCTTTTTTGGAAAATTTAACCATCTGCAAAGTAATCATTTCAGCAATTATTTTATGGGCGAGTTCATTTGGGTGTGTATCAACGAGAGTCGGGGGTTCACCACGCCAATGGTTGTAGTGTCGTTGGAAACTTTTTTCATCGATGGTTGGCAGCCGGTTTAGTAACTCACTGTGCGCATCTATTACTACCGCATTCCTCGGGAAAAGATCTTTTGAAATTGGGACAGGAAGATGATTTTCTCCCAGTATTACTATGATCATCCTGGCGTTATTTTGTTCTGCCATGTTGGCGATTTCTTTATATGCGTCTTGTATGACCGCCGAGCGATTTTTTGTGGGACCATTTGTCAATCTCAAAAATTTTGCGAGAGTGTATTTTGTCATATTGAAATCATCGTGAAGTAGGAGAGGAAAGCCGATATTCACCGAAAAAAGAAAAAAATCAGAAACTCCTTTTTGGGTATTTCGATAGTTGTCGATAGGTAAGTCAAATACCTTGGTTTGAAAGACGGCGGGTGCTATCCCTAGGGCGCTTTCTCCAAAATAGTAGGGGTTAGGGAGCTTTCCGTAATACGAAGGCGCAAAGGGTTGGATTGCTCGTTTCACAAGCCAGGGCGAATATTGAACAATGACATAGTCAGGCTTATGGCGAGGAATCAATAGTTTCGCAATTAACACCATTTGTGAAAGGCCGTAACTACAAACACCAGCATTCTTTGTCGATACGCCGAAATCGGTGCCAATCAGGTAGGGAAAGGTATTTTCAGCATGAGTGGCAGCTCCATACGTGAAGGAGCATCCTAAGGTGAGCGCAAATGGATGGTTGTTTGTGGTCTTTAACTTTTCATCCACTGGAATTCTAAATCCGTCCTTGTCATATCGTACCGGAATGTCAGGGCCTAAAGGCATTATTTCCCAGCCATGGGAATTGGGAATAGGTGCATATCCAAGTTCTTTATGAGCTTGATGGACTTGTCCGCTCCAATCACGCTGATCGGATTTAACGTAGTTATAGAATTGGACTGTTCTAAACGTTGTGTACGCAAGATAGGTTAATACGAGGGTAGTGATCGGGATAAGCAATAGAACTATATGAAAAAATATACTTTTCTTCGTGGAAGGTTTCTGCTTGGACATCACCAATACCCCAGCTTCAAGAGGCAATCTCCATGGATCTCACTAACTTTCGGTAACTGGTAAACGGAAGCTATTTTTTGGCAATTGATCAATGGTAGTTTTTCCAAATGTGGATTCCGCTTGCCAATGTTTGGGTACCTTTAAACTGTAATTCCTTCGGTTCCCCATGCCCCCCGCTCGCCCAGTATTGGGTTTTTTAGATTTATCCCTCAAGGCAGAGGTAGACCACACCTACAATTGAACCCAGAACTACAATTGAACCCAGAAATGGTAATAATGCTGAAGCGATT
>BQJT01000350.1 GCA_021604845.1 Cyclobacteriaceae bacterium
CAATACCTCCCAATCGTGGCACCAGTAAGGCAACGAAAATGGTTAGCAGCCCCAGGACCACCGTTGAAATTTTCGCTATTCTCATTAACTGTTGACTGGTCATGGATTTTCTGATATTCTTAACCAAATCATTAGTAAGCACTGCGGCAGACATATTGAGTGTAGTGGTTACAGAACTAGCAGTGGCAAAGATCATCCCTCCCAGCATCAGGCCCAGCATACCGGCGGGCAATACTTCCTTGCAGATCAGCAGAAAAGCACCTTCATTTTCCGTTCCCACCAGGTTACCTCCTTCCAGCACCCGGAATACCATTGGAGGAAGCATCCAGATAATCGGACTAATCAAATACAGTATTCCGAAAAGCCAGCCAACCTTTTTGGCCTCTTTTTCGCCGGAGACACTGGTATATCTCTGTACATAGGCCCAGTTACCCCCAATAAATATGGTATTGTACAATAAAAATGCTACCAGAAATCCTACGGTATATTCTCCATTGGTAAAGTTGAAGAAATCAGGAGGTGCCTGTTCAATCAATTGCATAGGTTCACCTAACTTCTGAAAAGCTAAAGGAACTACAATGATCAAACCTGCGGATAAGATTACAAATTGCAATACATCAGTGATAACCACCGCCCATAATCCACCAACCGTGGTATAGCTTATTACCAGCAGTCCAATTATCCAGATCGAAGCCTCCGTGGAAAACCCGCTGGAAACATTGAAAAGCTTAGCCACCGGATACAGAAAAGCTCCGGTAGTAACGAAGCTTAACAATAAGAACAGGTAACTGTAAAATTTCCTGAGTTTGTTTCCAAAGCGGTTCCCTATATATTCCCCCACAGTTAAAGCACCGGTCCTTCTCCACCGGGGAGCAATAAAAATTGCAATAACAAACCCTCCCAATGCCATCATCCATTGAATAGTTACTGCTACCCAGCCATATTCATAGGCAATGGACCCCCAAACCACGAATGTACCGGCAGAAAAAAAGCTCATAAAAAGTGACAAACCACTTAGCCACCATGGCAGGCTTTTCCCGGCAGCAAAATAAGATTTCATGGACTTTCCAGATCCCTGAAATGACAGGCCTGCCACCAGAATCATCAAAGCAAATAGGCCGATCACTATATAATCCAGGGCTGACATGGTATCAGTTTATGTCTACCCCGAATACCGAAACCGGTACATTATTAACTGGCTTTTGAAATCGAATCGTTAATTTTTTGGTTTTAACCGGAGTGCCGAACAGAATTTCATTACGTGTCTGGTGGTTATCTGAGGTGCTGAATATTACCGCCTCATTTTCATCCATTATTTCATAGGCTCTGACCACAAATGGCATAACCCTTTCAGGGTGGGCCCATATGGACGACTCCATAGGATGATCAAAATCCGTATCGAAGCTTAACAGTATTTTGTTAATGGTTTTAACATTTGACCATTCGAAGCTCAATACCGGAGACTGATCTTCCAAATCTGCAACCCAGGCATTTGGCTGCAAATAAGGCCGGTAGTATCCATTGTTTATATTGAGCGCTGAGAAACAGTCCAAAGCAGGATTGATTAACATGGCAATGTTTTGCCCTCCAGGTCTGCGCTCCGGGGTCCAAAATTCGAACTTTTCGAAGCCGATCCCCGGATCAGGGTCCTGCTTTCCGAAATTAGATACCGCTTTGTTGTGTTTGTTGAAAACACTGACCAATCCGGTCACCCTGGTTTCTGTACACCTCAAAGATACCTTTGGGTTTGCCTGAAAACATAAAAAAGTATAGCTGGTATCCCTAATCTCTGCCTTGAAATCCAAAATAATTCTCTGCACCCCTTTTTGCAGTGCGACCTCTTCAGTGCCGAGGACTATTTCCGGCGTGTAGTTGAATGATTTTTGGCTGCTTCTCAGGGTGGCTAACAGCGTGGTCTTTGCATCGGCTTTAATTTCCAGTTCGAAGCTGGGAGCTGCACCGGCTGGCAGTGGAATCAATTGTGCCATACTAAAATCGAGTGCTCTCCACGGCCCGTCAAAAGGTAGTTGATCTAAGGACAATTCACTGGAAGCAGAAAGCTGATAGTGGTGCGGCTGAGAAATTGCCAGCCCGGGAATATATTGGCCGGACTTAATCAGGGTTTCCTGCAGCAGTTTTATCCGGTTGTTGGTTAGTAAATCCGCGGGTTTCCATCCGTTCGCTTTTCCCAGAGATGCCGCCACACCTACTACCTGCGCAGCATGAGCACAGGTCATCATAACCCTGGTGGACCCAAAAGCCAGATGAGAAGCACTGATAATCCGGCCGGCTAAGAACAGGTTATCGATATTCCGGCTAAATAAGCTGCCATAAGGAATCTGATAAACGCCTTTGCTATGCCATTGATTACATGCCGGTTTTTCACTGAATACCCCATCTGCAGGATGAATATCTATGGCCCAACCACCGAAGGAAACGGCATCATCAAATTGTCTTTGTGAGACCACGTCCCCCTGAGTTAACATATAGGGCCCTTCAAACCGGCGGCTTTCGCGCTTCCCTGGTATATGTCCCACCCATTCCAGGGTAAGGTTCTCCGCTTCGGGAAACTTTCCGGAGTTTTTTATATAATCCCAAACCCCATAAACCACCTTCCACAATTCCCATTTGATGGTTTCGGTGTCATGGACGGTATCAAGTCTTCCTCCATACTCGATCCACCACATCCAACAAGCCTGATCCTTAACGTTAAAATTGCGATACCTGGGAACTTTGGTAATATCTTTAAGTGCAAATTTCGGCGGGGTAAAACCTACCGGTTTACCCACGTCTTTACTCATGAAAAACATCGAATGACCCAGCAATTCACCGTACTCCTGATCCGGTGCAAAGGGTTCGTTAAATTCATCAGCAGCTTCAGCGCCCATGCGAAATGCTGCGCCTGCCAGGAATCCTACGATCCCGTCACCGGAAGCATCACAGAAATAAGGTGCATGCACTCTATAATTGGTGGAATTTTGACTGCAGAAAGCAGTAACCGCAGCTATTGAATTCGATGTGGCTTTTTCTACCTCATATACCGATGTATTTAAAAGGAGTGTTATCCTTTGTTCTTCCCACACCTTCTCCAAAAGAATGGTATCAAAGATCAGCGCATTGCCCTCAGGATTTCTAAACACATTTTCCACCACCAATTCATCAATCACTCCTCCTTCCCTGGCCCAACGGTTATTGTTTCCCATGTGAGAAGTGGCTCCCAGAGCCCATAACCGGACTTCGCTGGAAGCATTACCGCCTAATACCGGCCGATCCTGAATGAGCACTACCTCAATTCCATGTCTCGCCGCGGTCAATGCACAACAGGTTCCGGCTAATCCACCCCCAACAACCACTAGGTCTGTTGTAAGTTCAATGGTTTTTAAAGGACGGTGACTTGACGCTTCACCAACAAACATCTATCATGGTGTTAATTGCTAGGGACTAATGAATGTTGAAAATCTACCGTTCGGTAATTTCACTGGTTCTTAACGGCATGGCAATCCAGAGCACAATATAAACAATGGTTCCTGGAAAGGCCGCGCTCAATATTGAAATAATCACATATAATGTGCGGACCAGGGCCCGGTCCCATCCAAGGTAGTCTGCAATTCCTCCGCAAACCCCTCCTATAATCCCATTTTTTACCCGGTGTAACTTCATATCGCTCATGTTATAATTTAAGTGTTTATCTTAATAGTTCCAAGGTTAATG
>BQJT01000351.1 GCA_021604845.1 Cyclobacteriaceae bacterium
AATGATTCCATTATCTGTTTTCCACATGGTGTTATAGGTGGTCGGGAAGGCTCTATTGAGATCAAAGCTGCCTGGCGGCAATTGACCCTGGAGGAATACAACTCGGGGCGCTTTATTACCTCAGAGATTCTTTATTATATAAAAGAACCTCCTTCCGGGAAAAGTGCTACATTTTTCTATGAAACTGTGCCTGCTAAACCAACAGAATATAGTCTTCCCTATGGTTTGGTGGGATTACACATTATTCATAAGACTAAAAATTTTCCCACATATGTCTTTGCGACCTTCGAGCAGGTAGATATCCTGAATCAGTCTATTAGAGCTAATTCGGTCTTTTATTTCAATCGAGACTCAAATGCTTTTGTAAGTCCTAAAGTGCAATATGTAACGGAACGAACACCGCCGATAAAGCAGACCACCGTTGAGGTAACCAATGAAGTACACAAACAAATGAAGTCACTTAATAGCAATACGGTTTGGCAATATTATAGGCTCGTAGGTGTACAAGGGCCGGCTTCCAATGACCAGGATACTACCGATTTTTTTCTTTCCAATCTGTTGGTGGAAACAAATACCGTCCTCAGCACCTTCTCTGGGACACTAGATGCTAGCAATGGAACCAAAGATCCGCGAAAGGCAAATATCCATCAAGGCAAAAAACTGATCATCGGTGGTGGCTGCAAGGGCTGCCATGGTAATGCACAACAGTCAGACTTTAGCTTTATTACCCAAAATGCGCCCTTTGATGGCTTGCCAGATGTAGTCAATCAACCACTGCTTAAAACCCGGCCAGACTGGTATGTAAAACAACCTAAACCTAATAAATAAAATCATGTCAATCGATCAAGTAACCTATATAAAAGTCTCCCCCGGCATTGGTATGGCTCGGGTGGGTAATAGTTCAGAATATTTTATCGGACCGGAAACCTTTGGCGAAGTTCCCGATCCTGGGAACCAAAATTACAAAGATGCCCAAGGCCGCATTAAGCGCCAGGCAGCTCGTTTTCGCGTCTTTGGCTATGATGCGCAGGATAATCTGGTGATGGAAATCAAGCACGACCCGACGCAGGGCATAGCGCTGACCTGGGAAGTTGATGTAGTGAATAAAAAAGCGGCTAACTATGCCTTTCAGGGAAAGTATGCTTTTGATCCGAAAGCACTCAGAAATCCACATGTACAAGCTGAATTACCAATCGGGAAACGCAGTAAATTAATTATTGATCCGGGAGGTAAAACCATTTCAGGCATCAGCCAAACTCCAGGCAACGGGGCAATAGATTTGGAGGGAAGTATCTTTGATGGAATTGGGCAGGCTAAAATCCCTTGTAGTCTCATTGATCCTGGCAAAAAAGGGGATACCACGGTCACCTATAAATCAAAGCAGGTAAATGTGGGTCGATTGGAAACCGATGATGCTGGACGCCTCGTCTTCATTGGTGGAGCAGGGGAGGCCGGGTGCCTGACGGAGCCTGCCACGATCATTGCTAAAGGGGTAGGCTATTTTGGCCCTAACAAAACGGACCAGAACAAGGACCCAAACTCAAATGGCAATTCCTACTTTAACAACCCGGGGTGGTATGATGATACCTGCGGTGGCTCCATCAATGCTACCGTGAAATATACGCCAGCAGGTGGATCAGCAAAAGTGTTTTCGACCCGACCGGATAAAACGGCGCAGCCATGGGGTGATCCACTTAAGCGCGCCTGGATTGGGGTAGCTCCGCCAAAGTATGTACCCCAAATGAATAATGTGGTATCTCTACTGGATTTACAAATCAATATGTTTCCGGAGATTGACCCCTATAGCGGGACTTTCAGTTACATATTTACCGATCCAGCTCAAGGCTTGAAAATCGCAACAACGAAAGATACCAAAACGCTCGATTTTACTACCCTTTCTGGTATAAATACACCAGTTACAGGTGCACCTGCAGCGACTTCATTTGCAGGCAAATTTTACATTGCCTACACCAGTAATTCAGATAATTACCTGGCTTCTTCCTCAGATGGAAAGACCTTTACTTCTATTAAATTAAAGACTCAACAAGCCACGAATGTAGGGCCAGCAATTACCGCCTTTAACGGGACACTTATCTACGTGGTCACTGGAACGGATGGGAAACTTTACCTTGCCAGTTCTAATGATGATTTTTCCTCTTTTTCTGAAATTACTTCTCCTCCTCCTCCCAAGCAAGATCCTCCACTCCCTCCACTTCCTTCTCCGCCGGCCACTAAGGTATCTCCCTCCCTGGCAACCTATAATGGGGCCTTATATCTAGCGATTACAGGTACGGATGAAAAACATTACCTGGCTACCCAGCCACAAGGGAATAGTGATCCCATGTTTCTCTTTACAGCCGTGGGGCAAGCAGATGTGGTTGGCAGTACACTCAGCCCTTCCATTCACTATTTTGATGGAGATCTCTATTATGCTTTTTCCGGGAAAGATCATAAGTGTTATCTGGCAAAATGGAGCAACTTTGCTGTGATCAATAATTATACCCGCAAGGAACTTCCCGACCCGAATGCTTCCTTTGATTTCACGTTCCAGAATATTGCTGGCGGAGCAGTAACAAAACAAGGCCCATCTATAAGCTCTTATAATGGTAAATTCTATTATGCGATCACAGGAACCCATCATAATTACACATACTTGGCTGAGGGGGCTCCTGGTTTTACTTCCCTTACCTTCGGTGTGACTGAGGTGAAAACATCGGCTACGTCGCCAGCTATCGCAGCCTTTGAAACGGTAAGCTTTTATCGGGACATATATCCTATCCTAAAAACAGTAACGGACTATGCTTGGGTGAATATGCCTGCCTATAATGGTCACCGCCCTTTCAGAGGAGGGGATTTCCTAAAGGGCTTAGTTGAAAATGGGGTGAAAAAGGACACCGGACTGGCCAGTCCGGATTATGAAAATAATATTTACCGATTGCGGGTATTTCAGGCGCTTCGACAGCCCGGGGAATTGACACCGAATCTTCCACCTCCTCCAATAACAACAAAAGGCCTCACATTTAAGACCAAGCGAGAACCCAGGGGAAGCCTCATGCCTCATTTGGTAGGGGATGGCGGTTCCAGGGAGGAAAATCTCTTTAATGGTACAGACTTTCCAAACCAGTGGTTGAGTCTTACTCGTCACCAGCTGGACAAATTTCAGCACTGGGTAAATGGTTCATTTGTCTCAAAAGCTCCTGCCGTGACCCTCGATACACCAAAATCACTGGATTTTGCTGCCCTTGAGCCAACTGTTGGGGGAGGTTTCCACCCAGGGATTGAGCTCACCTATTATATGGAATTGCCAGAATACTTTGCTGCTCCCTTCCGCTTCGCAGATGAAATCCAATACAATGGTCAAACTATTGACCGAATGGAACCAGGTACAGTGGCTGGTTATATGTCGGTGCCATGGCATGGTGATTTTTGGTCCTGTAGCGGTGATTTTTGGGCAGCGCAGCGGCCAGATATCGTAGTTACTGTGAAACCAGGTCCGAAACCGATAGGTGGTTTTAAATTCTTTACAGAAGATTGGTTTCGAGGTACTGGAGTAGGCATTCCTCCTAATGCGGATAGCTTGTCTAACTATTTGGTGCTTGGCAAGGATAATACTTTTGGTAATACAGGATATGAAGCCATGGCTCAGTATTGGACACAGTTCGGGTTCGTAGTGAAAAGTGGCAAGGTC
>BQJT01000352.1 GCA_021604845.1 Cyclobacteriaceae bacterium
TAAAACTGACCGATAAGCCCAAAAAATAATGAAATACGTCTGGTTTCTTCTGTTAGGGGTGAAATATCACCATAGCCTATGGTTAATATGGTGATATAGCTGAAATATAAAATATCATCAACCCCGGTAATACCCGCTTCCACATTCGAAAAACTTTCCGGGTCCTTTAAATGAAAATAGGTACAGCAAATCATGGTGATTAAACCGATCAATAAAAACCCGCAAAAAGCGCCGACTATAATATGAAAATCAACGTCCCTAGATTTCAGAACCTGGTCA
Organism: Cyclobacteriaceae bacterium; assembly: GCA_021604845.1. GTDB lineage: Bacteria > Bacteroidota > Bacteroidia > Cytophagales > Cyclobacteriaceae > SZUA-3. The sequence continues at coordinate 280 of BQJT01000352.1, forward strand.
AAAACCACGTAGGAAATAAGAGCAACAAATATTCCGAATAGCACCAGATTAGCCAGGCTGGTAAAGTCGTCCTGCTTGTTCGATACAGTAAACCAATCTGTTCCCGCTACAACCAGAGCCAAAACCACAATCGAAATCAGTATTCTTGTGTCCAGGCATCTCAGTATGTTTATGCAGGCCAACAGGATTAATGTTCGGCTGACGGTCCAAACTATTCCTTCATTCCTTTCCGGAAAGAACGCTGGCAGCAGAATAAACAAGGCTATTGCTATTAACAGCAGATAAAATCGATAGGCATACAGAGCATCCCACCTGGTCTGAAGATAATTTTTTGATTTATTCACATTCTTAAATTGTGCGGTGGTTTCTCAAGGAAACCGATCCCGTCAATTTAAAGGAGTTTTGTGCAAAGTCAAAAATTGTTTGTGGGTTATATTGCCCTATTTGGTAAACACCTTGATTAATGATCCTGCTGTGACCTCCTGGTTTAACTCCATCCCATTCAGTACAGCCAGTTCATTATGGTCTGACTCGGAAATTTTGAAATAAGTAAATACCTGAGACAGGTTCATATTGCGAGGGACTTTTTCCACCTTAATCCGGGTAGGTTTTACGTTTAATTTTCGGGAATCAGTTAACTTATCGAACCTGATCATGGTATTCGCCAAAGCTTGTCCGTACTGACTAAAATCTGCAGTGTTGCTAAGCCCAAGAAATACATAGATATTACTATCCTTCTCAATAAAATAACTGAGGATGGTAAGCGATTGCTGATCGCTTTTTTGTTCTGCAAGCATAGAAAAGGCTGGAAACCCATTGACGTTGGTTTTTTCAGATTCCTTTACAGTAAGTTTATACTGCTCAGCAAAAGATTTAGCTGCCGCTTCGGGGTTCTTTTCAGAAGAAATAGTGAAAACCAGCAGGGCTTTGCCATTCTCAGGGGCCATTTGTACTTGAGTGGGGCTGTTATGAAGCTTCCAACCCGTTGGATAAGGAAACTGGAACTTTAACTCAGGATGATAAAAAACATTATCTTCCACAAAACCCTGACGAGGATCTTCTCCATAAACCAAGCCGTCGACCATTTGCAAATAAGCATTCCGCTCGATCTTAAAGGTTTGACCGGATAATTTTGCCTGTTGTTCCGTGGCCATTTTCTTGACATTTTCAAACCGATCTGCAGGGTGTGGGTGAGTGGAAAGAAAAGAAGGGATCTCACCTGCGCCTGACTCTTGTGATAGTCGGTCTAAAGTGTGGAAAAATCCCGCCATCTGTTGCGCATCATACCCAATCTTAGTACTGTACTCTACACCTAGTTTGTCGGATTCGCTTTCATTATCTCTGCCAAATTTTAAGAACAGCAGTCCTAAGCCTTGTTGCGCTTCATTCCCGAATTGTGCAAATTCAGGTGAAACCAACATCCCTCCCACCATGAGAACCTGGGCCACCTGCTGCTTACTGTATTGCTTTGCACTATGCCGGGCGGTAACATGTCCAATCTCGTGCCCAAGCACACCGGCAAATTCCGCTTCATTGTTAAAGTGGGCCATAATGCCACGGGTGAAGTAAACATATCCTCCCGGAACCGCAAAGGCGTTAACTACCGGAGAATCAAGTATTTTAAATTCAAAGTCCAAATTTGGGCGGTGGCTCACTTTCGCCATTTGCTGACCTTTTTCATCAATAAACTTTTGCATAGCCTCATTCTGATAAAGCCCGTATTGTGCCACGATTGCCGGATCCGATTGCTTTCCCATAGCAATCTCCTGCGACTCTGACATGAGCATCAATTCGCTTTTGCCGGTTACTGGATTTACCGCACAACCGGAATATAAAAATGCAAACAGTGTTAATATTGTTGATAATCTTGCTAGTTGGATCATGGCTTTTTCAAAAAGGTTGACAAATATAATTGGATAGTGCAAAAAACGTGCAGAATACAGGAATGTTGTAGCAGTTTTAGTCAGTCTTTCACTCGGATCCCCACCTGGTTCTCCAGGAAAATCCGAAGTCAACAAAATAATCCTGGATACCTTCATTCTTTCCGTACCCCAGGCTTAGATCGAATTGCAGGTCAGGATTGGCTAAATAGGCCAAGCCGGTATCAAACGCCGTGTCGAGATCGCCTTCAAACAGGCTGCCAAAGCTTTCAATGAAAACCGATACCCGTTGGCTCACAGGCATGCTCAGATTAAGCGTATACCTTCCGGTAGGGTTTTTGATTTCGGGATTACCGCTGGTTACAATCCCTGTATTTACCGTCAACCCAAGCTTGTTGCCCAGGCTCTGGCTAAGTATCAGGATACTGGCAGTACCTACTCTTGGCTGATCAAAATCTTCACTTAGAACGTTAAGTTTCAAGCGGCTTTGGAATCCAATATTAGGTCCTCTTCCTTTGCCATCCCGTATATTTACCCTGAACCCTATATGGGCGGCATTGATCCCTTTACTCCTGAACCCGGGACCTGGCTCAGTATGATTAATACTGGCATAATTTGCCAGTGCGCTGACCTCAAGCCACTCCAGCACACCATACCTGATCACCGTGGTAGCATTAGTACTGCTAGCGGTCTCAATTTCCGAATCCATTTTTCCCAAATTCACACCAGACTGGATCTGGAATACATTACTTCCTACAGTGAAGGGGCCAATAGAAGCACCCGGCCTTCCGCTGCGAATTGTTTCTGCATACTGACCTTTTACCATCAGGGAAGGTAAAAGGAACAGCACAAGCATAAACCATCTCAAAATCAGTGTACGTGGTGTCAATTTCAGGCGGTGAAAGGTACTTTTTTAAAAATAGCGGAAATTTTTGATTTTTAACGAAACAGTGTGCTGGATATGGTATTAACCTCAACGGTATCAAGTCAGCATACCTGATTGTATCTGCACACCTAATAAAGAGCCGGTTAATAAGATTCAAATAGAAAGACTCCCTTTTTATTTGAAATGACCAAATCCTTGAGACCATCACCATTCATGTCCCGGACCACCAGTTGAAGCCCAACCCCACTGTTTTCATCGATCAGGTGCGGTATCCAATAAGGTGTGTGGTCAGTCTGGTGCCGAAGTTCATACCAGTATAGCACTGCCGGCTCTTTCCCTCCCGGGTCTTTACCGTTGTGAGCAAAAAATCGCTTGCCGGTTATCAGATCTGGCAAGCCATCTGCATTCAGATCTTCCATGGCCAACCCATGAGTTTGTGAAAAGGAACTGTCAATCAGATGTGTTTTGAATTGACCGGGTTTCTGCTGTTGATGCCACCAGATACCGTAGTCATGAGCTGATGCACTGATCACGTCCTGATTACCATCCTTATCCAGGTCAATAATATACATTTGAGAGCAAGCTTGACCCAAATTGGCCTGTTGATAGTTCCAAGTATGCTTTGACTGGC
>BQJT01000353.1 GCA_021604845.1 Cyclobacteriaceae bacterium
ACACTGTATTGGCCGCTTTCGAAATCGGCTACCAGTTGCTTTTTAAATGATTCACTATAACGACGAGTTTTGCGTAGTTTTCTAAGATTTGTTTTCATAAGGTACCACTGTTAAGTGGTCAACCTATATCAGGGACGTACACAACCTGCAACTTGCAACCTGCAACCTGTAACCTGCAACCTGCAACCTGTAACCTGCAACCTGTAACCTGCAACCTGCAACCTGTAACCTGTAACCTGCAACCCGCAACCTGCAACCCGCAACCTGCAACTTGCAACCTGCAACCTGCAACCTGCAACCTGTAACTTGCAACCTGCAACCTGCAACCTGTAACCTGCAACTTGCAACCTGCAACCTGCAACCTGCAACCTGCAACCTGTAACCTGCAACCTGCAACCTGCAACCTGTAACTTGCAACCTGCAACCTGCAACCTGCGCCCTGCAACCCATACCCCATAACCCATAACTCATAACAAATAACCGCCTTCCAAATAAAATCGGAGTTTGACAAAGATCTTTGTATTATTTTCGTACAAATAATTGAGCATTTGTACCATTTTTATGACAAAGAGGCAAACCATTATTGTTGCGGTAGGCGTATTGATTTTAATGATCCTGATGGGCGGGTTTTTCGCCGGTATGAAGAAGGAACCACCCAGGATCATTGTTAAAGCCGCCCCCAAATATGTTAATACCGTTCCGGTTGTTTATTCTGACGTAGACACACGGATCGTTACTTTCGGACGGGTTGAGTCAGCTGAACCAATTGATTTGATTGCTGAAGTAAGTGGAAGGATTCTACCTGGAAGCGTTGCACTTAAGGAAGGGCAGGATTTCAGAAAAGGAAATTTGCTATTCCGCTTGGAAGATGATGAATCCAGGTTCAATTTAAAATCACAAAAAAGTAACTTCCTGCGGGACCTTGCCACTATTCTTCCTGATTTGAAGATTGATTTCCCAGAGTCCTATCCAATTTGGAGTGCTTATTTTGAAAGCATCGATATTAATGAGAGCCTTCCCGAAATGCCGCAATATCAAACAGATCAGGAAAAAACCTTTCTGGCTACCAAAAATATCTTCAGCAATTATTTCGATATAAAAAGGGCAGAGACCAACTTAAGCAAGCATTTGGTATATGCCCCATTTGCCGGCAGTTTTTCTGATGTATTTTATGAACCCGGTGCCTTTGTCAGCCCTGGCAGTAAAATTGGACGGATTGTCCGTTCCGGAAAACTGGAGTTAATCGTACCGGTTGATGCGTCGGATATCACCTGGATCAAAGAAGGTGCATCTGTGGAAGTTTCTACCGAGGATGGAAGCAGGTCCTGGGAGGGCAGGATACAACGCATTGGTGAAGTTGTCAATCAAACCACGCATTCCATCGATGTGAGTATAGAGATTATTTCCAACGAAAACCTCATTTATGACGGTCTTTATTTAAAGGCTGAGATTCCCGGAGTAGTTATCCCGGATGCTATGGAAATAGACCGCAGCGCGGTTTATAGCGGATCTGAGGTGTTCACCGTTGAAAATGATTCGATCCTGAAAGTGATACAAATCAACCCCAGAAGGGTTAACAGTAAGACGGTGATATTCAATGGCCCTGATGAAGGGGAAATTTTGGTTATTGAGCCATTGATCAATGCCCACAATAACATGATTGTGACCACCCTGCGAGACACTATTGCAAATGCTCCATCTCCTAAGGTAGCTTCCGGAAAATAAGTAATGGAAAACGCTTTAAGACATATGGTTATGTTGTTTGTCAAGTATAAGATACTGGCAAACATCCTTATCGCGGTAACGCTGATATTTGGAGGAATTGCGCTTTCCAACATCAATCTTGCCTTTTTCCCTGAAAGCAAACCCAGAAACATCTCCATTCAGGTGGTTTATCCCGGGGCATCTCCCCAGGAAATGGAAGAGGGGGTTACCCTGAAGGTTGAAGAAGCCATCCACAACATTGTGGGTATTGATGAGATCATTTCCACTTCCTCTGAAAATACTGCCACTATTAATGTGGTTACCTTAAAAGGCTACGATATCGATGAAATATATACGGAGATCAAGAATAGCGTAGACCGGATTAATGGATTTCCACTGGGAGCGGAACGGCCTATCATATTTAAACAAAAACCGCAAACTACCGCACAGTGGCTGGGCCTGACCGGCGATGTGGATTTAATGACACTTAAACGGGTAGCTGAGGATATTGAAGATGACTTACTGGCATCCGGGGTAATTTCGCAGGTAGCGGTGATGGGATTCCCTGATATTGAAATCACCATTGATGTCTCAGAAACCAATCTTGCGCGCTATGGATTAACATTTGATGATGTGGCCCAGGCGGTAAGAAATACCAACCGGGACATATCCGCAGGGCTTATTAAAACAGAGACGGAGGAGGTATTGATCAGGTCACGCGCTAAAAGAACCAGCGCCGAGCACATTGGAGATATTGTGATCCGTTCCACTGAAGGAGGCAGGAATCTGCTGGTCAGGGATGTGGCTGAAGTCCGTGAACGATTCGCTGAGGTACCCAATAAGTCTACCCTGAACCGCGAAACAGCAGTTTTCATCCGAATAGATAAACTATCTGAAGAAGACCTGTTGGCCATCTCCAAATATGTAAACAACTACACGGAGGAGTTTAACAGTAAGCATAATGCCATTACGCTGATCGTCTCCTATGATTTTATGGATATGCTCTGGGAAAGGCTGGAGATGCTAATGACCAATGGAGGATTCGGACTACTGTTGGTATTAATATCCCTGGGTCTGTTTCTAAGCTTAAGGTTGTCGTTCTGGGTTGCCTGGGGAATTCCTTCATCCTTCCTGGGTATGTTTATTATAGGAAGCTTTGTAGGTATTACCATTAATATGATTTCCCTGTTTGGGATGATTTTGGTGGTGGGAATCCTGGTTGATGATGGAATCGTAATCGCTGAAAACATATTCAGCCATTTTGAAAAAGGCAAGAATCCCTACCAGGCAGCAGTTGACGGAACAGTGGAAGTAATGCCCGCGGTTTTTGTTTCTGTTTCTACTACCATAATAGCCTTTACTCCGCTGCTTTTGTTGGAAGGAGGGATGGAGTTCCTTTTCGAGATGGCCGTGGTGGTAATTGCCAGCCTGGCATTTAGCCTGATAGAGGCATTTTTTGTGCTCCCTGCGCACTTGGGCACACCACATGTACTCAGGTCTAAAAAACGAGCCAACCGCGTGCGTAAATTCATGGACCGGGTGATCATGTACATACGGGAAAAAATATACGGCCGGGCCCTGCTGTTCACCATGAAATATCGAATAATCTCAGTGGCGTTCCTGATTGGCTTGTTCCCGGTGGTCTTTGGATTACTGGCTGGTGGAATTATTAAGTCAACATTTTTTCCAAATATTCCTTTTTCGGGATTTAGTGTGGATCTGGTGCTTAAATCAGGTACGCCGGAGGCCACTACCGAAAGGTATATGGTAGAGTTTGAAGATAAGATATGGGAGTTAAATGAGGAATTAAAACAGAAATACCCCAACGAAGAGGAAATTATTACCTCAACTTTTGGTGGTTTGGGAAGCACCAGCGATGGATCAGATAACGGGGGGCATACGGCAAACGTTCAAATTTTTCACCGCGATCTGGATGGAGACC
>BQJT01000354.1 GCA_021604845.1 Cyclobacteriaceae bacterium
CCCGGCCTTTGATTTTTACGGTGGAAATCGCAAAGGAATTAACCTATTCGGAAATTGTGTGCTGGCGCTCAATGCACTGACAGGCGAACGGATTTGGCATTATCAAACAGTGCATCATGACATCTGGGACTACGACAACCCGCCAGCGCCTGTTTTGGTCACCATTGATGGTGTAGAGGGCGGTAACGATGCTGTAGTACAATTCACAAAGATGGGCCTCACCTTTGTCCTGGACCGTGAAACAGGGAAACCGCTATTCCCGGTGGAAGAAATGAAAGTGCCCGCCTCGACCATAGAGGGAGAGCAAGCCTGGCCTACCCAACCAATACCATTTAAACCAGCGCCACTGACTAAGCAGGGCATTACTGAAGCAGATCTAACCAATATATCTCAACCCGCCAGGGCTCATGCACTTAATAGTTTTCAAAAATATGCCCATGGGCCCATATATACACCGCCAAGTGAAGTTGGCACTATTTCCAGTCCAGGATTATTTGGCGGCGTAGAATGGCATGGCGGATCATTTGATCCCTATTACGGGATCATCTATGTCAATTCCAACGACGCTCCTACTGTGGCCAAACTCAGGAAAGTGTATGGGCCAACTGCTGAGAAAGTCATCTCAAACTTGCAAACAGGACGTTATATATATTTAAACAACTGCAGTTCCTGTCATGGGATCGACCGGAAAGGTTCAGTACCTGCCTATCCTGGTGTCAACAGTATATCAAACCAAACATCCGACATTGAAAACATAATTCGCAACGGGAAAAATATAATGCCCGCTTTCCCGCAGTTCGACAAAAGGGAGATAAGTTCGCTGATAACCTATCTGCGGAGTAATGAAGACATCCTGCACTTTAAAGATAGTGGTAGTGGTAAGGTGAGATATACGATTGAGGGGTATACAACTTTCAAGGATGATCAGGGGTATCCCGCTATTGATCCACCCTGGGGTACCCTGAATGCCATCGATTTATCTACCGGAAATTTTGTGTGGCGAATACCTTTGGGAGAATATCCCGAACTGGTAAAACAGGGCATCAGAAATACCGGTACGCTGAATTATGGAGGGGCAGTGGCTACTGCCGGCGGTGTGGTTTTTATTGCAGCCACCGCTGACGAAAAATTCAGGGCATTTGAAAAAAGCCGCGGCAAACTTCTATGGGAATACCAGCTACCAGTTGGGGGATACGCTACTCCCACTGTCTACATGGAAAATGGGAAACAGTATGTAGTTATTGTTGCCGGAGGCGGTGGCAAAAACAGTACCCCCTCGGGAGATTACGTCATGGCATTTGCCCTCCCCGACAATGAATTAACCTCACGTTCAGCGGATTTCAATGATGACCAGCTTGATGACGATGGTTGGATCTCTTTGTTCAATGGTAAAACGCTGGACGGCTGGGTTCATATGAATGGTTCCCATAGCTACACCGCAGAAGACGGGGCTATTATTGGTCGAACTACCGCCAACAGTCACAATTCGTTCCTCTGTTCACTGCAGGAGTTCGACAACTTTGAACTGGAATGTGAAGTTATGGTTGATACCATCACAAATCAGGGTATACAGTTTAGATCTTCCGTACGGCCGGTAACTGAGAAAGACCAGCACAATTGGCGGGCAGGCAGGGTATGGGGACCCCAGGTGGAAATCCGTCAGAACATGGGTGACATAACTACCGGAGTACTTTATGGTGAAGCTCTGGGAACCGGATGGCTTTCATCAGAGGCAAAATTAGAAAACGGTCATGACCATTTTATTCCCGATGGTTGGAATAAGATCAGGTTGGTAGCTAATGGCCCACGCATACAAACCTACGTCAACGGTCATTTGATTGAGGACCTGGTAAATGAAGCGGTTTATAAAACCCATCCCAAAGGATTTATTGGGCTGCAAATACATGGTATTGACGGTGAACGGCAATTTACTATGGCCTGGAGAAATATCCGGGTTAAGCCGATAAAGGGTTAGTGGCTTGTAGAAACAACTGTTGGTCCGCAAGCCCCGGAGAGGGCTGTTGGAGCAGGCACGACGCAACTCTAGTTGACCACATTAAGCCATCCCCCATCAACATAATAGGTACTCCCTACGGAATAACTTGCCGCTGGGGAACATAGAAACACAAAAAATTTAGCCAGCTCCTCAGGGGTAGCAAAGCGTCCGATTGGAGTATATTTTTTAGCCAGCCGATCTAGATATTCATCCGCAGTGATACCTTCCTTTTCTGCTAATTCGGCGGCAGTTTTTCGCCAGTCAGGTGTCATTATTAGTCCTGGATTAACTGTGTTCACACGGATATTCTCGCCAATTACTTCATGGGCCAAACACTTGGAAAACATGGATAGGGCAGCTTTAGTGGTATTATAGATTGGTTCGTAATAAAGAGGCTGCTTGGCACAAATTGAAGAATTGTTTAGAATTACACCGCCACCATTATTTTTCATCAGCGGGACTAAAGCACGTGACAAACGGACTGCTGCCATCACGTGCAAATCCCAGTAATACTGCCATTTTTCATCAGCAGCATTCATGATGGTTTCGTTACTACCTACCCCCGCATTGTTTATTAGGATATCGATTCCCTGATATTGCCCATTAATTTGTCTCACCAAAGATTCAATGTCCTCCGGCTTGCTGACATCAGCCTGAATCGCTTTCGCGTTTACCGGAAACTGTTGTTGGATATCCTCAGTAACCTGAAAAAGTCGTTTTCGGTTTCGGGCACACAATACCAGATTTGCTCCTTCGGCAGCCAGAGCATAAGCAACCGCAAGGCCAATCCCTACACTACCTCCGGTTATTACTGCTACTTTGTCTTTTAGTTGTAAATCCATAAGCAATTAGTACTACTTAAGCGAAGTACCTAAAATTGCCACGGATTTCAAAATTCAACAAACCGCGAAGCAAGCAGCTGTATGACTAAATTTTGAGTTAGTTTAGTTTTCTCAAACCAAGGTGACAGCCTTCAATGCAAAATCTGAAATACAACCTGACGGTTCCGTTTTCCTGAAATTCTATAATATAGCTATGCTCCAGCTTGTCCAGCTGGGGGTTTTCCGGAGGTCTGTTTTCGAATAGCGCGAGTACCTCCCATTGCTGATCCTGAATAATTGCAAAATATTGATATTTTTCCAATCCTTGTATGTTGGAGGTGAAACGGCCATTTGACCGGATTTCCATAGTTTGCGGAGGGTCGGCACTTACCGGATCTATGTTATAGCCACTTCCAGGAGACCACCCTCTTTCAAACAATATCCAGGAATCTATAATTTCATTGTTCGGATCAACACAGCAGAAGTCATCTTGATGACAGGCAGTTGATAATATTAACAATAACCAGCAAACCAGGTATGTTTTCATTGCGTAATACTTTGAATGAATTTCGCTTTCAATTACCAGACACTGAAAACAATGAAATGGTTGTGATTACCAACGCGGAAAAAGGCTTTTATGAGGATAACGATATCCCGGCATCGATTGCTACTTCCGGCAGTGCCTCCTGTATTTGAGCGGCCTCCTCAGCAGTAACTTTAGATTGCCATAGGAAGACTTTCTTGAGCGAAGGCAGCGTTTTTAAAACTTCGACAACCTCGGCAGTTACTTCTGTACCATAAAGGTTCAGTGATTCCAGATGTGG
>BQJT01000355.1 GCA_021604845.1 Cyclobacteriaceae bacterium
AAACCATTTTTTTTGCTGCTTAGCGCTCATGTTTTGGTAAATATTCTAATTCAGATATTTATTCAGGATGATGGGCTTAATATTTTCAGGATTTTCGGAATACCTCTATTGATTGCCTGTGCCTACTTTAATAAACTGTGGTTAAGGATGATAATGATGGGAATTTTCGCAGCCATCATTATTTACATATTCAGTGTTTATCAACTGGGATATGGCTAGGCCACTTGCCTCAATCTCAATTTCCACCTGGAGTTCTGACGGTATTAGCAACTAATTAGCATAATGTTCGGCCAAAACCATCTCATTAAATTGCTAATAATGGAATTGATGACCATATTGAATTACCACAGATAATTTTATTAGCTGACCCATTCAAACCCTAAAGTAATGGCCAATAGCATCTATATTTCGACAGTTTATTTTTTATTGCTGTTTTGTTCCTGTTCCGATAAGCAAAGCGCAAATGAACACTTCAGCAGCGGCAGCGCCTCAGAGGTGATTGAACAGGTAGAATTTCAACCATTTGCAAAACATGTCAATCGGCTTATTCGAAAACTCGAATACCTGGGATCGCCATTACCAGAAGAAACCGTCAAAAAACTACATACCCTCACTGCCGACACCGTCAACAAAAACGTAGTTGAAATCCAGAAAGTGCTGGATTCATTTTGTCTGGCAAATGTTATGATAAATCCCGAATCCAGAGTAAAGTCAACCCAGGGTCCTGCACCTGCACGCCTGTACTATCAGCATCCACAGCGATTCCTGGTTAAGATTATTAATGAAGCAGGGGTTACCAGCAGGTTGAGACTTACTTCGGATGAATCCCTTGAGTCTAAACAACAGCTGGATCATACTCACTCTCAAATGGATGGGGAAAACCAGGACCTTTTTAATTTTAGAGTATACATGCCCGGAGGTTCCTGGCTGCATTCACCGGCCAAACAGAATTTAACCGGACTGGAAGTCAACTATGGAGTAGTGTTTGTTACCTGCAATCAGTCAGGCAAAAGAGAAGCAACATTAAGTTTTGATGTCGGCCAGGGCACTCAGGATATAGGATTTCGAAGTGACTTACCTATTCTGTTTAACAGCTTGCCAATTAAGGACCTGGAAATTGAACAGATCACTGACCAAACCGGTGATGACCTAATGGCCGGATTAATAATCAGAGATCAGAATGGCCAGATTTTCCCTGGTCAAACCAACAGGGTTTCACCGGATCTCTGGTTTCAACCTCAGGTATACAGGACATCAGGCGATATCCTGAAAGTGCCACCGGGCACTTATACTATTACTTGCCTTCGGGGTCCGGAGTACATACCGCAATCAAAAACCGTTGAAGTTGGTAACCAGGGGGGGAACGTGTCATTTAACTTAAATCGCTGGATCGACCCCTCAGAATTTAACTACTGGTCAGGAGATCATCATATACACGCGGCTGGTTGTGCGCATTATATCGACCCGCTCGAGGGTGTGCTTCCGGATGCTATGGCCCGCTACATTCAGGGGGAAGATTTGAAAGTAGGCAGTGTACTAACCTGGGGACCCGGATTCGATTATCAAAAGCAGTTTTTTACCGGCCAGGTAGATAATACTTCGGTATACCCCTATACCATACGGTATGACGTTGAGGTATCCGGATTTGGCTCTCATGTTTCAGGTCACCTGGTATTATTAAGACTACGGGATCAGATATATCCGGGCGGTGAGTCCAAAGATCACTGGCCAACCCTGGGTCTTAACACATTAAAGTGGGCCAAAAAGCAGGGAGCTATCACCGGCCCTGCACATTCGGGATTCGGCATCAACACCTATAGTGATGAACTGCCAAATTACGAGGTCCCTCCCTATAACAGTATTGGGGCCAATGAGTATGTGGTGGATGTGACTCATTTGGTTGATGGACCTGAAGGGAACCAGGTACCTGCAGTCGACTTTATTTCTACCGGAGATACCTGGCCGGTGGCTGAATTAAATATGTGGTATCATACTTTAAACTGTGGGTTTCGTACCAGAATCAGTGGCGAGACTGATTTTCCATGCATTACCGGGGCTAGAGTAGGTGTATGGAGGTCCTATGTCAGACAACAGCAAGCTCTGGACTACGATGACTGGTGTCTGGGTATTCAAAAGGGAGCTAACTATGTTTCAGATGGCATGAGTCATTTGATAGATTTCAGGGTAAACCAAACATTAATGGGTGAAGGGAAAAGTGAAATAAGCTTATCAAAACCTTCAACGGTTAAGATTCAGGTAAAAGCAGCGGCTCTAATAGGAAGAGAAGAACAGTTGACCATCAAAAAGTTATATATCGGTGATGAAGGTCCTTTCGATCCGGTTCCCTGGGGAATTGAGAATGCAGTAACCGGAGACTCTGAAGTGATGTTGGAAATTGTGATGAATGGCAAACCTGTTGAGCAGGTATCGGTACCGGCCAATGGTGAACTAAAGGACTATACGTTCGAAATCCCGGTGGATCAAAGCAGCTGGATTACAGCTCGTATATTTCCTTCATCACATACCAACCCCGTATTCGTATTGGTAGGTAATCAACCGATCCGTACCAGTAAAAAAAGTGCGGAATGGTGCCGTAAAGGAGTTGAACAATGCTGGATTGAAAAAAGCAAAACATATGACCAGGCTGAAATGACTGAAGCAAAGTTGGCCTACGACCATGCAAGAATGGTCTATGATCGAATCATCGAAGAAAGCACCCTGGATTAAGTATAAGCTGACCCATAATTAATTCCCGCCAGTTGAGAGACAGTTTACCATTCAACTGGAGATAACCTCATTCAATTCTATAATCTTTAGTCTACTCCAATTCAAATTGAGTGGCCAAAGCCCGCCAACTCAGTTGATATCCCCTACTGTTAGGAATAATTAATTAAAATATTGCGCAGTACCAACTTGTGACACTACCAACTGGTAGGTTTATCTCATAAAAGGATGGCGTTTGTCCAGGCGGGTATTATCGATCATTTCAAGAGGGCAATTGATAAGATGCGCCTGGCAGCGCCAAATCCTTTAAGCCTGGCATTGTAAAAGATGCTACAAATAGGCAGCCTGTTTAATTAGAATTCAATGTTCAATCTTAAACTATATACTATGTTAAAAATTCAGTTAACCCTGTTTGCCCTTGTTATGTTTCAATTTGCCTGTGAATCTCCTGAAAATACCAGCCCCTTGCCCAAGGCACAGGTGGATTACAACCTGGTTTCGGATGAGTTTCGCGATATGTTTGAAGGGGCTTTCAGGAATGCTGAATCCCTGCAATTAGCATCTGTAACCGAACTCACGGAAAAACAAATGACGGTAAAGTTGGAAGTAGAAAATATCTCGAAGTCAACTGCAGAGCACCTGGAAGGATATTTTGGTGAAATTCCTTTGCTACAGCAAAGAACGATATATCCATTGCCCCCTTCCTACCTCTATGGTACGCAAAGTGATAAGTTCGAAAATTTGGACTCAATGGTAAATCGCAGTGACGTTCTTAGTGACGCCCAAAAAATGTATATTAAGTCACTGCGATTTACCATTGAGTCCAAATTTTCGAACTTATCACTTTGCGTACCATAGAGGTAGGAGGGGGGCAATGGATATATCGTTCTTTGCTG
>BQJT01000356.1 GCA_021604845.1 Cyclobacteriaceae bacterium
CTGACTTTGATGCAGGTGTTTATCTTGTAGACTATGGAGATTTGCCAGAAAATAATGGTTATCCAACTACTCTTGCTAATATGGGAGCTGCTCATGTTATCCCCTCCAGCTCTCCTTTACTCAAACTAGGTGCAACCGTAGACCCTGAAACAGACGGACAACCAAGTGCAGATGCCCTTGGTGATGGAGTAGATGAAGATGGTGTTATTTTGCCAATGTTTATGACCGGTATCCCGGAAGATATCGATGTAAGTGTAATGAACATGACCGGCAGTGAAGCCAAATTGGTGATGTTTGTAGACTGGAACAATGATGGCGATTTTGATGATGTCAATGAGATGTATAGTGTGATGGTGCCAGATGGCGCTACGGTAGTAACCCTGGATGATGTAACTCCACCATTAACCGCTAATTTGGCCGTACCAATCGGTGTACGTTTCCGTATCAGTACCGATCAAAACATAGTGATGAGCCCAACCGGCCTTGCTCCAGATGGAGAGGTAGAAGATTACATCACCCCATCAATGGGCTTTGACTATGGCGATTTGAATGATGTAGCAATCGGGACAACGGGCGATCCAGGACAACCCCTGACACCCGCAGATTATCAAACGTCTCTTGCCGATAATGGCCCTGGCCATAAGATTATAACGGATATAAATGACAACCCAATCCTGAAGATCGGCTCAGCCGTAGATGATGAAGCAGATGGCCAACCAAGTGTCGATGCAGGCATAACAGGAGGGGATGATAATGCGATTGCACCACTGACCAGTGACCCGGATGATGAAGATGGCCTGGATGAAAACAACCTGCCACTGTTTATCATCACTCAAACCACTACTTTGGATATACCAGTGATGAATATGACAGGAACAGATGCGACAATAGCAGTCTTTGTAGATTTCAATAAGGATGGCGCCTTTGATCCAGGTACAGAGCGCTTTGAAGCACCTGTGCCAGATATGGCAACTACAGTAAGTGTGAATGTCCCTGTACCATTAAGCAGTGTGATCGGACAGGATGTAGGTATGAGAATTCGCCTTGCGAATAATCCTGCTGAAGTTGCTACGTCTGTAGGTATTGCCCAGAGTGGAGAGGTAGAAGACTATATGGTACAAATCGTAGGCTTTGATTATGGCGATTTACCAGATAGCTATGGTACCACCGACCCAGATGGGCCAAAGCATATCGTAAGTGAAGATTTGCTTTTAGGAAGTTGTGTAGATGTGGAACTGGACGGACAGGAAGAAGCAATGGCTGGCTTGATGAGCGGAGGAGATGATAATGGTACTGGCCTTGTAACCTTTGGTAGCTGTGCAACTGCTGGCGATGATGAAGATGGTATCGTGTTTACTTCTCCATTAATACCAGGCCACTCAGCTTGTGTAGAAGTAACTTCCGTAAACAACACCGGAGCAGATGCAGTACTTCAAATGTGGGTAGACTATAATGGCGATGGTGCCTTTGGAGCAGGAGAAGAAGTAAGCTTCACCAGTGCGAATGGAAATACCATACCAGATGGCGGCGTAATATCTGAAGCTTA
This sequence comes from Cyclobacteriaceae bacterium, assembly GCA_021604845.1. Lineage (GTDB taxonomy): Bacteria > Bacteroidota > Bacteroidia > Cytophagales > Cyclobacteriaceae > SZUA-3. Next base: position 1,547 of record BQJT01000356.1, read on the forward strand.
CTGCTTTGATGTACCCGCAAGTGCCACCTTCTTTGGTGGAGCCGCTTTTGTACGCTTCCGCTTAAGCCCGAATGGAGGCACTGCTCCAGATAATCAGGATATCAATGCCGTACAGTTTGGTGAGATAGAAGATTACAAAGTACCATTGTATAAAGTAGGTAGTTATGTATGGGATGATTTGAATGGCGATGGCCTACAGGATGATTTCTCGAGCCCATGTATGGATGATGTAGAGATGCAACTAGTATGGGGTGGCCCAGATGATAATTTGGCAACCACCGGAGATAATCAAACCTATCTTGTAACTTCAGATGAAGTAAACAGTATTCATGGACAGTTTGTGTTCTGTGGCTTGATACCAGGCAGTTATGAGCTATCAATAGCAGATATTCCAAGTGGCTTAGCCCCAACAGTAATAGGAGCAGGAGTAGACCCTAACTATGATAGTAATGACCCTAATGGAACTACCTTTACCATTCCAGTGAATGCTACTTTGCCAACAGGTGAAAATGGCGTAGGTGACCAGCCAGGAGGCATCAATGGCTTCCCGGATACGCAGGACAACCTCTCCTTCGACTTTGGCCTTGTGACAGATGGTTATACCATTACCTGTAACTGTGATGGCTCCATTACACTAGATTGGGACCCATTTGCAGGAGGAGATAGCTGGACCGTGACACTGGAAGATGAAAATGGCTTCCCAGCCCTTGATTTTGTGAATATGCCTGACCATGTGGTAACAATTGCTCCTGGTTCTTTGAACAATGGAGAGTGTTATCGAGTGGCGATCACAGAAAACCTGAGTGGTAATGAAGTCACTTCGATTTATGGGCCATTCCATGCGAACTGCTATCCAGTACCATCAATTAGTATGACAGGAGTAGGGCCCACTTGTCCTGATAGCCAGGATGGAGAAGTAACGATTACGATTACTGAACATGGCTGTGCTGCAACCTATGATGTGTATCTGACCAGCCAAAATAGTGGAGAGCTACTAGTAGGAGATGATATACAAATCACCGCCCCAATAGTGGTGCCAGGCTTAGGAGAAGATACCTATGGAGTAAGAATGGAATTAGTAGATAGAGGCAACTGTGCATATGGCGAATCTTGCTTCCCACTGATTGCAAATGATCTACTGTTCTTACAAAATACAGACACAGACCCCCCAACAAAGCTCGTGTATGATGCCAGTGGAGCAGAAGTAACCGATATGGTGATCAATTATGATGCTTTACCAGAAGGGGAGTGTGGGGCCCAATTCACCTGGACAGTTGTACTAAACGATAACTGCTTATCAGCCGGAGTGAATTTGGCAGCAAGTATTACCACTAGTAGTACCAACCCAAGTGTAACACCATCCGCTAGTGTAACGGTCCTGGATAATACTCCAACTTATGCAGTAGAAGTATTTGCAGGAGTAGGTACCAATACCCTGACACTGACGGCTACGGATTTCAATGGCAATGAAAATGTAATGGTATACACGATCAATGTAGCAGATAATAGAGATCCGGTATTGTACTGCCCAACAGATATGAATGTAGAGATCCCAAGTTGTGAAGATGCTGCCCCAGTAAACTGGACCGTGAGTGTAGTGGATGATTGTGATTTATCACCAACACTTACTCAGACAGGAGGCCCAGCATCCGGTGATGTATTGTCACCAGGTGTCTACAATGTATCCTATGAGGCTACAGATGATTATGGCAATACCGGCAGCTGTAGCTTTACCATCACAGTGACTCAGGCACCAAGCCCAGCACCAATAGTAGATGTATCGGGTAATGGTAATTATGAGATAGAGCACTGTGAAGAAGATGGCTTGATTGTCTTCTCTGGCAATGTATATGATTGTGATTTAGATGCAGCCAGCTTCAACCCGGCAGATTTGATCGTACAAACTACCCCACTATCACCAGATGCAGCGGGTAGCCTTCAGATCAGCTACACCCTGCCACAAGATGGTTATGTGTACTTTGAAGCAACAGGCAACCTAACAGCAGGTTCTTACCTGATCATTACGGCCTATCAGGGCGTGACAGTAGACCATGGAGTGAT
>BQJT01000357.1 GCA_021604845.1 Cyclobacteriaceae bacterium
TGATTAGATAATCAACATTGCATCCCCGTAGCTAAAGAACCGGTATTTTTCTTTTTTAGCAACCTGGTATGCTTCCATTATCAAATCATAGCCCCCAAAGGCACAGGCCATCATTAATAGAGTTGATTCGGGTAAATGAAAGTTAGTAATCATGGCGTTACATATCTTGAATTCAAATGGGGGAAATATGAATTTGTCAGTCCAGCCTTCATTTTCTTTAAGTAATCCCCCTGCGGAAACTGATGACTCCAGCGTTCTCATAGCCGTGGTACCAACAGCGCATACTCTCTTCTTCTCTGCCATGGCATTGTTTACCAGTGTGACGGTGTTTGCATCTACCCGATAGTTTTCAGAATCGGTTTTGTGCTTGGTAAGATCTTCAACATCAACAGGACGAAAAGTGCCCAACCCAATGTGAAGGGTAATTGGGCTCATGGCTACGCCTTTTATTTCCAACCGTTTCATTACTTGCGGGGTAAAATGAAGGCCAGCGGAAGGAGCGGCGACAGCTCCTATGTGTTTCGCATAGATGGTTTGAAAACGTTCGCGGTCCTCCGGTTCAGCAGACCTTTGAATGTGTTTTGGCAAAGGAGTTTCGCCAAGAGTATCTATGGTGTTATAAAATTCTTCATCACTGCTGTCAATCAGAAATCTGATGGTACGTCCCCGTGAAGTGGTATTATCAATGACTTCTGCCACCAGATCCCCTTCACCGAAATACAGTTTATTGCCGACCCTGATTTTTCTTGCAGGGTCAACCAGTACGTCCCAAAGATGCATTTCCTTGTTTAACTCCCTAAGCAGGAAGACCTCGATCTTGGCGCCGGTTTTTTCTTTATTGCCGTACAATCTGGCAGGGAACACCTTGGTGTTGTTCATTACCAGTACATCGCCGTCATCAAAATAATCTACTACATCTTTAAATATTTTATGCTCAATGGTTTTGTCTTTTTTATTAATTACCATTAAACGTGATTCATCCCGGTTTTGAACTGGATGAAGGGCGATGTATTTCTCAGGCAAATCGAACTTAAAAGCGGATAACTTCATGAATAGTTTTGATCGAACTCATTCGGGGTTGTAAAAGTTTGCAAATCTAATGAATTGTAGCCATAAATATTAGTATTGATACATTAATGTTTAAATTACAAATGCGCTGTACCGGTTACGTCCACCATGCATAATTTGATTGGCGATTTACCGTTTATGACCTTCCCGATAATAGCCGCATGTTATAAGTTGTAAAATATGATACTTTTCTTCAGACTAATTTTGGAAAGCTTCAGGTTTGCCTGGACCGCTTTGAAGATGAATCTTCTGAGGACCATCCTATCGCTGTTGGGAGTTACCGTGGGAATATTCAGTATCATCGGTGTGCTTACACTGGTCTATTCTCTGGAGAAAAGCTTAAGGGAAAGTTTTGAATTTTTGGGAGCCAATGTAATGTATGTTCAGAAATGGCCCTGGGCGTTTAATGATGATGATTACCCCTGGTGGAAGTACATGCAACGCCCACAAGCTAGTTACGACGAGTTCAAATTTATTGAATCAAATATGAGGGAGGGGATTGGTATCAGCATTTTTGCTGATAAGGGAGGAATAACTGTCAAAGCAGGTAGCAACAGTATAAGCGGGATCAACCTCAGTGGAATCACCTATGGACATAGTGAGGTTTACGACATGCCCATCGGTGAGGGGAGGTATTTTACTTTTCAGGAAATAGAGTCTGGCCGAAATGTGGCGCTTATCGGATCTAAAGTGGCCAATGCCTTGTTTCCAAATGTTCCCGCTGCCGGACACAGCATTAAAATCAGGGGGCTGAGGTTTAACGTGGTAGGGGTGCTCAAAGCCCAGGGGGATAACTTTATCGGAATGCCTTCCGGTGATGAAAATTGCTACATTCCTTACAAGGCCTTTCGGAAAATGTATGCCACCCGGAGAATGTGGGGCGTAGAATCCGTAGTGGCAGTTAAAGGACGTGATGACGATACAAATCTGAGGAGGTTGGAAGGTGAGCTCACCGGTCTAATGAGAAGTAAAAGAGGATTGAGACCCCGGGAGGAATCCGATTTCGCGCTGAACCGGTCTGAGATGGTATCTGATCAGCTGACGCTTCTTTTTGATCAGTTATCCTTTATAGGATTTTTAATAGGTCTTTTCGCTATGCTGGTAGGTGGGTTTGGTATTGCTAATATTATGTTTGTCTCGGTTAAGGAGCGGACCAATATTATTGGTATTCAGAAATCGCTGGGAGCAAAAAGCTTCTTTGTGCTGTGGCAGTTTCTTTTTGAGTCTATCTTTCTAAGTGTAATAGGAGGATTAGCCGGGTTACTGCTGGTTTATCTGACAACTTTTATTCCCCTGGGAAGTTTCCAAATCGTAATGAGCCTCAAGAATATTATTCTGGGAGTAACCATTGCTGCCATTGTTGGAACCGTCAGTGGTATTGTGCCGGCAATAATGGCAGCCCGGATGGATCCGGTGCTGGCGATCAGATCCTGATTTATTCTGAAGTAACTGCTGCTTCTTTTTCGGCCTCGGGATCTTCCTGACCGCTCACTTTGGCCCTGATCTTTTGCTCAATTTCATCGGAAAGTTCGGGATTGTCTGCTAGTAACAGTTTAACCGCATCGCGACCCTGTCCCAGCTTATTTCCCTGATATGAGAACCAGGAGCCTGATTTATTTACAATCTCCAATTCAACACCCAGGTCAAGTATTTCGCCAATCTTGGAAATACCCTGCCCATACATGATATCAAACTCCACTACTTTGAATGGAGGCGCCACTTTGTTTTTTACTACCTTAACCCTGGTCCGGTTACCCAGAATTTGGTCTGCACTTTCTTTGATTTGCCCTATCCGCCTGATATCAAGCCTCACGGAAGCATAAAACTTCAAAGCATTACCGCCTGTGGTGGTTTCAGGGTTACCAAACATTACTCCAATCTTTTCCCGAAGTTGATTAATAAAAATGCAGGAGCATCCTGTTTTGCTGATAACGCCGGTAAGTTTCCTCATAGCCTGGGACATTAGACGCGCCTGAAGGCCCATTTTGCTATCACCCATTTCACCTTCAAGCTCACCTCTCGGTACCAGAGCTGCTACGGAATCTATTACAATCAAGTCGATAGCTCCCGAGCGAATCAGGTGTTCTGTAATTTCCAGCGCCTGCTCACCATCGTCCGGCTGCGATATCAACAGATTTTCAATATCAATTCCCAGGTTCTCAGCATATGCCTTGTCAAATGCATGCTCCGCATCAATGAAAGCTGCCAACCCTCCGTTTTTTTGAGCTTCGGCGATACAATGCATGCTCAGAGTGGTTTTACCTGATGATTCCGGACCATAAATTTCAATAACCCTGCCACGTGGAATACCCCCAACACCCAAGGCGATGTCAAGGCCAAGTGATCCTGTAGAAATTGCTGGTATATCTAAAACCCGCTCATCACTCAATTTCATTACCGCCCCTTTCCCATAGGTTTTTTCCAGTTTATCGATGGTTAATTGAAGGGCCTTTAGCTTTTCACTTGCTACACTCATATCGCTGACGTTATTTTTAAAAAATTAGGAAAATGTAAGGTACTATGATTGGGT
>BQJT01000358.1 GCA_021604845.1 Cyclobacteriaceae bacterium
CAAAGCTTTTTGCCCCCGGAGCAAACCAGGTATCACCATACAATATACCGCTGAATACTTTGGGAAGATCCGGTACACTATCTGTACGGGTCATTAGGTCAAGATAATTCGTTTTTATCGACTGAAAAATCGAATCGGCCAATTCCTCCTTTCCAACTAAAATTCCCATAAATTTGATCCACTCCGCCTTTCCTAAGGGAGTTTCTTCAAGGAAATCGAGATTGATAACCACCGGGATATTACTTTGTTCCAATAGCTCCAATTCACCACGATCAGGACCGGAAATATAGTGCACCACCAACTCGGGATTTAATTCAACCAGGGATTCGAAATTTATCCCGTCGGCGCTGCCAATATCCTTAACTAAACCCTGGTCTATTCTGGACCTGGCATGGGTTGATGATACATAGTTTGTGTTGGGAAAGCCTACCAGATATTCGGTGGCTCCAAGTAGTTCCAGAAACGCAACGTGGCTGGTGGAGGTAACTACCATTTCCCGAACCGGGACTTTTATCACATGCTTTCCGGGTAGTTGCCGGTACTGCTTGATGTTTTCGTTGATCAGGATATACTCATAGGCAAGATCAGATGACGCTCCCCCATTTACCAATAGAGATGTCGTCCCATTTTCCTTGCTTACTTTAAATCTTTTAGCATGCACCAGTTCAACAGCCTCAGCGGAACCCTGACTTTCCGATAACTGCCTTGTTTCAGGGACACCACAGGATACCATAATCACCCAGCTGATAAGACAAATGTTTAAATATTTCCAGGAGGGTTTTAACATCTGACAAGTATAGCAAAACTTAGACAAAGCCCCGATCTACCAGGTAAACAACTTATTTGATCAACCACCGGAACGGAAATCTGCCGGTTGCATGCAACCTGAAGCTGTAGACTTGAGTCTATAATAACAAACAACCTACTAAAATGAATCGATCCGTTCTGTTTAACCTAAAAAATCTATTAATAGTAACTGTATTATTAATGCCTGGATTAGTTTTCTCATCCTGCATAGATCCGGTTTCCAGCCAGGTCCGTAATTTGGGACCCTTTAAGGGAATTAACCTAGGAGGGGCATTTAACGTGGTTTTGAATCAATCAGGCAAGCATCAGGTGGTGATCGAAGCAGAGGATGATATAATTGAAAAAGTACGTACCGAAGTGAAAGGATCGGTTTTGCATATTGATATGAAATGGGATTGGTCCTGGGGAGATAACCATGAAGTCACAATTTATATCGATTTCGACCAGCTGGAATCTCTGGAGGTTAGCGGAGCCTCGGAGGTAAAAGCAGAAACTTCAATAAGGGCTGATGACCTGGATATACGGGTTAGTGGTGCCGGAGATATGACCCTTGAAATAGATTCGGAATCATTGGAAGTTGTGGTGAGTGGTGCGGGAGATCTGGATATTTCCGGAACTACCAAAACACAAAACGTAAGGTTGTCGGGGGCTGGAGATTATAAAGCCCAGAATCTAAAAAGCCGTTATACCCAGGCAAAGGCTTCCGGAGCAGGCTCAGCAGTAGTGTTTGCTTCCGAAGAGATTGACGCGTATGCAAGTGGTGCCGGATCCGTGAAGTATTATGGGAACCCTGAAAGGGTAATATCCGATGCATCAGGAGCCGGAAGTATAAGCCGGCGATAAATAACCAGATAGATTCGGATGTAGGTTTAGTGCTGCATTTGAGTGATTTTGGAGCTTTCCAAGACTTAATTCCTGTTTTATTACACTTCAATGTTAATTGTTCTTGCAAAAGTACAATATTCATTACCATGCCTGGCTTACCGAGTAAGAATGGAATGCTCAAAATTGTTGATATTCGGTGAAAACCATACCTATGTAAGTTTTGCAATTGAACCGAACTTACTATTGGCGATAAATTTGTCGATTTTAGCAAAACATTGCCTTAATCACCATTAAAGCAATGTTACAAGATCTTCAAAAACTCAGCTATGGAACCCTGGTTCATCAAACGAGATCATGTAAGATGCAATTATTTTTTAAAACCTGCACCTGATTTCGGGTGCAGGACATATTCCTCACTAATCACCACTTATCTTATAAAATTACAAAACCTGGGAGGTTTGCCAGTCAGGCAGTTGTTCAATACAGTCCCGGGTAAATCTGTTATCGGTGGTAAGTATTCAGTTTTTGACCAAAGTAGTAATCAGTTTTTCACTGCATGGGTCTCCGGGCAGCTCCGCTGAATCCACCGAAGGAGACCTGTGCAGTATTTGGTTACTTGCTAATAAGTTGTTCAATGATCTGCACTACCGCCCTATTGGGAAGTATGGTCCCTTTTTGAACCTGACCTTTTAATCGCTCGAAACTTCCTTCATCCTTATTTATTTGTTGGAAATGTCTGGTGATTTCGGATCTCATACAGTCATCCAACCAAATCAATCGTTGATTTTGTCTCTGATGTTCAAGGTATCCGTTATCTTTCATCTGCTGGAAATACTGTTCAACATTGTCCCAGATGTCTTCGATCCCGGTTTTGTTGAACGCGGAACAGGTAAATACCTTCGGTTGCCATTCACTACTGGCTGGTACCAGATATTGTAAAGCATTTTGGAAGGTAGTTTGTGTCAGTTTGGCCTTATGAATATTTTCCCCGTCAACTTTGGTAATTGCCAATCCATCTGCCATTTCCATCACACCTTTCTTCAGCCCCTGCAGTTCGTCACCGGCTCCTGAAATCATCAGAAGTAAAAAATAGTCGACAATATTTCGTACCTGAATCTCAGATTGGCCAACTCCTACGGTTTCCACAAAAACAACATTATAGCCAGCAGCTTCGCACAGAAGTATTGATTCACGAGTATGTTGGGCTACACCGCCCAAACTGCTACCGGCAGCAGTGGGGCGGATAAATGCGCTATCGCTCTTGCTCAGTTTATCCATACGCGTCTTATCGCCCAATATACTCCCCCGGCTACGCTGACTGGATGGATCTATAGTAAGTATAGCCAGCTTGTACCCTTTTTCAACCAGCATTAACCCAAGTTCCTCAATAAAAGTACTTTTACCTACACCGGGGGCTCCGGTAATTCCAACTCTGAGCGCGTTCCCTGTTTTTGGAAGAATTCCCTCCAGCACTCGAAGTTTAAGAGAGGTATCCGCTATACGGCTGCTCTCAATCAGGCTCAGGGCTCTGGCGAGCATAACTAAATCACCCTCAAGCACTCCGTTTATGTATTGATCTGCGGAAACTCTATTTGGGTCTAAATATTGCATTGGTCAGATCAAGTAAGAAAAAAATTTTTAAATAACGCGGTACCGCTGGTAATTTATACTTTGTTCAAGCTTTGTAGTATGCTTAAAAATCTATGGAAAGTTACTGATCGTAAATTTTGGATTGACAATCTATTAGCAACAGCTTTCATCTTTGCTCTGATCTTTTTCGGTGGCGGGATCTTTAGTGCGTTCGAAGTGTTAAATCCGATCGGTGAAGCCATTAGCGACATGGATGTTACCGATATTGTGTTTTCACAATTACGCAAGGACCCTGATGCCCATCAGAACGACAATATTGTAATTGTCAATATAGGGAATCTTACCCGGGAGGGTATAGCAAAGCAGCTGGAAAT
>BQJT01000359.1 GCA_021604845.1 Cyclobacteriaceae bacterium
CTGCCCGCTACCATCCCCTATTACTCCCTTTTTACTCTAAGCGGACGCAAAACTAACCCCTTTTTACTTACCCGCAAAATATCTAATCAAAAATATTATCCCACCACTAAAATTATTCCCCCTACAACACCTCTTCAGTAAACTAAATTGCCAAATTCTTCCCCTTTAATATGGTCTGAGTTCTATCAGGGCCAACTGAAACAATACTGATTGGCACCTCGAGCTTTCGTTCAAGGTAGTCGACGTAGGCCAGTAATTCCCCGGGCATCCGGTCAAAGTCATCAATGCCACGCAAGTCTTGCTCCCATCCCGGGAATGTGTCGTATTCTGGCTCTATTTTGAGATGATTTATATCAAAAGGTAGTTCTTCAGTTACCTGACCATCGGGTAATTTATAGTGGGTACAGACTTTAATTTCTTCAAAATCACTAAGTACATCAGCTTTCATCATAAATAACTGGGTAACACCATTAATCATGATAGCGTATTTTAGCGCTGGAAGATCTAACCAACCGCAACGTCGTGGCCGGCCGGTGGTTGCACCAAATTCATTCCCGATTTTCCTCAATTTTTCTCCGGTCTCGTTATGAAGCTCCGTGGGAAACGGCCCACTGCCAACCCTGGTGCAGTATGCTTTAAAAATTCCATAAACCTGATTTATAGTAGAAGGAGCTACTCCTAATCCGGAGCAAACTCCGGCAATCATTGTATTGGAACTGGTCACAAAAGGATAACTGCCAAAGTCTATATCCAGTAAAGATCCTTGTGCGCCCTCCGCCAATACCGAAGACCCATTTCGAATCTCCTTATTAATCAGGTAGGTAGTATCGGTAATACGAAACTTGCGCAAACTCTCTACTGCCTGGAAAAACACCCGCTCTTTTTCTTCCAACTGATAGGAGAATCCATAGAAATCAAGAATACTGCGATGTTTCTCAGTTAGGGCCTGATATCGATGCATGAAGTCATCAGCCAACAGGTCTCCTACTCTTAATCCCAATCTGGCAATTTTATCCTGGTAAGTGGGACCAATGCCTTTTAGTGTGCTACCAATTTTTTCATTCCCTTTGGATTGTTCATAGCAGGCATCCAATAGTCCGTGGGTAGGAAGAATCAGTTGCGCCTTATTACTGATATACAAATTACTTATCACGTCAACACCCCGATCCTTTAACGCTGCAACCTCCTGGCAGAAAATTACCGGATCCAGCACTACGCCATTACCAATGATATTCTTAATTTCCTCCCGAAAAATACCTGATGGTATCTGGTGCAATACATGCTTGATACCATCGAATTCCAATGTGTGCCCGGCATTAGGGCCACCCTGGAATCTGGCAACGATTTTATAACTCGGAGCCATTACATCCACAATCTTTCCCTTGCCCTCATCTCCCCATTGAAGGCCTAATAATACATCTACGCTCATTATGTGCTATGAATTTTTTAACTCTTGAAACGCCTCTTCCTTGGTATCCACGATGGTGAAAATGGCGTTGAGTTTGGTAATAATCAACAATTTTTTTACTTGTTCAGAAGGATTTATTAATACAACTTCACCATCAACATTACGGAATTTTGTTAATAAGGTAATCAATACTCCAATACCACTACTGTTAATAAACCTAACTTGAGATATGTCAATGGCGCAAAGTTTCAGCTGGTTATTGATTTGCTCGTTGGCCAATTCCACCAACTCCGGTCCGCGGTTCTCACCAATTAAGTCACCATTCAGGGACAGAACAAATACGGCATCCTGGATTTCGTATTGATATTTCATGATTTCTTGTTTTGACAACTATTGTCCTTACAGGCAGCATAAAGAATAAGACTGTGATGCAGCACTTTAAACTTTAGCATATCTCCGACAGTGGTCTGAATGTTCTGAATCCTGGGATCACAAAATTCCACTACTTTATGGCAATCGGTGCAAATCAGGTGATCGTGTTGTTTGAAGCCATAAGATTTTTCATATTGGGCCAGGTTTTGACCGAACTGGTGCTTGCTGACAAGATCACATTCCATCAATAAGTCCAGGGAATTATAAACTGTGGCCCGGCTTACCCGATAGTTTTTATTTTTCATACTGATATACAGGGAGTCAACGTCAAAATGACCCTCCCTGTCATATATTTCTTCCAGTATAGCAAACCTTTCCGGAGTTTTTCTCAACCCTTTATTTTCCAGGTATGCCGTGAAAATCTTTCTTACTTCTCCAAATGTATTTTTATCCATCCCCATAGGCGCCAAAGCAAATATAGGTCATTCTAAAATATTATTTTCATTTGGTAGTATCGATTCTGGTAACCTTTACCACTCCGTTCACTTTCTGTAATTTTCTTATCATCACTTCCAGATGCCTGGTGTCCTGTACATAAAGTGTGATTTTACCCTCAAATATCCCCTGGTCCGTTGCAATGGCCATTGCTCTCATATTTACTTTTAATTCCCCTGATATGATATTAGTCACGTCATTGATTAGTCCAACCCGGTCGGTGCCAATGATCTTTAAGTCGGTCAGAAATGCATTGTCCATTTGGCTGGACCATTTGGCTTTTACTACCCGATACCCATAGTTGGATAGCAGTTCAGGGGCATTGGTGCAACTGGTGCGATGTATCTTTATACCTTCGTTAACCGTTACAAATCCAAATACCTCATCTCCGGGTATAGGATTACAGCATTTGGCCAGGCGATAATCAACCACATCCATATCCTCGCCAATCAGCAGCATATCGCTCTGCGTTTCCCTTACTTTGGCAATCTGTTTTTTAAAAGAGGCTGCATCCTCAATTCGGTCTTTGGGGTCTTTGGGAATATTGGAACGGGCTTCTTTGAAATGCTTTATCTCTTTGGCATTAATAATTCCCTTACCAACCTTGTAATAAAAATCCAACACCGTTCTTTCGTCGAAATAAGCCCTTAATTGTTCAACCGTTTCGTTGTTCAACCTCAGTTTCATCTGCCGTAATTTCCGCTTAACAATTTCCTTTCCCTCGCCGGCGGCTTCCTTGCGTTCTTCTTTAAGAGCATCCTTAATTTTTGACCTGGCTTTGGATGTCACCACAAACCTTAGCCAGTCTTCACTGGGTTTCTGCTTTTTAGAAGTCAGCACTTCTACCTGATCTCCGTTCTTTAGCAAGTGATTCAAAGGCACCAGACGCTGATTTACTTTGGCTCCCAGGCATCGGGCTCCTATTTCCGTATGGATGTCAAATGCGAAATCAAGTGCAGTAGCTCCATGGGGCAGTGTTTTTAGCTCACCTTTAGGAGTAAACACAAATACCTCTTCATGAAATAAATTGGAACGAAAATCATCAACAAATTCAATGGCCGAACTATTCGATTGTTCCAGCATTTCTCTAACCCCTGAAATCCACATTTCCAATCCGGATGACTGTCCATTCCCAGCGTCGTCTTTATATTTCCAGTGAGCAGCATAACCCTTTTCTGCAATGTCGTCCATTCTTCGGGTCCGTATTTGTACCTCTACCCATTGGCCGGGGCTACTCATAACGGTGGTGTGCAAAGATTCATAACCATTACCCCTGGGAGTGCTGATCCAATCTCTTAATCTGTCGGGATTTGGTTGGTAA